>JBARTN010000097.1:0-11482 GCA_049645265.1 Polyangiales bacterium
GTTTCGAGGTCGACCCAGATGATGTCCTTGGCGCCCATCCTGGCGCGAAGGGCGAGGTCGGCCTCCCAGCCCATGAAGCAACCAGCCGCGAAGGTGCATTTGTCGTTTCCGTTGCCCGCCCCGTAGACGACGGGGTCGAGCTTGTCGGCCCAAGCCACGAGGAACTGCGTATGCACCTCGAGCCCTGGGACGACCGTGAACCGGAAGCTGGGCATGAGGTACTTCGAGTTCCAAACGCTGCCGTTGGCGCCCAGCTCCTGCGCGTTGAGTGGGCTCAGTGCCTGGTAGGTCAGCGCCTTGAGTGCGACCTGATACATCAAGAGGCCCACCTTGATGTTCTCGTTGAAGCCGCGAGTCCTCAGGACCTTGGGGTCCTCGATGGGTGTGCCGGGGAACGCGCCCGATAGGACATTGTCGTCACCCGATGCCCAGCCGCCCTCGGCCTGAAAGGCCCAGGAGCCCTCGTCCATGACCCCGATACGGGCCATGAGGTTATAGATACGTGCGAAGCCTTCCGCGCACGGCTCGGGAGGACAGCTCGGACTGACCCCGGGCTGAGCCCCGGTGAAACCAAGCGCACCGCTGTGTCCGAAGATCGGGTAGAACTCACCCTCGGTCGTGAGCGCCAGGTTTCTCTTCTTCTTGAATGTGCTCTTCAAACGCCACGCGACGTCCGGAATGATGATTCGGCTCTGGGTCGACTGTTGCCATCGGTAGAGCACATAAGTCCCAATGAAAAACTCATCCGTTGCCGCGCGGCCGAAGTCCTCATCGAACCAGGCAAGGACATTGGCGATTTCGTTCACGCGCCGATCGAGGTTCGTGAGATACGCGAGCGGATAGGTCGAGCGCTCTGGGAACGTCGTATAAAACGGTTTGAAGTTCGGGTTGGTTGCGGCTCCGGAGCTGCCGTCCGCGGCGGACGAGATCACCGGGTCGACGACGGGATCCTGTGAGAGCCGGTCGTACAGGAACGCGTAGATCAGTGGGGTCTGCCGGGTGTCGCCCTTGCTGATGCCACGCGCCAAGGTGATCGGCCTCGTCGCGAATAGAATTCGGTCAAAGGTCTCGCCGCGGTAGAACTCACCCCATTCGGCGAGCCCGTTACCGGCGTGTGTGAGAAGGCCCGGACCCCACTGCGACTCCATTCGGCCGACTCGGATCTGGCCGATGGGGACTAGGAACTCGATCCAGGCGCGCTCGAGCTTGAGCGTTTCGTCGAGGTCGAAGCCATTGCGGTCGGTGGCGGATTGATCGACCGCGAACAGTGGCACGCTGAATACGCGAGCGTTGTCACCGAATGTGACGTTGTCCAAGCCGTCGATGGTGAAGCGAAGGCGCGCGATGGGAAGGTCGGGGTTTGGACCGTAGGTCACCTCGGGATCGAGACGCAATCGCATTTCCCCGTACGAGGCGTTCTTGCTCGGAAAACGCGACTCCGCGCCCGGGACGCTTCCAACTGGCATCGGTGCGTTGCCAATCCAGTTGTAGCGAGCGCGGTAGTAGCCATGGAATTGAAACTTCAGCGGGATGGCGTCTTCTTCGTCTCGACGAACGCTCTTGCCGACTTCGCCGACGCTCTTGCGCATGCGGTCGCGCTCGGCGGCTTCGGTGCCCATCCCGGTCTCGGCCGAGTCGAGTGGCATTTCGGACTCCGCATCCATCGCCCTGAGCTTATCGAGCTCGGACATGGAGTCGTCGACGTTGGTATCCGGGTCAGAGAGGGGAGACTCATCGGCACCGATCTCTTCCGGCCCGTATGTGCCTTGAGCGGCAACCTGCCCTGTTGAAAACAAGGCTGCCATCATGGCGACTATCGCAATCCATCCATACTTCACGTCGCACCTCCACCTTCTCGAAACGAGAGCGCACCGAATGCGTATTCCGAAGTCGCTGTGGACCCCGGTGCTGCGGAGAATGCACAATGGCGCGACGTTCTGTCTACCCCCTTTTTTCAGAGCGCGATGCGTCATCGCCGGAAGTTCGCTTACGTTCTCCGGGGCACTGCGGTGGATTGAGCACGACAGGCTGCTGAACAGACAGCCCGTTTGCATCGGCGCCGTCGACCGGAATCGCTCTTTTCGTGAACGATCTGCGCGCATAATCTGCGCGGCTCGCCGTTTTCGGTCGTGTGAGCTGCCTCTCAGAGATCGGAGCGACGCAGGATCCACTGGCGGTTGCCGACGCTGGCATGCACTCGAACGGGCTTCGCACCCAGCCTTTCGGCCCAGGCAGGCAGCTTCGGTTCGGCGATGAATACGACTTCGTAGCCATCGAGCGAATCGCTGAGGACAGAGCGGAAGAACGTCTGCGCGTCCATGTCCGACTGGAAGCGTTGCCCTACCGCCGCCGCGGCCATGCCCGGGCGGAGCGGACGCGGAATGAACTCGCGGGCGGTGGACTCGGGAACGACCAACACATCGGGACGACGGGCGTGCACGTTGCCGTACGGTTCGTCGATCTCTTCGGCGCCGACCAATGGGTTGCGTGTCTTGATCGGGCGTCTGCTGACACGCTGAAGGCGGTAGGGCGAAGCCTCGGACACGTCGAAGTGCGGAAGGTGAACCAGCCAGCCGTAGGTTTCGACGAGGGTGCCTTCCGGGAGCGAAGCGAGGAATGCATGCACTTCGTTTCGCGCATCGCCGCGTTGGGTCAGCTGCACTTCGAAGCTGTGCGCGGCCGCCCAAAGCACGAGCAGGCCTAGCGCAACTTGCACGCCGCGCAGCACCACCGGCCCCTTGCCCGCGACACGCGCGAGCACTGCCGCGGATGCGACTCCACCGTAGTACGCGAGCCAGAACCCCATCGGCAGGACGAAGCGGTGCTCGCAGCGCGCAACGACCAGGGTGAAGAAGACGAGGCTGCTGATGCCGGCGCTCAATGGCAGGAGACGGAACGTGCGCGCGCGGATGCCCTCGCCGCCGGGACGCGCGACGACCATGCCGACACCGACCCAGCAGAGTGCGACGACCAACCACGGCCAGAAGTAGAGTTCCTGACCCAGAACGATGTCGACGAGGTTCCGGAACAGACCTTCGGGTGTTCGCGCATAGGTCATCCAATCTTGGCTGGCTCCTCCCGTGAGCTCGCGAAGGCGCGCCACGAAGCCGGTCGGATTGAAGAGACCTCCGCCCAGAAGTCCGAGTGACAGGGCGCCGGCCAGGGTCGCGAACATGGTGTTCATGTAGTGAACCGCCCGAGGCCCAAAGGGCCGATCGCTTCGAAGCGGCAAGAGCAGAACGTAGATCAAACCCGGCAGGACGAGGCCCGCATAGGCCTGGTCCTTGGTTGCGACCGCCGCGCCCGCGAGCACGCCGAAGAGGACGTAATCGCGGCGTTTGCGCGTTTCGGCGGCGCTGAGAAGCCGGTCGACCACCAGCACGGTCCACATCAGATAGGGCCCATCGAGGTTGCTGACCCGTCCGTAGTACGCAAACGACAGGCAAGTTGCTGCCCAGATCGCTGCCCAGCGACCCGCTTCAGCGCTGACGGTGCGTCGGGCGATGCGGGCGATCACGAGAAGAGCGATGCAGGCCATGAGCACGCTCACGAGCTTTGCGACGAGCGAGACGCCGGTCATCGTCGGTACGGTGAGAATCTTCTCCATCAGGTCCGGGAGGGTCCAGCTCTCGGCCGAAAGCGCAGCGGGCAGCAGAATGGGAATGGACAGAACCCCAATCAAAAGATTGTGGAACATCGGATAGCGATGCCCCTGTCCCGGCGTGAGATTGATCGCGATTCCCGCAAAGAAGTCGCGCGGCGCGATGCCGTCGTTCTCCCATCCGTACGAGCCCGGCAAGTCCCAGCCGATCGCAACGAGCTGAGAGAGCGCGAAGACCATGACGATCCAGGCGACCGTCCTATCCTCCCTGATCAGCTTCACGTCTCTTTGCCAGGGCGGAGCTTGTAAGCGTAGAGGCGAGCGAGGTGTCGAAGGAAGTTGAGCTGTTCCTTCAGCGAGAGCTTGCTTTCGCCGTGCTGGCGATCCGAGAAGTGAATCGGCACTTCGCTCGGTTGATTGAACCTGCCTTTGACGAAAATCTCGAGCGCGATCTTGTACCCGACCGGCGAGAGATGGCTCTTGCGAGGCATGTCGGTGCGTCGGATTGCAAAGAATCCGCTCATCGGATCTTTGAGTGGGCACAGAGGCTTCGCCAAGAGCGACGGGATGATCGAGTTGAGCCGGCGAAAGACACTCCAGTCGTCGTGGATCGAACCTCCCTCGACGTAGCGCGAGCCGAGCACGAAATCGCTCTCGCCGCTCTCTAGGCGCGCGATCATGGCAGGGATGGCGCTTGCCGGGTGGGACAGATCGGCATCCATCACGACCACGATGTCGCCGGACGCCACCGAGATGCCATGAATGACGGCGGTCGCCAGCCCGCGCTCGCCCTTTCGCACGACGATGCGCACGGGAAAGCGCGCGGAGAGCTCGGCGCAGATCTCCTCGGAGCCGTCTTGGGAATCATCATCGATGAAGAGGAGCTCGTAGTCGTGTCCGGGGCCTGAAAGGGCGTCGTCGACAGCCTCCGCAAGCAGAGCGAGGTTGTCCGCCTCTCGATAGGTCGGAACGACGATCGAAATCACGCGAGCCGATCTAGCACAGATCTACACGCGCGCAGTGGCGCCAGAGCCTGCGCATGACCGCGATGCCGCATGTGCACTCAGGCCTTCTTGGGCTGCTTGGGTGTGCACCAGGCGCGAAGCCAGATCAGGTTCACGGCCAGCGAAACCCCGAGGCCGATCACGCCGACCTGCCCAAGTGACCGTAAGCCTGGGCTGTCGGCGGTCATCAAGGCGCCAAAGGCGACCATCGAAGTCAGGGTCGATGCGGCGACGGCCTTGTAGGTCGCATATTGCTGTCGCGGGCTGTCGTAGTCTTTCGCCCAGCGGACGTGCACTGCCCCGTCGACGGCCAGGCCGACCACCACGGGCACCGCGAGTAGGTTGTAGAGATGTAGATCGATCCCGAAAAGAGTCAGCGTCGCCGCGAAGAAAACGGTGCTCAGCGCCGTCGCGAGGAATACGTCGGTGGTGACGGCGAACGACCGGCTCGCGATCGCTGTTGCTGCGATCAAGCCCAAGAACACCAAGGCGAGAATCCACGGCGAATCGGCGATCAACGCGGGGGTCACTTCGCCTAGGAGCGCCGCGGCGGATGCGAAGGTCACGTCGGGATGGGCTGCGCGCAACTGATCGAGCCAGGCTGCGAGCCGCTCCATCGCTTCGGCGTTGGAGCCCCTCAGCGGCACGTAGATGATGCCGCTCTTTCCGATCGAGCCGTCTTTGAGGACCAGGGTTGCGGCAAGCCATTTGGGGATTTGGTCAGGCTGCGGCGGGCCCTCGACGTCGACCCAGGGCTCGAGCTCATCGAGCTCTTCGAGGAGCTTGCTGTCTTCGCGCTCGATCGCCTTTTCGCGTGCTCGCACGAGTGTCGCCTTCAGGTCGCTCAGGATTTTGGTCTTCTCATTCGAGTCCTCCGGGAAGATCACCTGGGCCGAGACGACGATCGGCTCGACGCCCAGCGTCTCGACAGCGCCTTTGGTCATCAGCTCGTCGTCGATCGCCTCATCGACCGATTCGGTCGACGCGCCGACGTAGAGTGCGTTGATGTTGCCGCGCGCGCGCATCATCGAGTCGTCCATGCCGTGGCCGACACCCTCTGGTTGCAGCTTGCCCAGGTTGGGCTCGAAACCGATTTGCAAGGCGAGGGGAATCGCCAGGAGCCCGAGCAGCAGAACAATCCAGGCGAAGCCCCGGGCGCTGCGCTGCTTCGCCGCCGGTTGTTGATTGCTCGTGACCCTTCCCGGGAGCAAGCGAACCATGCTCGGGAACACGGCAAGCGTCCAAAGCAAGGTCACGATGATTCCAAGCGAAGCCATCCAACCCATCTGGGAGAAGCCCTGAAAGTCGGTCATCGACAGCGCCCCGAAACCGCAAGCGGTAGTCGCGCCAGCGACCAAGAGCGACACCCAGAGCTCTTGAACGCTTGCCTTGGCTGCGCTGGCCGGACTCAATCCTTCAGAGCGGGCGGACCGGTAGTGCATCAAGAGATGAATCCCAAAGTCGATCGCCATGCCTGCCAGGATGGCCAGTGCAGCGGCGCTGATGATGTTGATCTTCGGCTGAATCAGGACGATCAAACCGACGGCAACCGCGAGACCGCTCAACATGGGCACCATGAGCTGCACCACCGCGGTGAGGTCCCGAAAGAAGATCAGCACGACGAGGAGCGTGCCGAGCGCGGCGAGGATCGAGACCAATCGAAGGTCGTTCAGGATGATGCCGTGCTCGAAGGGGGCGACGCGGTAGCGCCCGATGACCTCGATCCGCGTCCCCTCGGGCTCTGACTGGACCAGCGGGACGGTGATCGCTTCCGCCCGCTCCTTGATCATCCGGGCGAAGCCAATGTCGCCCGGCGAGCCGCTCAGCATGACCTGCACCGCGCAGACGGTGCCAGCATCGTTACAGAGTGCTTGCTCCTCATCGTCCCCGTCGCCATCTTCGCTCGAGCCCGCCTGCTTGGCCGACTGGCCGGTGAGCTCCTGAAGCACCGTCCCCGCGGGCGAGCGATCGACGGCCGCACGAATCTCGTCGCTGTCGGGCAGCTCGGGCGGGTCCGCGATGGTCACGCACAGAGGCGAGGCCTTGCAGACCTCCCAATCGAGCGACTCTTCGGCAAGCTCGCTCCATTCGTAGAGGGTCTCGGCGTCAACGTAGTACAGCGCACGCTCGGCGAGCGCGTCCAGACCGTAGCCGGTCATCACCCAGACCGTCTCAGGCCACTTCGCGAACTCGGCCGCTAGCTGCGACGTGAGCGCCTTGCTTCGCTTCGGGTCGTTGGTTTCGACGAGAATCGTCAGCGGCTCTTCGAGGCCGAGCTTATCGCGCGTCGCTTGAATCGACAGAACCGAAACCGAGTCAGCCGGGAGGAGCGCTTCGAGCCCGGTGTCGAGCTGAAGCCCGCTCGCAAGCCACGCCGCGGCAGACGCGAGACCGAGCGCAATGGCAAGTGTCAGAACGGAGCGCGTCACCGCGCGGAACTATAGGCTTCGCCGCTCAGAACACAACTCCGGCCGAACTTCCGACCGTCGTCCACGCCGAGCTGGAACGTCTCCTCCAAGCCGTCGGGGTTCGCGTAGTCGAATTTGTCGATCTTGATGGGCTTCGAAGGTTGCACCCAGGTGACGCGTTTCGTCGACGGAAGCTCGCGCTCGTACTTGCGGCTGAGAAGAACGAGCGTCTGGCCGGGCTCGTTTTCCGCGAGACGAACCGGAATGTTTTCGATCAAGCCACCGTCCAGCACCTTTCGACCTTCGAAGTCGCCGTCCGGTAAGATGGGAGGAATGCACGATGCGGCCAAGACCATGCTGATGTAGTCCTGCAGCGTGCGGCAATCGTTCGCACGTCCGATGAGCGGCTTGAAGCCAGCTTTTGCCGGCCATCTAGGGTGGATGGGATCTTTGCGGAGTGTTTTCTCGAGGCCGTAGATGCAAAGCGCCGTCGTTGCGCCGATCGCCCCGCCAAGCCATTCGGGATACGCGCTCATCAGGAAGTGAACCGAACGCTTCCGGAGAGTGTCCAAGTCATCCGGTCCGATCAGCTCCTTCAGCGCTTCACGATACATTCGAGCATGCGGAAGCAGCGTGCCCCGCTTGAACGGGCTGACGTTTTCCCAGTGGATGTTCCTCGGGTTTCGCGCCGTGAAGCCTTTGAAAAGTTGCAGCGCGAAGTGTGACCGGTCGAGAACCGCCGCCGTGGCCATGGCGCAGCCGGCGCTGGTCGAGCCGACGAACTCCACCGAGCGTTGGAGATCGAGCCCGGATTCTTTGGCGCCCTCCCAGAAGCCGAGTTGCCAAAAGCAGCGGCTGCCTCCACCGGCGAAGATCGCGTTTCGGAACGTCATGGGCTCGCCATTGTTGATCCGCACAGGGCTGTCTGTCGAGCCGAAGCCGGTTGCCTGGGCGAGAAAATCGGGTAGACGAAGCGCCTTCGCATTGCTGCCCGATGTTGGGCCTCGGAGTACCGCTCATGCCGCCACTCGTCGTCTGCCTCGATCTCGAAGGAGTCCTGATCCCCGAGGTTTGGATCGCCTTTGCCGAGAAGACTGGAATCAAGGCTCTCCGGCGCACTACCCGGGACGAGCCGGACTACGACAAGCTCATGCGTGGGCGCCTCGAAATTCTCGACGAGCACGGCTTCAAGCTCTCCGACATCGACGAGGTCATCGGCACGATGGAGCCCTTGCCCGGCGCCAAGAAGTTCCTCGACGAGCTCCGCGACCGAGCCCAGCTGATCATCCTCAGTGACACGTTCTATAAGTTTGCCGCGCCCTTCATGCGGCAGCTCGGCCAGCCGACGCTCTTTTGCCACGAGCTGCTGACCGACGAGAGCAATCGGGTGACCGGCTACACGCTTCGACTGCCCGACGGCAAGCGCAAGGCCGTTCTGGCGCTCAAGAACATCGGTTTTCGGGTTCACGCTGCAGGCGATAGCTACAACGACACGACCATGCTCAAGGAGGCAGACCGGGGCATCTTGTTCCGCTGCCCCGACAACGTCGCCGAGGAATTCCCGGAGTTCAAACGGACCGATACCTACAGCGAGCTCCTGCCGGCCTTGCTGGACTAGCCCTCGGCGCTGACGCCGCTCGAGCCTACGTGCCGTCGCCGTACACCGCGGCGTGCGCCGCTTCGGCCGCTTGCAGCATACCGAGCCCAGGGTCGGTCAGCAGATGCGTTTCGACGCTGCGGACCTGACCTGCCTTGCAGGCGGCGAGCGATTCAAAACCAGGGTGGCGGCAGAGCGAACGTTCCGTGCCGGGATTCGTGATGATCCAAGGCGGGTCGAGGCTGAGGAGCTGCTCGTTGGTGAACGCCGGCCATCCCGTGAACCCCGCTTCTGCCGCCACGTCGACCACGCCAGCGGCAACCAGGACGTCGTGGAAGCTCGTTCCTGCGGTTCCGCCGTAGAGCCGGTCGCCGTGGATGCCGACGTAGAGGCCGCGTTGCCTTTCGCCGCCCGGGATGTCCGCCGAGACCGCAGCGAGCTTCTGAACGAGTCGATCGGCGAGCGCCCGGCCGCGCTCGGGCACACCGAGCACCGATGCGAGCTGCGCAATGTTGGGCAGCAGAGTTTCTAGACCGCGCATGGGGCCGAGGTCGAAGACGTTCAGGCCGGCTTCTTTGAGCCGCTCGACCTGGCGCCGATCGATGAAATTGTTGATGAAGACGATGTCGGGCCGGAGCTCGATGATCGTTTCGATGTCGCGCGCGTGTTCGACGCCAATCTTGTCTTCATAAGGGCGGGATGCCTGGGACCGAAGCGTGTGAGCGCTGACCGCAAGCAAGCGCTTGGGCTCGATGATCTCGATGAGCACCTGATCCGCAATGGTGCTGGTGCTGACGATGCGGGCGTAATCGCGTACCAGGATGTGCTCGCCGGTGGCGTCTTCCGTGGTGCTCACGTCCGATCGCCGCTGCTCTTGCGCCGTCCTCTTGGAGATGGCCGCAGTCACCCCCGCGCTCGTCAGGACCGCGATGAGCAGGAGCGCGCCATTGATGACGTTGACGCGCTTCATGTCACTCCGGGCTCGCGGTTTCGGAGTCGGGCTCGAAGCCAATGCGAGCATTCTCGATGAGCTTCACGCCGTACACCGCGCGAATCGGCTCTGCGCTGATGACTTCTCGCGTGTCGCCCTGCTCGACCACGCATCCGTCTTTCAACAACAGAGCCCGGTCCGTGGTGCTGAGCGCGTCGGCAAGGTCGTGGAGCACGACGACGAGCGTGTGTTTGCGTGCAGCGAGCGTTCTGATCAAGCGCAGGACCGCCATTGCTTCGCCGACGTCGAGCGCGGCCGTTGGCTCGTCGAGAAGCAAGATGGGCGCGTCGGAGGCGAGTGCGCGGGCTAGCAACACGCGCTGCTGCTCTCCGACGGAGAGCTGGGTGAAGATTCGATCGCGCAGTGCATCGGCATGCGCGGTCATCAGTGCATGGTCGATCGCCGCTTGGTCGCTTTTCGACGTTCCGCCGAAGCTGCCGCCGTGAACGTACCGGCCCAAGGCGACCACTTCCTCCACCGAGAGCGCGGATCGAAGCAGGCTACGCTGCGGCACGTAGGAAATCCGCCGCGCCCGGTTTCGCGGTGAAAGAGCGGCGACGTCCGTCTCAGCGATTTCCACACTGCCTTCGTACGGCAACAGGCCAGCAAGCGCTTTGAGAAGCGTGCTCTTTCCGGCGCCGTTGGGGCCGAGGAGAGCGAGCACCTCGCCGGGATGGGCCTCCAGCTCGACGTCGCGCAGCACCGTGCGACCGCCCAGCGTGACGCTCAAACCGCGTGCGCGAATACCGAGGTGTCCTTCGCCTCTACGCATAAGCACGCTCCCGGCGAAGTCGAATGAGAAGCAGCAAGAACAGCGGCGCGCCGATCAGGCCCGTCACGACGCCAAGGGGGATCTCGCTCCGCGACGGGATGACTCGAGCGACGACGTCGCAGGCCACGAGGAAGATCCCGCCCGCCAACGCTGCCGCAGGGATCAACCGCTGATGCTTGGTCCCGGCAAAAGGGCGGAGCATGTGGGGCACGACCAGCCCAACGAAGCCGACATTACCGCCTACGGACACGGCTCCGGCGACTAAAACACTCACCCAAATCGCCGACCACCAACGGGCCGCGCCGACGTTGGCGCCCATCGCTTGCGCCTCTTCTTCGCCGCTCAGAAGAAGGTCGAGCGAGCGCCCCCAAAACCAGGACGCGACCAACGCGATGCCGATGAGCGGAAGAGCAAACGCGAGTTGACGCGGGCCGGTGCCGCTCACCGAGCCAAGGGAAAACGAGACGACCGCCCGGCCGAGCTCCCAGGTTTCCTGTGCAACGCTCGTGACGAAGGCGCTGAGGCTCAAAAAGAGCGCGCTCAGAACGAAGCCCGTGAGAAGGAGCGCGAGCAGGTCTTGTGTGATGCGCAAAAAGAGCAGCAGAACGGCCAGCGCGCCCAGGGCACCGATGAAGCAACCGATCGGCACGATCATTTCTGGAACGATGAAGCTGCTTCCGGCGCCCGCGAGCCCGAATGCGAGGAGGGCGACCTGTCCACCGAAGCTCGCGCCGGCGGTCGTGCCGAGCACCGACGGGCTTGCCAGCGGATTGCGAAACAGGCCCTGCACGACGACACCGCCGACCGCCAAGGCCGCCCCTGCGATGAACGCAGCCACGAGACGGTAGCCGCGTAGCTTCAGAAACGTGTCGCGGAGCTCCGGGTCCGTGAGATCGCCCGAACCGACCAGCACGGCGAGGGCCGCAGCGATGAGCAAGAGCAGAAATAGCAAGGGATAGAGCCGCACCGCGCGTCCTTACCACGCGCTCCGAAACGGATCGATATGCACCGCGGACGATTGACCCTCAAAGGCGGATCGGTCATCGTCGCCTCAAGCAGGGAAGTCGGTGAGAGGCCGGCGCGGACCCGCCACGGTATGTGACTGAATG
>JBARTN010000098.1:0-46140 GCA_049645265.1 Polyangiales bacterium
AGCGCCACGAAGAAGATCGCGAACACGTCCCAGCGCGAGAGCCAAGTCTGTGATGTGTCGTCGGCGCCCGAAATCGCCAGCACGTCCCAGCCCGGCGGCAAGCGCAGACGCGCGCTAAGGCGCTCGATGTTCTCGGACCAACCCACCGCAGGGAAGGAGGAGCGCGCCTCGTCGAGCCGCGACTCGGCGGTCATAGCGAGCTCGGCGGTTCGGATCTCGACTCCACGCGGCACCGGGGCGCCTTGCGCTGCGCTCTCGGACGCCAAATCGTTGATCAGCTGTCCCTCATTGCCCAGCTCCACCCGCCCGAGCGTGCCTTCCTCCATGATCAAGCGATGGCTCCGTCGCAGCTGGCCGCTGATGTGGTCACGTACGGAATAGCCGGTGCCGTCGACGTCGAGCCAGAGCTCACGTACGAGCTGGACCACGTTCGGCTCGGCTTCCGGTTGGGCCCGGCGGGTGGTTTTGAACGAGAGCGCCTGCCCCGGAGTCAACGAATACGCGGGCAAGTCGCGCCAGCGGGGAGGGAGCGATGCGCGTGACGTGTCGACGTTCGGAGCACCCGAGAGCTCGACTTGACGAAGACTTTCGTCGGCCGACCAGACCCAGGTTTCGAGCGAGGGCCACGGTGAGGGCGGCTTGGGCGCGACGAGCGTTTCGAGATCACCATCGGCCTTGGCGACCACGTAGACTTCGTAGGTTCCGGCGTGGACTTGCACGCTCAGCCGACGCTGCTTGTCGAGGCGCACGGGTAGCTGCGAGGTGACGGCGATGGGAACGGTGTTGGCGAGCAGCACGTCCTTGAAATTGAGCTCGCGCGCCCGGCCCGAAACGTGCAGCACGAGGCGTGTGGTGACTTGCATTGGAATCGCGTCGGCGATCATCCGATGCACTTCGACTTCGAGACCTTCCACGGTCGTTTCGACTTCTTCTTTCGCCCCGAGCCAGACCTCGCCGCCCTCTTCGCGCCGCGGACTGTGCACGCGTTCGCCCTTGATCTGCAGTCGCACGATCGCCGTCTGGTTCGGGACGGGCAGCAACTCGGGTGCCGTGCCCCAACTGAGCTCACCCGTCACGACGTGCTCACCGGAATGCAGTCGCACCACCGGTTGCTCGCCTCTTTGGAGCACGACCACTGGCTTGCCATTGACCTGCACGCCCTGCGGCCAGAGCGTCGGGCTGCCAGGAAGCCGAACCTCGCCGTCGCGGTCGAGAAAGAAGCGTTGCTCGAAACGCGCGCCCTCGTCGTGCACGACCAACGCCAACGGGCCTGGCCAGCGGCAGATGGCCGCACCAGCCGCCATCGTGCAAAGATGGTTGGGCTCGGCGTGCAATACCCAGGGCACCCAGGGCTTGAGACTGTCCGGAACCTCGGCAGGTTTTAGAGGCTGCGCGGCGGCACTCATTGCGAAGAGTGCCGGCACCAGAAGAGCGAAGATGGAGGGCAGAGCAGGACGAAGGCGCATAGGGGTACCTCTCGAGATCAAGCTATCGCAGAGTCACTGGCTCAGACGAGAAACCCGCCAAGACCCGGCGTGATTCCCCTGTTCTCATCAAGGGACGTGCGAAGGGGTGTCTTGGATCTGGTGATCGCCAAGAAACTGGAAGATCTTAGGATGGAATCCATGGAGTTCGCCGCCAAAGTAGACATTTGGTTCCTGCTTTCTTTCTACGTAGGGGCGCTGTTCATGTTCGCCGGCGCCCTCATTCGAGGCGGTGTGTCGAGCTGCATGAGGGTTTTGCTGCTCGTGCTGGCGATCCTGTTCGTCTGTGTCGGGGTGTTCGTCGATAACCGGGCGTACATAGTCTCCGGCACGGAGCTTCACGAAAAGGACCTCTTTGGCACACGGCCGTTTCGCGACCTGAACCGCGTGATGAGCGTCAGGCCGTCGAACAATCCTCGTGCATCGAAGGCCGCCTCGCTGGACCGGCTTCGCGTCGAGGGAGACGATGGCAGCGTGGTGTTCATTGCCGTCGAAGACAAGCCCGCGTTTCTGAGGGCGTTGGCGGAGAGCTCGCGGCTGGTGCCCGATGGCGACGGCTTGGTCCGCGGGCTTTAGCGCTGCACGGGGGAGCGCCGCTGCAGCTCGAAGAGAGCGCGCTACCAGTTTTCCTTGAAGGGTCGGACGTCGACTTCGAATGTCCAGGCCGATTTCGGCTGCGTGGCGAGGTGGTAGACGGTGGCGGCGATGTCGCTTGGCCGGAGCCTCCCCTCATCGCCGATTTGCTCGTCGGTTCCGATGCCGCCGTCGACGATGACCAACGCGACGTGAATGCCTTCGGGCCCGAGCTGGCGCGCGAACGATTGCGCCAGGCTTCGTTGGGCCGCCTTGGCTTGGGCGAACGCGGCGGTGAACGGCTTGCCGCGAAGGGAGGCCGTGGCGCCGGTCACGATGATCGCGCCGCTCCGCTTTTCTCGCATGGGCCCCAACACCTCACGGGCGCTCTGAAGAAGACCGCGGACGTTGATCTGCCAGCCCTTTTCGAACGCCTCGTCCGGCACGTCGTCGAAGGTCCCGAACTGGCCGGAGCCCGCGTTGTAGAGGAGCACGTCGACGTCGCCGAGGTCTTCGCGAACCTGGGCGAAGGCCTGCTTGATGGCGACTGGGTCGGTCACGTCACAGGCGTACGCTTTGCCACCGAGCTCGGCGGCCAAGCCGGTCGAGTAGTCGGTCGAGCGCGACAAGAGCGCGACCGCGTAGCCCTCCTCGGCGAAGCGGGTCGCAAACGCCCTGCCGTTTTTCGGGCCGATTCCAATCACTGCACACACTGGTTTGCTCATGGCACGACCCTAGAGCCCGACGAGCCGATGTCCGGAGGCACCATGAAGAAAACCGACGCGCCGAGCTCGAGTCCGGCCTCGTCATCCAAGAAGGTTGCGACGAGACCCGCCGAGCCTGCACCTGAAACGAGTCGACAGCGCACCAACGGATGATCTCCGGTCGCAACTGTTCGAAACCACGGGTGTTTGAGCCTCGACGGTCGGGCGGTGTTTTTGTTCGGCTCAGTTTCCCGCTCGGTTCGTCTCTACCTGCGCGCCACGTAGCGAACGATGCAGGGTCGATCGGCACGCGCCACGCCACCGATTTGGCGGGGCAAGGGGAGCGGCGCGTCGAACTCAGCGCTGAGCTCGTAGCGTCGGAAGATCTCTCCGACCGAATGCCGAATTGCGGAAGTTGAGAAGCGGTGGGCTGGGCACGTGTGCTTGCCATGGCCGTAGGTGGTGACCAACTCCCGCTCGGGCAGATCTTTCGCGCGAAGAAAGGTCGCGCCCCGGTAGTTCTTCTCATCGAACTGGTCGAGCCCTTTCGCGGCGGACTGGTTGGTGACCGACAACATCGTTGCAATGAGCGTGCCGGGCTCCAGACGATAGTTGACCTGCTCATCGGCGACTTCGACTGGACTCACCACCCGCCGCAAGACGATCGATCGCTGGCTCATTCGAATGGACTCGTGACTAAACGATTCGAGAACGCCATCGCCTTCGGAGAGAATCTGGTCGACGATGCTGGGGTGTCGAAGTGCGAAAATTAGTGTCCACGCCATCGCTGCAAACAGGTTGGACTGTGATCCCATTTGAACGACGATCACATCGCGGGCGATGCCGATCTCTCGCGCGGGGCTCGGCACATCGTCCCATGACGCGCAGATCCGCGAGAAAAGATCACCGTCGTCCGTGTGGGCGCTGCGCGGACGCTCCCGAAGCATGTCGGCGAAGATCGCCTCGATGGCGTGCATCGCACGGCGCTCTCGACGTTTTCTCGTGGCGATCGCCAGAAGGGCTTTGTGCGGTTGGACGAATGATTCGGACGCGTCGAGCTGTTCGAAGTGCGCGGCGAGCGCGTCGAGTTGCTCGTCGGTAGCCCCGCTCATGCCACCCCAGCTTGCGAGGCCCATTCGATGCGCGAGGCGCTTGGTGAACGCAAACAACTCGAGCGACCCTGACTCACCCAGTGCGGAAAGCTCGACCTCCACCGCTTTGTGGAGATGGTCGAGGTACACTTCCACATCGTCGCGCGCGAACAGATCGTGTGGGAGAGTGCGACGACCTTCGAATAGCTCGATCGGCACCTTGTGGCTCAGCAGCGTGAGGTCTGCGAGAGCTTTGCTCGCGGCCTCTTCCGGCAGACGCCAAAGGTTTCGGACGCCCACGGGCGAGAACAAACAAAACAAGCGGTAGCCAAACGCGTCGACGAGAAACGTATCGCCAAGGCGCTCGCGGCAGTTGGTGAAGAACTCGGTTGGATCTCGGACCAGCGCACGCCCGGCGCCGACCCACGGCAACCTTCCGGGGACGATTGGGGGCATCGGGTCGATCGATGGACGCTTCCGGGTGATCGCTGAAAGCGCTCCGCGCACACGGGCTATCGCGGTCGAGATTGGACCCCGCGCGCCAATGCCATAACCCTCCACCATGTTCACGATGTTCGGGAGATTGACGGCCAGCTTGAGATCCCCATCCACACGGACCTTGCCTGACATGAAGGCTCGCATCGGGTTCATTTCGCCAGTCGTGAGGGCAACCCAGTCGTCGGACGTGACGTGGATCGATGCATCCTCTTCCGGACCATCGCCGGTGTTGACAAAGGGGGAGGATGCGTCTCGTTTGAGATTGAGCGTCCAAGTCCCGCCGTTCTCTCCCGAGAGAACGAACTTGAAAACCGCATTGGGCTGCGTCGCAGCGTCGGGATTGTCCCGAGCAGCCTCCTCAAAAGCCGCAAAGAAGTCGCCTGGAGCGCTCATCGCTCTGCCCGGGGAGTGCCTTGGGTTGCGCCGATTCGAAGCATCGCACACAGCCTTGAGCGATGGCAGACGCACTGCAAGATGTTTCACAGATGGACTCAAACCAGCCAAAGCCGCGCGGAGAAGAGGTCTTTTTGGACCTGGAGGGGCGAGGCCGCATTCGCGTCGTCGAGTTCAAGGGGCCCAAGGGCGCGCCTGCCCTCGTGTTGCTCCACGGCCTTGCTGCAACGGGGCCGCTGAACTGGTTTGCCGCGTTCCCCGAGCTTGCGCAGCGGTACCATGTGGTTGCGGTGGATCACCGTGGCCACGGTCAGGGCATTCGCACGCGTCGGTTTCGACTGAAGGATTGCGCGGACGACGTCATTGCTGTGGCCGACAAGCTTGGCGTCGATCGGTTCATCGCAGCCGGATATTCGATGGGTGGTCCGATCGCCAAGCTTTGTTGGAACCGGCACCCGGAGCGAGTGCGTGGCCTTGTGCTGTGCGCGACCTCGAGGTACTTCACGCCGCAACAGTTTCCGATCCTGACGCGTGCCATCTTGCCTGGTGCCGTGGTCGGCGCTCGATTGATGCCCAAGTTGGTACTCGGGCAGATCATCGACAACATGGTCAAAGCCTCGCCCACGCAACGAGGCAAGGATTTCGTTCGCCGTGAGATGTCGGGCTGCGATCCCGCAACGCTCGCTCAGGCAACGCGAGCGGTCATTCGCTTCTCGTCACGCGACTGGGTGTCGAACATCACCGTGCCAACGGCAGTTCTGATCACGACGCGAGACAAGATTGTACCCACGCGACGTCAATACGCGCTGGCCGAAGCGATTCCGGGTGCCAAGTCGTTCGAGGTCAACGGCGATCATTTCGCATGCGCCGCCCGCCATTCGAACTTCGTGCCGCAGTTGATCTCAGGGTGTGAGTACGTTCACGCCGAGGCCACCAGGCGACACGCTCCGGGCGCATGAGCGCCCCATTCCAAGATCGGTCGGCTCTCTCTCATTCGACGATGCGGATGAGATGCGTCGGGGCTGTCGTGAGATTCGTGTCGTCGATCGCGTTCAAGGAGGCTCGGACTTCGCTTTCACGCGCATGGTGCGTCAGGATGGCGATGGTCGCGGTGCCTTCGTCGCCGGCATCCCGATCCTGAACCATCACCTCGATGGAGATGCCGGAGTCGCCCAGCTTGCCGGAGAGCGCCGCGAGGACACCCGATTCGTCCCTCACCGAAAACCGGAGGTAGTAGCGGGATGACAGATCGCCGGTTGCTTGAAGCTTCTGCTCGCCGTCGGATGGGACGTGCCATCGCCTGACGGGCGCGCCGGCGAGTGAGTTTTTCGCAATGTCGATGATGTCGCCAGCAACGCTGGTCGCCGTCGGACCGGCGCCAGCCCCGAGGCCGGAGAGGAAACTCGGCCCGACCATCTCACCTTGGATCGCCACGGCGTTGAGCGCGCCGTCGACGTGAGCAAGCGGATCGCGCTTGGGCACCAATGCCGGATGGACTCGTAAATCGAGCGCGCCGCTCTCGAGGCGCTCTGCCACGGCAAGGGGCCGGATCACATAGCCGAAGTTTCGCGCGTACTGAATGTCGCGTGGATCGACCTGCTCAATGCCCTCGGTCAGGATTTCGCTCGGCAGCACGCGAGCCCCGAACGCAAGGCCGGCGATGAGCGCCAACTTGTGGCCCGCATCCCCGCCGGTGATGTCGAGCGTCGGGTCCGCTTCGGCAAACCCTGCCTCTTGCGCGGCTTTGAGCGCTTCGGCGAACGCAGCTCCTTCATTGGCCATGCTGGACAAGATGTAGTTGCTGGTTCCATTGATGATTCCCCGGACGGAACGAATGTGATCGGAAGCGAGCGACTCGCGAATCACGCGGATCACGGGGATGGCGCCGGCCACCGCGGCCTCGAAATACAAATCGCAGCCATTGGCTGCGGCAAGATCGAACAAAGCCGCGCCGCGCTCGGCCAGTAGCGCTTTGTTCGCGGTGACGACGTTCTTCTTCGCCTCCAACGCTGCGCGCACCAAGCGCTCGGCAACTTCGACGCCGCCGATCAGCTCGACGACGATATCGATGTCGTCCCGCTTCACGAGCTCAAACGCGTCGTCGAGCAAGGCAATGCCCGGATCGAGCGAGCGAACGATGTCGAGCCGGGCCGGGTCCTTGTCCGCCACCGCGGCAAGCTGGACGGGCGCGCCCGCTCGCGCGCAGATGACGTCCGCGTGCTGGAGCAAGACCTTCACCAGGCCTTCCCCGATCACGCCGCATCCACAGATTCCAACCCGAATTTCGCCTTTCAATCGAGTACCTCCAAGAGGCGGTCACGGTAGCACGAGGGCTGGTTTCACCAAAAGTACGCCATGCGGTCCACGTCGCGGAGCTGCTACAGTCGGCGCGGCGACTCATGCAGAATCCGACGACCGACCACTCGTTGTTCCCGTTCGACAATAGCTACGCGCAGCTGCCCGAGCGATTTTTCGCGCGCCTGCCGCCAACGCCGGTGTCCGAGCCGAGCCTGATCCGGCTGAACGAGAGCCTGGCCCTTCACCTGGGGCTGAGCCCAGAGCGATTGACCAGCTCGGAGGGGATCGAGGTCCTGGCCGGGAATCGAGTGCCCGAACGCGCTGAGCCCTTGGCCATGGCGTACGCAGGCTTTCAGTTCGGCAGCTGGGTGCCGCAGCTGGGCGATGGTCGGGCCATTCTTCTCGGGGAGTTGATCGATCGAGAGGGTGTGCGTCGCGATGTCCAACTCAAGGGTGCAGGTCGTACCCCGTTTTCTCGCGACGGAGACGGGCGTGCCGCACTGGGCCCGGTGTTGCGCGAGTACATCATCAGCGAGGCCATGGCGGCCTTGGGCATCCCCACCACGCGTTCGCTCGCTGCCGTGGCGACTGGCGAGCGGATCCGGCGCGAGACTTACCTGCCGGGCGCCGTCCTGACTCGAGTGGCGCAGAGCCACATCAGGGTGGGGACTTTCCAGTTCTTCGCCGGCAGGCGCGACGAACCCGGAACCCGTGCGCTGGCGGATCACGTCATCGCCCGTCACTACCCGGAGGCTTCTCGATCTGAAAATCCAATCCTCGCTTTGCTCGGTGCCGTGATCGAGCGGCAGGCGGAGTTGGTCGCCCGCTGGCAATTGGTTGGTTTCATTCATGGGGTGATGAACACCGACAACATGTCGATCGCTGGGGAGACCATCGACTATGGCCCCTGCGCGTTCATGGACAGCTATCATCCCGACACGGTCTACAGTTCCATCGATCATCGGGGGCGATACGCATACGGAAATCAGCCGTCGATTGCGCAATGGAACCTCGCCGGGCTAGCGAACGCGCTGCTGCCACTGATCGCAGACGCTCCAGATACCGCAGTCGCACTGGCCACAGAGATGATCCAATCGTTTCCAAGTCGGTTTGAGCATTACTATCGACCCGGCTTGCACCGAAAGCTCGGCCTCACGGAGGCTCGGGAAGGGGACCTCGAGCTGGCTCAGGATCTACTCACGCGGATGGCGGAGAACGCGGCAGACTTCACGCTCACGTTTCGCCGCCTGAGCGACCTGGTCGATTCGGGCTCGCGAAACGATGAGTGGGTGAGTGGCCTCTTTGAAGATTCTTCGGCCTTCGATGAATGGGCCGTGCGTTGGCGCCGCCGCCTTGGCAGCGAAGAGCGATCGCCTGCGGAGCGTCGGAGCGACATGCGTTTGGTCAATCCGGCCTTCATACCGCGCAACCATCGGGTCGAAGAAGCGATCAAGGCGGCGGCCGAGCAGAGAGATCTCGAGCCGTTCGAGCAGCTGATCGAAGTGCTGGCGTCGCCCTACGAAGACCAGCCGTCGCAGGAACGCTATGCCGAGCCGCCGCGACCTGATCAGATCGTTCGAGAGACGTTTTGCGGGACCTGATCGAGACACGCTGACGAAGGTTGGCGTGCACCGGCCGCTCATTTCGTGGTTTCGTGATCGGTCGCTCGCGTTTCAGCGACCGGTTGATCGCGGATTGCGTGCAGCTTCGCGACGAGCTGCGGCTGCGTCTTCACGCCGAGCTTACGCATCGCCGAGCTCAGAGCGTTGCTCGTTCTCGAACGCGAGATTCCGAGGCGGTAAGAGATGAGCTTGTGGCTTTCGCCGAGGGCCGCATACCCCACGACCTGGCTTTCGCGGTTGGTAAGCCCTCTAGGATCCATGACGCTAGGAGCGTTGGGCACTGCCAGGATGTAGCGCCGCCGGTCGGTGTCAAACCATTCGACCATCGACCATCGACCTCGCAGTAACGCCCACCAGATCTTCAAGGCCTCTTCTGCGTCGTGCTTTCGAAGCGGGCCGCGCGCACGGTCCATCCGAATTGCAGCGTCGCGTAGCGCTTGAAGTGAACCGGGTAGTCGCGCGTCCTTCACCGCCTCGGTTACGCGGAATGTCTTGGCATCGAGGAGCGCGTGGGCGCCGCATGGGAGGTCCCCGGCCTCGCGTCGCGACGCGGAGCTTGAATCGGTCACTGCTCCTCTGAGCCGAAGCCCGGAGCTCAGATGCGCCGCGAGCATCTGCCATCGGTTTCGTTCCGCCCGGCTCAAGCTGGTGGACTCAGGGACGGGCGCGATGATGTGCACGCCGCGTCCATTGGGGTCCAACGCGGTAATTCCGATGCCGTCCTTGGCGTAGTCGATGTGACGCCGCCAGGCGTCGAGAAACCGTGGCTCGTCGGCGTTGATTTCCGACAGCACTCCGATTCCCGCGTGTGTTGCCTGGCGCACGCTTTCCGGTGGGAGCTCGGCCATTGCGCGCATGAGGCGCATCGGAAAGTCTTCAGGCCCAGTCGCCACATACAGCTTTTCGACCTGCATGGGCCCGGTGCCCTGAGGCTTCGTTCCCGCCAAACCTGCCACGCCAAGCCCATGATCGATGAGTACGGCCGCGGCATCGATCACTTTCGGAAACCAATCTTCCTCCGCGACCTGCAGATCGTACGCCGCTTCGGTCATGGTAATGGCAGCCTCGACCGGACGTTCCATACATGCCTCAAGGCGAACACTACGCCCGTTGTTCAAAGAACCGCAATGGAGATCTGCGCAGCCGGTTTCGCCTGACGTCCCACAGACACTCGAAATCACCTGGGTTAATGCGCCTCAAAGAGAAGACCCCCGCGGCATCGAAACGAGCTTGGTGAGTCTTTCCGAGCCCGACGCTTCCCGACATTGCGATCGATGTCCCGGAGGAGCGCATCGTTGGGCGACCTCCTGTTCTACGATCCAGTGCTGTCGGTCGTGGACGTTCGTATAAGCGGCGTCTATAGTGGAGCGCCAACTTCGAATGGGGCGTCTGACGGCCTCCATCTTATCCTGCGGCTGCCCACGAATCGCCCCGGGCCGAAGAAGGAATCCAGTCCATGTCCGATCTGAAATACCGGGGCGTCGACATGTGCGCTCCGGAGACTCACGACGATCCCTGGGAGATGTACGATTATCTGCGCGAAAACGATCCCATATACTGGGATGAGCACAACGAGGTCTGGTACGCGTTTCGCTACGACGACATCGTCGAGATTTCGAGGAATCCGGCGGATTTCTGTTCCACCGAAGGGAACCGCCCCCACATCCCGCCGGACCCTTCGATGATTCATCAGGACGGCGCTAAGCACTCCAAACAGCGTGGTCTAGTGTCTAAGGGCTTCACCCCCCGAGCCATGCGCCAGAGCGCAGACTACAGCGACAAGATCGTCGCCGAGCTGGTCGACACCTTCGTCGATCGCGGCGAGCTGGACATCGTGGACGACTTCGCGTCCCCCCTCCCTGCGATGCTGATCGCTGACATGCTCGGTGTGTCGCGTTCGAAGTGCCCGACCCTGCGCCGTTGGATCGGGGCGATGGTCCCGGGCGGACAGGGCCCGCAGCACGTCACGGACGAGGTCAACGACGCCTTCGGAGAGTTCTGCGAGCATCACGAAGCCATGGTCAGCGAGCGAAGGGACGACCCGAGCGACGGCGACCTCTTGCTCACGTGGATGCACGCAGAGATCGACGGAGAGAAGCTCGATGAGGATCAACTGCTCTTCGAACACGCGCTCTTGCTGGCTGGCGGCGTCGAGACCACCCGAAACGCGATTGCTGGGGGTATGGAAATGCTGGCCCAAGACCCCGAGCAGTGGGCTTACCTGCGCGAGAACGTCGACGATGACACTGTGATTGACGCAGCGCTCGAGGAGATGATCCGCTGGGTCAATCCCTTTGCCAATATGTTCCGCACGGCGACCAGAGACGTCGAGATCCGCGGAAAGAAGATCCAGAAGGGGCAGATGATCGGCCTGATGTACCCCTCAGCGAATCGGGACCCTCGGGTCTTCGAGGATCCATACCGGTTCGACGTTCGCCGCGACCCGCGCACGGAGAAGCACATCGCCTTTGGGTTCGGCTCGCATTTCTGCCTTGGCGCGAACCTCGCCCGGCTCGAGCTACGGACCGCGCTCAAAGCACTCCTCCGACGTTTCGAAACCGTCGCACTCAAACCTGGCGGGCGTCGCGAATGGGCGAGCTCCTCATTCACCCGAGGTCCAATGCACTTGGACCTCGTCTTCACCTGACGCATCGCACGGCGCTTGTCGCCCCGCGCGTCGCAATTTCTCGCTGCTTCCGCGATGCCGGGTTGGATCGCCGCTAGGAGAGCACGCGGCGCCGCTCTTCGGCATACACTCGAAGCGCGAATTGGCCCGCAGGGTGGGTGCGCACTTCGCGGATTAAAGCCTGCGCTTCGTCGTCGAGCGAGGCCAGGTCGGGTAGGACGGCGCCGAAGCCCTCTTCGGGCGTGAGGCACAGACCCGGTGCGAGGAGCGCAGCGAAGGTGAGGTCGGCTGCAGTGAACCGATCGCCGCAAAGATAGTCGCGACGCTCCAACCTCGATGCGGTGTCGTCGAGCTCCTGGCGTAGGCGCGCCAATGCACGATCGTGACCCGATTCGGTGAGGTTCAAGGCGCGCGTGAGCTGAGACCGAACCAGTGGCACGACTCGTTCGAAAACCCACGCTTCGCGACGGCCCACGTTGTCCGCTGCGAGTCGCTCGATCATTCCTGGATGACGGCCGAGATGCCAGTACGCTAGCAGACGGGTGTACGGACCCAGTTGGTCGCCGTAGTGATCCACGAGATCCGAGACTTCGCTGCTTGGAAACAAAGAGTCGTCCCCACCCGCAGCGAAGCGAACGATGTCGGTGGAGTCCGTGAGGACACGCCCATCATTCAGGATGAGAACTGGAGCCGAGTATCGGGACGATGTGCGGTCCGCTGCACCACCGCGACCTCGGGTCGCGACGGCAACCGCCATCGAGCAGACGAAGGGCATGTGCGGCTCCTCGCGGTAGGGAACGGCGTATCGATCGAGCGCCCATCGAGCCTTCTCGTTGTAGTGAGAGAAAGCAAGGGTGATCAATCGATGGGGGACACGGTCGCCCTCGGAAACGACACTCCTATTCACGGCCTGCCGAGCATACTGCCAGAAGTTCGAAGAATTGGCTGTATCCAATACTCATTCCATGGCTGCGTCGGCCGATCGATACGGGCTCACAGGGCGCAACGTTGAGCCATGTCGCGCGATCACGTGCCGCCAACCTCGATGGCACCTTTTGGGCTATCATTGCTGCATGCGATGGCTCTTATAGGCGACGGCCCTTTGCCTGTCTCTGCCCGCATGCGGCAGTTCGAACGGCGGTCTCGGTGGCTCGGGTGGCGCTGCAGGCACAGGCGGAACCGCCGGGGCAGGCGGCACTTGCGGGTGAAGGCGATACGGGTGGCGCGGCGGGCGAAGGCGGCGCCGCGGGTGCAGCGGGCGAAGGTGGCACGGGTGGCCTGGGTGGCGCGGCTGGAATGGGCGGCGGAGCTGGCACACTGCCAGACCTCACCGCGACGGTGTCCAATATCCAAATGGAGTTCGACACGACGGTTCCGGCAGCCGATCTGCTCGAAGGCTGCGCTTCGGCCAGCAGCGGCATCGACATTCTGCGATTCTCCGGAACTACGCACAACCTTGGTCCCGCTGACGTGGTGATTGGAGACCCCGGTTGCCCAAACTGCGAGCAGAACCCGTTGGCGGTCTGCGCCCACCCGAACTTCATATGCGCACCAGCCGACGGTCACGGCCACTATCAGAACTTTGCCGCGTATGAGCTTCTTGACGAGACCGGACAGAACGTAGTGGCGCAGGGTCACAAGCAGGGGTTCTGCCTCCGAGACAGCTTTTGCTCCTTCGGATCACTGACGTTCGATTGCGACTTCCAAGGTTTGGCCGCAGGTTGCTCGGACATCTATGGCTATACTCTCGGCTGCCAGTACATCGAGATCACGGGCGTGCCGGCGGGCAATTACTTGGTGCGGATGACGAGCGACCCGCTAAATCTGTTCGCAGAAACCAACGAGACGAACAACGCGCATTCCGTCCCGGTTACGATTCCGCCTAGATGACGTTTTGCATTTCCGAGACGCAGACCCTCACCCGGCGTGGAACCGGTAGCGGGCGCCCATCCTGGGTGAAGCGAAGGTTGGAAATCGCACGTCTTCGAGGTAGTCCTCGAGGCACTTCTTGAAGCGGCGGCGACCGGGGTCGATCGTCGTCCCGAGCACCATCCCGTCTTTACCGCGGATGGCGAGGTCGATCGTGACGGTACCTAGCTCGTTTTCGCGCCGGAGCTCTTTTTCGATGCACAGTTCGTACATCTCATCGAGATGGTCATCCATGAAGCTCGCGACTTCTTCCCCGCTCAGTTGGGCTTCGCCACCTTCAGCCGTTGCATCACCGACCTCCACGGGGCGCGCCATGGCCTCATCGTAGGATCTCATCTTGATGTCGCGGCGCTCGCGCCGTTCACGAGAAGCCTTGGTCTCATCGCTGAGCTCAACTTCTTCTTCTTCATCCACGGCCTTGGATTCGGTGTCTACTCCGGATCCCGGATCGGCAATCGCCTCTTCAGGCACGTCTGCACCGCCGCTGCTGACTGTGGTGCTGCTCGGAGATTGCGCCGAGCCACAGGCTGCGCACATCGAGACGGCGCCGACGAGAAAGATCGCTCGAATTTCGGTCCCACCCACTGAGCGATCAGCTTACACGCTCACGGAGGCAGGGTGCAACGAGAACGCGATCACGGTTTGGGCGAAGAGAAGATCCGCATTGCTGGGATGATTCTAACGCGGCAACTCGACGCTTGGCATCCTGTCTGCCACGAATTCGGCGATGGCCGTGCGCGCCGAGGCGCCGGCTTCGTCGTCGGACGTGTCTTGGAAGAGAGCGATCACGCGGGTGGCTTTTTCGTCGCCGGTGAGTGCTTCGTTTTCGGAAATGCGAAGGAGACGAGTACGGAGCTTTCGGATGGCGAGGAGGGTTTGCTTGGCTCGCCAGCGTTCGAGGAGCTCTTGGCGAAACTCCTCGGTGCCTTCGAGGAACCAGTTCTTTTCGACACGATATGGGTCTTCACCGCGCCGCCGCATGATGGCGTCGGTGAGGTCGAATCGGACGGTGAGGCCCTGACCGTATCCATCATCGAAGGTGACCGAGCCATCCTGCTCTACGACGGCCTTGAACGCATGGCCCTGGTAATGATGGGTCCCATCTTGGTGCCGACGCAGCTTTGGGGGTTCGCGCACCGAGAGGTGCCGCTTGTCACCGACGCCCTCGAAGTAGTTCCTTGGCCCCGCCTCGGCGGCTCGAGCCCTCTCCCGCTCGGTGTCCGACGCTTCGCTGGGCGCGACTTGTTGGGAGACCAGGAAGGCGCGCGCCGCCGTGTTGGGATCGAGTGCGAGCAACAGCTCGGATTCCGAGGGCATGGGCGAGGTTGCCGTGCGCTCCGGGGGGACAGGTTGGTGCGCTTCGAGGGTCGGGCGGGAGCGCCGCGAAGCGACTACGGGTACTTGCACCACTGGCTTCTCTGGGGCTCGAGGCTCTACCTCTGCCGGCTCGAGGGGCGCTACGGGTGGCGATGGGTCTGCCACAGTGAAGGTGATATCAACAGCGTTCGAATCCCAACTGGTGCGCATGCGCGAGTCGACGCGCACGGCCGACAATGCGAGAAGGTGCGCGGCGAGCGACGCGACGAGGACCGCAATCCATCGCCCTGATCGTTCTCGTCCAGCCTGGGACACTAAGCGCCTCTCGACACAGGCACGACCAAGTGCGGGTCATCCGCGCGGCGACGCCTCCATCTCTGTGAGGGATCGACGGTACCACCGACGGAGGCCCGAGCAAGCGGGAGCAAAGGTCCCAGGTGAAGGGCCCGTTTGCCACATGATCGCACAAGCACATCGTCGCGGGGCTAGCTCGCCATATCCAGAACTGCGCGAAAACGGATCGTGTTTTCCATGACCTTGGCGAAGGCCTCGTTGGCGGCTTCCAGCGGGAAGCGTTCGATCTGTGGCCGCACATCGGCAAACGCGGCGAAGCTCATCGTGTCTTCGCTGTCGACTGCTGTGCCGCTCGGCCAGCCGTGGATCGTCTTCCCGGACAGCATTGCAAAGGCGTTGACCGAGATCGGATCCGGTGCAGCCGCCACGAGCATGAGCTTTCCGCGGGCGTGAAGGCCATTGAGGATGCCCTCGATGGCTTTGCCGTTCGGGGCCGTCGCCAAAATCAGGTGTGCCCCGCCGAGCTTCTGGAGCTCTGCGACCTCGTCCGCCGATTTGGAATCGATGTACTCGTGAGCTCCCAAGTCTCGCGCGAGCTGCTCTTTGTCCTTGCCGCGCGAGACGGCGACGGTGCGAAAGCCCATTCGATTCGCAAACTGAATCGCGAGATGACCGAGCCCACCGACGCCTTGCACGGCGACCAGGTCGCCGGGTCGAGCACCGCTATTGCGGAGGGCGTTGTACGTGGTGATCCCTGCACAAAGCAGCGGAGCGGCTTCGGCCGGACTGAGCTCATCGGGCACCCGGGCGGCGGCCTCCCATGGGCAGACCATGTACTCCTGGTAGCCGCCGTCGTAGCTGATGCCGGCGATCTTCGCGCTCACGCAGTTGATGAAGTCGCCGCGTCGACATGGGTTGCACTTGAAGCAGTGCCCGCCGTGCCAGCCCACTCCAACGCGATGGCCGACCGCAAACGCGTCCACGCCTTCGCCCAGCGCGTCCACGACGCCTGCCACCTCGTGCCCCGGCGCGCGCGGAAGCTCGAGACCCGGAAACCGTCCGAACTTCACGAAGGCGTCGCTATGGCAGATGCCACATGCTTCGACCCTGATACGAATCTCTCCAGGCCCAGGCTCGGGGATTTCCCGCTCGTCCAGGGTGAACGGCCCGCTGGCCTCTCGTACGATCATTG
Source organism: Polyangiales bacterium (assembly GCA_049645265.1). GTDB lineage: Bacteria > Myxococcota_A > Polyangia > Polyangiales > Houyiibacteriaceae > SG8-38. The sequence continues at coordinate 16,022 of JBARTN010000098.1, forward strand.
CCCTCATGATGCAGCCTCCTGGCGATCGGTATAGGGCTCGAGAAACGCGTGGCAATCGTGGATGGTGACTCCCAAACAAATCCGCCGGCCCTATCGTTCGTTCGTGAACGAGGACGATCTCCAGCGGGCGCGCGCTCAGTGGAGCCACCGGGGCTCAGGGCGGCCCGACTGGGCGATCGAGCCCGGGGAGCGCCAGGAATCGGTCTGGGACTATCCACGACCACCTCGACTCGAGCCCGATTCGCGTCTCGTTCGGGTTGTCCACGGGAACACCGTCGTCGCAGAGTCCCGCCATGCGATTCGTATACTCGAAACCGCGAGCCCGCCCACTTTCTACATCCCGCGGCAAGACGTTCAGATCGACTTGCTGTCCCGAGCGCGGGGTGCCTCGCTCTGCGAATGGAAGGGATCTGCGACATACTGGTCGCTGCGACTCGACGGACATGAGATCCACAATGCGGCCTGGAGCTACGAAGAGCCGTTTCCAGACTTCGTTGCAATCCGCGGATACTTCGGCTTCTACCCGAGCAAGCTGGAGTGCTACGTCGGGGAGCATCGCGTCACCGCGCAACCCGGAGGCTTCTACGGCGGCTGGGTCACGCCCGACGTCGTCGGTCCGTTCAAGGGAGAGCCTGGGACAGGCGCTTGGTGAGCAAGGCAGAACGTGGCGCCTACCCACCGATGTCGCTACGCTCCGCGCGAATCCAAGGGGGACCGTCGATGAAAACCGTAGGTCGATTGATTTTTGGCATGTTTGTGGCCGCTTTGGCATCGAGCTGCAGCGAGGACGCGGGGAACGCCGCCGGCACTGGTGGTAACGCGGGCGCAGGCGGCAGTGGCGGAGGAGCGGTCGACATCACGAACGCGATCTTCATCGAACGGAGCGCGGACTGCGCCGACTACGTCAACACGTACCAAGCAAGCGTCGCCGACATCCGCCGAAGCATGGCGTTCGCCGGGGACGTGATCATCACGGGCAACGGCCAGACTTGTGTGTTGACATCAAACAACATCCCCAACCACGACTTCAATGACGCGACGGCGAACTTCGCCAACAACGTCGCCGAAGTCGGTCAGAGCTTCACGATTTCACGCTCACCCGCGCTCGCGGCCTCACCGACGGCGCTCGCTCAGCAAACGTACAATGGCGTCATGCTCAACGGCGTGCCCATCGACATCCTCTCTGCAGGTTGTTACGACCCCGACAGCCCGATGGCGGACATGAACGGTGACGTCCCAATTGGATGCACGACTGCGGACGATTGGCTCCTCGACCCGCTCGGAACTGACACCAAGTTTGGGGCCGACGTACACAACGCGCACCCGCAACCCAATGGGTCGTACCACTACCACGGGAACCCAAACGCCATGTTTGACGACGTGCCTGGCGCGAACGGCTCGCCCGTCATCGGTTTCGCCGCTGATGGCTTTCCAATCTACGGAAGCTACTTCCTGGATCCTGACCCCAGCACGGTGCGCAAAGCGGTCTCTGGATACACGCTCAAGGCGGGAACGCGATTCGAAGGTCCCAACGACCCCGGGGGCGCTTACGATGGCCGCTACGTCGATGACTGGGAGTACACCGGCGCCGGCGATCTCGACGAATGCAACGGCATGGAAGTCGATGGGCAGTATGGATACTACGTTACGGACACGTATCCGTGGATCATCGGATGCCTGTCTGGCACGCCAGATGCGTCCTTCGGCAAGTTTTAAGGGCTTGCGATCCTCGTGAAAACCTACCTATTCGATCTCGATGGAACCCTGCTCGACTCGATCGACCTCATTTTGAAGTCGTTCCATCACACCGCACGCGTTCACCGTCGCCCCGAGCGGTCGGACGCCCAATGGCTTGCGGGCATTGGCACGCCGCTCCGCGTTCAACTCAGCGAGATGGCGAGCTCTGACGAGGAGCTCGACGCGATGCTCGATACCTACCGTGACTACAATCTCGAGCATCACGATGAGATGGCAAAGCCATACTCGGGCGTCATCGAGGTCGTGAAAACGCTCCACCGCAACGAGGCGCAGCTCGCTTTGGTGACCAGCAAGCTCAGCCGGGGAGCGAATCGAGGGTTGCGACTGCTCGGCCTCGAGGAGGAGTTTTCCGTTCGTATCTGCGCAGATGACGTCGTCCAAGGTAAGCCGCACCCCGAGCCTGTGCTCAAGGCCTTGGCGGCTCTCGATGCGTCGCCGGCGGAGGCGGTCTTCATCGGCGACTCCACTCACGACATCGAGGCCGGCCGATGTGCAGGTGTCGAGACTGCCGCGGTGAGCTGGGGCCCTTTCGCACGAGAGACTTTGGAAGCCGCAGGTCCAAGCCACTGGATCGAGAGCCCGGAGGAGCTCCTAACCCTCTGACCCACTTGCCAACCGAGGGCAGCTCTCGGAAACTTCTGCTGCTACGCTCGCGTCGACTCATGTTCAACCCTAGTCCCCAGCTTTCCTCCACCGTGGTCCACGCATTGGCGCTCTCGCGCGACGAGCGCATCGAGCAGCTCCGCGCCCTCATCGGAAAAGCCGATCCCTCGGTCGCGCAGCTCACCATCGGAATCCGAGAGGTGACTTCCCGCCACTACGACCAGTTCGTGATGCCGCTGATTCGCCAGCACTGGCCGGCGATGCTCCGCGATCCCTTTGCGGTCAAAATGCGCCTGGCCGCCTGCGATCTGTATGCGTCGGCGCCGTACACGGTGCTCTTCTGTGCGCCGAAGAGGCCAGTTTCGGTGGCCCTCATCACCGGGATTGGAAATCGACTGGCCTTGCCCAACGCGGTGCTCGCTCTTGCGGCGCGCGCGGCGCTCAACGTGCTCGGTCGCGTGGCGCTGGCCGACCAGCACCGTCGAATCATTCTCATCGCGGCGTTCATCGCGATGATTGACCATGCCTTCGACCACTGCATGGAGGACCCACCCGAGGAACGAGGCCGCAAGCTCCACGCGCTCCTCGATGGTGACTGGGAACCCGATACCCCTGAGCTCCGGCTGACGCGCGCTTTGCAAGTAGAAATGGAACGGGGTTTGACGCCTGGGGAGCGAGTGCCGTTCGAGCATGCGGTCGAACGACTCAAGGACTGGGTCGATTCCGAAGTGGCCGGGATGACCGGCGTGAGCGACGCGACCGGGCTCGGCCATCGATTGGCGGGCATTCAAGGAACGATCGACGGCCTGCTGTTTCCGGTGCACCACTACGCGGGCGAGGGGGCCCGGCCATGGATGTACGAGGTCTCGCTCTTTGTGCAGATGATCGACGACTACATCGACATCGAGACCGACGTCGAAGACGGGCGATTGACTCCGGTCATCTCTGGCCAATGGACGTACGACGACATCCGCCGGACCTGGCACGAAACGGTGCGTGGCATCGAGGCGCTCACGCGCACTGGTGGGCATACCGCCCCGCACTACGTCGGATTCATCCGCGAAGCGTATGTTCTGATGCTCGGTGAGGTTCTCGAAGGGATGGCGTCGGGCCTTGCCGACTAGCGTGTCACGAATCGGGACACACGTTCCGCTCGCGCCTGCAGTGTTCGTCACCGGAAAGGGCGGTGTAGGCAAGACCACGGTGGCGGCGGGGCTCGCGCTCGCGGCCGCGGAGGCGGAAGGCGAAGCGGTCTACGTCGAGTTTGGAGACGGTGCGGGAGCGCGACGGGTGCTCCGTGATCGGCCGAGCGGCCTAGAGCACGTCGTTCTCGACCCAAGCCGTGCAGTGGCCAAAGCCGCCACGCCGGTGTTTGGGTCGGCCACGCTCGCGAAGCTCGCGCTCGACAACTTCGCGATGCGCCCGTTGATTCGTGCGGCCCCCGCGGTTCGCGAGCTTGGCGTTTTGGAATTGGCGCGTCAGATCGTCGCAAAGCATCCAGGCAAGCGAGTCGTCTTCGACATGCCTGCGACGGGGCACAGCGTGGCTTGGCTCAAAGTCGCCCGGCAGGGTCGCGAACTCACCGGCCGTGGGCCCGTTCATGACCTCTGCGCGAAGCTTGAAGCCGAGCTGATTTCACCAGGGCGCGCTTCCATCGTCGTCGTGACGCTCCCCGAGCGCCTCGTGTTGTGGGAAACCTTGACGCTCTGCGAGACGGTCGAAAGAGAGGTTGGGCTTTCCGTCGATCGGCTCGTCGTCAATCGCGTGCCGAATGCGCCTCCCGAGAACGCGCTCGACGATGCTGTAGCCATGTCGAAATCCGAAGGGGCGGTTGGCGAGGCGGCGCAAAAGCTTGCAGAGCTTCTCTCGATCCGTGACGTGGTGCGAAAGCAAGTCATGCAAGCGTTGGACGAGACGGTGCACCGGTATGGCGAAGAAAAGGGCGGTGACAGTGGGCTGACCTTGCTCCCATTCGCATCCACCGATCCGACCGCGCGAACGGTGGCCGAGTGGCTGCGGAGCGCAGGAGCCGCATGAAACAGCCCGTCGTCATCGTCTGCGCCGGAGGCGGGGGTGTCGGTAAGACGACAGCGTCGGCCGCATTTGCGCTGGCCCTCGCCAAGAGCGGGTACCGGGCCTTGATCGTCAGCATCGACCCGGCCCGCCGGCTCGCAGACGCGATGGGTGTCGAGCTCGGAACACAGGCCCGGGAGCTTTCGCTGGATTCCGGAAGCGGCCAGCTCTTTGGGCTCATGCCCGACCCTCAGGATGCGTTGCGCACCTTCGTCGAGTTTTTGTTCGCGGAGGAGCCCGAGGCGCTCGAGCGATTACTCGACAATCGCCTCTACCGCGTCCTCGAAGCCGCGGTCCCTGGAATCCACGAGGTCGCGACGATAAGCCTGACGTGGCGAGCCATCATCGAGCATGAAGTCGATGCGGTGGTGATCGACACGGCGCCGTCTCGCAACGCCGTCGACTTCATCACCTACCCGAAACGCTTGGCAAAGCTTCTCGGCGGCCGCGCGGTGGGTTGGATGGCTGCGATCGGGAAGCGAACGAGTGTTGCGCCGCAAGAGGACAAGATGGGCCGGGTGGAGCAACTACTCGTGCGCGCCTTGGGGCCCGTGGCACGAGACGTCGCAGGGTTGTTTGCCGAGATGGCGCGCGTTCGGAAACGCTTCATCCTGCTCAACGAGCATACGAGTGACCTGCTGCTTCGACCCGAGACACGGTACTACCCGGTCGCCTCTCCGACCGCTGCTGCGAAAGATGATGTCGACTACCTGATCAAGCAGCTTGGAAAGCTCGAAATCGCTCCACGGGCTTTGATCCTCAATTCCGCATTCGTGCCAGAGCGCGATTGGGTCCAGGTGCTCGAGGCTTCAGACGAGACGACCCCGGCCATCGACGACGTTCTTTCCGCGCTCAACGACGAACGCGCGACACGCAACCGCGCCGCTTCCCGCATCACCGACGCCTTCTCGAGACGCTACCCGAGCCTACCCCAACTTCGGCTGCCCTTCATCGAGTCTGTGGAGCCTCGGAGCATCGTTCACGCGCTTTCGCAAAACTTCGACATCGCTGCGCTGCTCGAGCGTTAGCTCACAGCCCGCTACCAGGTTTGGTTCTTGGCCCACGCTTTGAGCCGGACCATGCCTTCTGCGTAGCTGACCGCGGGGTCGTAACCAAGGTCCCGGCGGGCCGCGGAGATGTCGTACCAATGCGCGGTCGAGAGTTGGCTCACTAAAAAGCGGGTCGCCGGGGGCTCGGACTGCAGTTTGAATGCGCTCCACACCGCCTCGGCCAGGGCGGCGGCGGAGCGGGCCAAGGGGGCCGGAATGGTTCGTGTGACGGGCGGCAGGCCCGCCGCGTCGAGCATGTCGTTGATGAACGTCGGGCCTTCGAGCGGCTCGCCTTGCGTGATGAAGTAGGCCTTGCCCGCGACCGGAGAACCCGGTGCGAGTCGATCGTGCGCACAGAGATGGGCTGCGACCGCGTTGTCGATGTAGGTCGTGTCGATCAGCTGAGGTCGCCCGACCATTCGTAGGCGTCCGGCTTTGGCGCGGGCGACCAGTCGTGGCAGCGCCGAGCTGTCCCCTGGACCCCAGACCAGATGGGGTCGGATCGCGACGGTCGACAGCGCGTCGGTGTTGGCGGCCAAGACCTCTTGCTCGGCAAGCGCCTTCGTCGCCGGGTAGTGAGCCTCGAAGCGGGCCGGATACGGCGCGGATTCATCGACACCGGACACTGCGGCTCCTGAATGCACGACGCTCGGCGTGCTCGTGTAGACGAGCTTTGGCACCCGATGCCTCGTGCACGCGTCGATCACGTGGCGAGTGCCGAGCGTGTTCACGGCGAAGAACGCTTCGTAGGGGCCCCATAGGTCGATGTGCGCTGCGGTATGAAAGACCGCGTCGCAGCCCTCGACGGCCACGGCCACGACCTCGCGGTCGCGAATATCGCCGCGTTGAAGCTCCACGCCCCAGTCGCGAAGGTGGGGATAATCGCCACGACAGAGGACCCGAACGCGTTCGCCACGATCGAGCAGCGCCCGGACGATCGAATGGCCGATGAAGCCTCCGCCACCCGTGACGAGGATCGTCATGATGGCCCTTTGGCCTCGACCCACTTCGCCAACTTCTCACGCCCGATTTTTGCGTTGTGTCGAATGTCGACTGGGAAGCTCGGGTGCCGGACGAAGTGGGATATGCGATTCGCCTGCGGATGAGCCTGGGCGATGTGGCGGAGTTGCCGCTCGACCTCCGGCCAGTCACCGGGGTCGTGTCCAGGCTCGAGCTCGACGCAGAGTGTCGGTTGCCCTCGAGCACCGACGAGCGCGGAGCGATAGACGGCCGGGTGGGCATCGAAGATCTTCTCGCAAGGGACGGTGAACATCGTCGCGCCTTCGACGACCACTCGATGACTCTTGCGCCCGCAGAACCAAAGGCGTCCTTCCCGATCGCGCCAACCGACGTCGCCCATGCGATGCCAGACGAGATCGCCGTCTCTCATCTTCGATAGTGCCGTATTGCGTTCGTCTCCAAAGTACGCCTCGGTCACCATCGGGCCCCGAACCGCAATCTCGCCAATCTCGCCTTCTTCGAGCTCGAGATCGTCTGAAAAGGTGTCGATCGCATCGTCGCTGATGCGAATCACCTTCACCTCGATGTCGGGGACGGGGAGGCCCACGCAGACACCGGCCCCTTTTTCCGTCTCGGCCCAGGTCTTCGCGACGATCTCGCGTCCCGGCAGACAGGCCACGGGAAGCGACTCGGTGGCGCCATACGGCGGAAATACATCGCCGTCGTCGGGCAACATGGCATGCCAACGGGCGAGCGTTTGCCCGGGCATGGGTGCACCCGCGGCGATCACTCGGCGCAAGCTCGGCAGCTTGATGCCGTGCCGCTCGCCGTATCGACCGACCGTATTGAGCAGCGCGGGCGATCCGAACATGGTCGTTACGCCGAAACGCTGAATGGGTTCGATGATGTTGCGCGGCTCGACGCTGGCCGGCCGGCTCGGATCCATGTCCGGGATGACCGTCGTCATGCCGAGCGCGGGATCGAAGAGCGCGAAGAGCGGAAACGTAGGCAGATCGATTTCGCCAGGCTCGATCGAAAACATCTCTCGAATCGCTTTCACCTGCGCGAGGAAGTGGCGATGCCGGTAGACGACGCCTTTGGGCGGCCCGGTGCTGCCCGACGTGAACAGGACGGCCGCAACTTCGTCGCCTCCGGTGGGCACGGGCCTATCGCCTGCGGCGAGCCGTTTCGCCCCGAGCACCTCGACCTGCGCGAGCGTATGCTTCGCCAGACCCCAGCCGCCAACGGTAATCGTCCGCTCCACCGTCGCCCGGCCCCAGCCGAGGGCGATGCGAGCCGCGTGCGCGACTGGAATTCCGACGAACGCGATGGGCTGCGCGCGGGCCAGGCACTTGCTCAGCCCTCGAATGCCCAGACCCGGGTCGATCATCACGGGAACCACACCGGCCTTGAACATCCCGAACGTGAGGGCGAAGAGATCGGGGCTCGGTCGCACCATGAGCGCGGCGCGATGACCGCGCTCGATTCCAACTGCGTGGAGCCCGGCGGCGATTCGGCTGCTGCGTTCGTCGAGCTCACGGTACGAGACCTTGGTGTACATGACGTCGCCCACCGCATCGCGTCGCTTCGTCGGAAAGAAGATGGCCGTCGCGTCGGGCTGAGTCGAGGCCATCTGGGGAAGCACGTCGGCGACCGTCGAAAGCTCGGGCCTCATACGTCGATTCCCAAAAACCTGCGCACCAGTCGCTCGATCTCTGCTGGCGCGTCTTCGAGAACATAATGGCCACAGTCGGGAAACTGGTGAACCTCTGCATCGGGAAGTGCGCTCTTCCAAACCCTCAGGAAATGGTCGTCGAAGACGAAATCACGCTCGCCCCAGCAGATCAGCACGGGCCGGTCGTTGAACTGATGGAGGCCCTCGCCCACCTCGCGAACCAACGAGAAGCTCGGGTCGCTTTCTTGGAGAGGGATGTCCTGCACGAAGCGGAGCACCGCACGGCGGTGATCCCAGCTGTCGTAGGGCGCACAAAGGCCGTCACGCACTTCTTTGGAAAGCGTGACTCGGGTGACGGCAAGCCGCGTCGCGCCCCTGGCAAACGCGTTGAAACCGCGCACCAAGAGAGCGCCCGCCTTGGTGTCACGCGCCAACCAAAGCGAAGCTGGCAGGCGCTTGGTCGACGGCATCGGAAACGCCGCGGTGTTTAGAACGACCAAGCGCGCGACGAGATCGGGGTGCCTATTCGCCCAGCCCATGCCGATCATGCCGCCCCAGTCGTGAACCGCGAGCGTGATGCCGTGCAAGCCGAGCTGCTCGACTAAAACTTCGATGTCCTCGACCCGCTGCGCGAGCCGGTAGGAGTACGCGTCGTCGCCTGGCTTGTCGGACTTTCCGCAGCCGATGTGATCGGGCGCGATGACGCGATGACTGGGGCGCAGTGCCGAGATCAATCTTCGCCAGTAGAACGACCAAGTTGGGTTCCCGTGAAGCATCAGGACCACCGGCGCGTCGCGATCGCCCTCATCGACGTAGTGCATCCGATGACCGGACGGCAAGGTTAGCCAGTGAGGCTCAAACGGATAGAGCTCTTCGGAAACCTTCACGGGCCGCTTACCAGATGATTTCGGACATGCTGCAGTTGAGCCCAGAACCGATGCCCATCAGCGCCACCCGGTCGCCCGGCTGAATGCGCCCTGCCTCCGCTGCCTTCGAAAGCACCATCGGAACGGCCGCGGGCCCGACATTGCCAAGCTCGACGTAGGCATGCATGAACTTGTCGGTCGGAAGCTCGAGCGCCTCTGCGAGCTTGTCGGTGTTGGCCCGACTCACCTGATGCAAGATGTACTCGGCCACGACGTCCGGGTTCCAACCGAGCTCGCGCTTTGCCGTCTCGAAGGTCTGCTTTGCGAGTGTGATTCCCGCGATGAGCAGCTCTTTACTCTTGGTCTGCATTCGGTCGACCTGCCCGCGACAAAGTCGATGGTGCTCCGTCGCCGCCGCCGTCACGCCGCCGACGAAGCGGTGACCATCGGGTACTCGATCACGCGGCCCGAGGACCATCGCCGCGCCGCCCGACCCGAGTGTGAGCGTGGCGAAATTCTCGCGAAACGTCGCCTCATCTAGATCGGGGTCGTTCAGTCGCGCGATGGTGCTCTCGACGACGAACCGACTGTTCTCACCGTCGACCACGAGCCCGTACTCGATTTCACCGCGCTCGATCATGTTCCCGACGATGTCCATGGCATTGAGAAAGCCGAGGCATGCGTTGCCGAGGTCGAAGTTCACACAGTCGGGACCGAGACCGAGGTTGCTGTGGACGATGCACGCCGTCGACGGCTCGATGTAGTCGCGGCATACGGAAGTGTTGATCACGATTCCCAAACGATTGCGGTCGATTCCGGCCTGCTCGATCGCTAGCTCCGCTGCCGCAGTCGCCGCCTGCGAAGGTTGGAAATCGACCCCCCACATCCGGCGCGCGCGGATGCCCGTGACCCCTTCGAGGAATCCCGGCTGGAGGCCGAGCCGCCGCATGGGCTCTGAAAGTTTCGTTTCGAGCTCCTCGGACGTGACGCGATCGGCTCCATCGACATGGGCAACGCTAGAAATGGAGACATGATCGAAACGCACCGGGCGACCGTAGTGCGGGCTCGGGGGTGCGACAAGGCGAGGCCCCCAAAACAGGCGCGCGTCAAGCCCTTCGCGGACGCCACCAATCGAGGTATCCGCTGACAGGTTGACTCATCTTGAGGTATTCATGCGGCTAACTCACGGAGGGTCCATGGCCACTGTCAGCAAACGGTATCGAGTCGCCCAGGTGTTGCTTACGATCGGCGTGCTCGAGTTCTTTGGCCCGATCGTCCGGGACACCAGCGCGACGCACCTCCTCAATCCAAGTTGGGTCGGGCACGCGCGCTTTCACCTGGCCTGGGCGCTCGTTTTCATGGGCCTCTCAGGACTGTGTAACCTGTACCTGATTTGGTTCAGGCGTCCGCATCAGCTCTCGAGCCTGTACATCTCTTGGGCTTGGCAGGCCTGTAACATCTTCGGGTTCTGGGGAGCTGCCGTTCTCGAAGGCGCGTACGGCGGATCGATCGTCGATCCGGAGTTCCACCTCACCGTCTTGGGATTGAACGAGAACGTCTTCGCGTTCGTGAGTCTCACGACCATCTTGCTCGTCAGTTTCGTCTACCTCAAGGCAGGCCTCGAACCGTGGATGCGCACGCAACGCTCGACGCCGTCATGAACGCTGATCTAGAAACGGACGTTTTAATCATCGGCGCGGGCCCTTCCGGCATGGTGAGCGCCCTTTGTCTGGCGCAGGCGGGCATCCGAACCATCGTGGTCGAGCGGGCTCCGGGCCTTTCGAGACATCCGAAGGCGCACGAAGTCAACGGCCGATCGATCGAGATTCTAAATGGCCTCGGGTTTACGGAGGACGAGCTGAAAGCCGAGGCATCGCCGCCCGCCGATGCAGCTCGGATCGTGTTTTGCAAAACGATCAACGAGGAGTTCGGCCGGATCGACCTGCTCGAGAATCCGGAGAACGCGGAGAAATACCGCCGGCACCTTCGCTCCGAGCAGCCCTACCTAAACCTCTCCCAGACCGAGCTCGAGAAAAGGATGCTTTCACACGTCGAGCAGACGCCCGAGACCCAGGCGCTGTTTGAACACCAATGGGAAGCCTTCGAAGAAGATGGCGATGGTTTGATCAGCATCGTTGTTCGAGCATCCGATGGCGCGATGATTCGTATTCACAGCAGGTACGTTATCGCGGCCGATGGCGCGTCGAGCCGAGCGCGAAGCGCCCTTGGAATCGAAATGGACGGCCCGGAGAAGCTTCAGGACTTCGTCAACGCGTACTTTGAGCTCAACCTCCGGGAGCACGTGAAGACGCCTGCCAAGCTCTACTGGGTCCTGCACCCCGACGCGGTGGGCAGCCTGATCGCGCACCACATCGAGAAGCGTTGGGTTTATCACGTACCGATCTACGCACCGTACGAGCGCCCGGAAGACTACAACGCGGAAGTCTTTCGAGCGCGCATCGCCAAAGCGTTGGGGATCGAGGACGACGGGATCCGAATCGAGTCGATCAGCTTCTGGCGCATGACTGCGCAGGTGGCCCAGTTGTTTCGTAGTGGCAGGGTCTTCTTGGTCGGAGACGCGGCGCACCGGTTTCCGCCCACGGGCGGTCTCGGGATGAACACGGGCATTGCGGATGCGCACAACCTCTGCTGGAAGCTTGCCGCGGTGCTCAAAGGAGAGGCGGATGAAGCGTTGCTCGATACCTACCAAAGTGAGCGGCGTCCGGTTGCCGTGCGCAACTGCGCCGAGAGCAAGGCCAACTTCGATAAGATCTTCGAAGTGGTCGAAGCGTTTGGACTCCCCCGAAACGGGATGAGAATGTTGGCGCGGCTGAAGAACAGCGCTCCTATGACGTGGTTGCCTGCATCCTGGCGTGGCGCGGTTGTCCGGCTTCTCAACCGGCGTGCGTTTCGCGCCTTTGCGCGCTTCGACAGCGAACCCATGGTGAAGCGAAAAGTCCTCGACACCATCGCCGACCAGACGCCGCACTTCGACCGCATCGGACTCGACCTTGGTTACGTCTACGAGGAAGGTGCGATCGTCCCCAACGGCTCCGAGCCAGAGCAGCCAGCTGACCTGGTCACAGAGTACAGGCCGTCGACGAGGCCCGGGGCGAGGTTCCCCCATCTATGGTTGGATCCGCCAAAGAACAGCCGATCGACGCACGACCTTTTGGATCCCGCGCGCTTCACGCTCTTGTTGGGGGATGGGGGTGTTGCATGGCGGGACGCGGCCACGCAGGTGGTGGGTTCGCTGCGATCAAAGCTCCAGGTGCAGGAGCTGGGCTCGCTTTGCGACACGAACGATGCGCAGCGCGCGTTAGAAGAACTCTGCGGGATCGGGCATGATGGAGCGCTGCTGATTCGACCCGATGGCCATGTGGCTTGGCGCGAGACGGCGCGGGCGAGCAATCCGGAACGGACGCTACGACGCGCATTCGAAAGGTGCTACCTGCGATGAAGAGAATCCTCCTTACCGTTGCGGCCGTGCTGTTGTTGTCTCTCGCAGCGCTCGGCTATTTCCTTCTTCGACCGCTCTCCGATGTGCCGGTTCCTGCTGACTTCCAATGTTATGACCTCGGGCAGGGGGCGTACGTTCCTCTCGATGCGCCGAACCAAGCCTTCGGCGTCGGCCTCTCGTATGCAGGCCACATTGAAGAGACCGCGTCGTCGTTCGATCCAGACGCGGCGCCGCCCGTTTTCGTGAAGAGCCGCAGTAGCTTGGTGCGGTCGGGCGCCGAAGTGCCGTTCCCAACCCCGGAGGTTCTCATCGAGAGCGCCGATTCGCTCGAGCTGGGGCTCGGGGAGACCCTTCGCAGCGACTTCCGGGATCTGGCCCCGTTGCTCGACTACGAAGTCGAGATGGGGCTCGTCTTGCTCGAGGACATCGACCCGTCACGGCTCGACGACCCGCGTTTCGCGCCGCGGCTCGGATTCTTCATCGCCAACGACCTTTCTGCGCGATCGATTGGCATTCTGGGCGAGGGACGACCGAACCGTCACGCGTACTGGGGCCTATCAAAGAGCTTCCCCGGATTCATGCCCGTCGCGGACAAGGCCTGGATGCCGGAGAACCCCACGCCCAACGGCATCCCCTGTGTCGAGATCGAAAGCCTCGTGAACGGTGAAGTTCGTCAGCACCAGTCCACGGCGGATCTGATCTACACACCGGTCCAGATGCTGCGCTTCATTCACGCCAAGTTTCCCGAAACGCCACTGTCGAAGGGCACGATCGTGCTCACGGGCACTCCCGGAGGCGTTGCCATGAGCACGCCTCGCTGGGTGGTGCGCTTGAGCAACCTCGTGGGCATCAGCCGCTTTCGCAAGCTAGCGACCAAGCTCGACGGAGACACATCGCGCTTCCTCGGGGTCGGCGATGAAGTGACGGTGCGCGGCCAAGGGCTCGGCAAGGTCAGCGTGACCATCGGTGCTCAGTGATCCCCTGACCGGCGGGGCCTAGTTTTCCCTTCCGGCAACGCGTTGGGCGTGTCCACGTCGATGTTCACGCCAGCACTTTCGACATCGACGTAGCAGATCGCAGCGGCGTGGCGGTGAAAGAGTGCTTTGCCTCCCACGTCGCCGGCGAGTGCGAGGAGCTCGGGGAAGTGCTGCGAACCCCACAGAACCGGATTGCCGCGCGTCCTGCCGAATGTCGGAATGAAAATACTGAGCTCGCCATCCGAGGTGAACGCGTCCACGAGTCGATCGATGACGTCGGCGCTCACCCACGGCATGTCACCAAGCGCCACCAGCACCCCATGTACGTCGTTTCCCAGTGCCGCGACGCCCGTTCGAATCGAGGCGCCGATCCCCTCTTCGTAGTCGGGATTGTGCACGAGCTCCACCTCGCGACCCGATAAGGCTTCCTCGATGTGTTCGCGTTCGTGACCCGTGACGACGATGACCCGCTCCGCGCGACTCTTCAGGAGCTGATCCACGACCCTTGCCACCATCGGGGTCCCGTCCACCATCATGGTGAGCTTGTTCGCGTCGCCCATTCGTCGCGACTCCCCCGCCGCAAGGACCACGGCGGAGATGTGCTTGTTCGATCGACTACTTATGATGCTGGTCAAACGCGGCCTTTTGCTCCGGGGTCGCTTCGGTCTGGTACTTCGCTTTCCACTCGGCGTAGGGCATGCCGTAAATCAACGCGCGGGCGTCTTCCTTGTCGATGCCGAGCCCCTTCTCTTCGGCGGCTTCCTGGTACCAGCGCGACAGGCAATTTCGGCAGAAACCGGCCAGCTCCATGATCGCGATGTTCTGGACATCGGCCCGCTCGCGCAGGTGAGTGACCAGCCGTCGGAAAGCCGCCGACTCGATCTCCATCCGGGTTTGCTCGTCTATGTCCATCTCGAAGAACTCCTGTGTTGTCGAAAAATCTAAGCTCTTCGAAGTGGTTTGCAAAGGCCAGAATCATTTCGCCGATAACCCTACCGGTTCTGAACCGCGGGCGTTAGAGTCGAGCCGGAGGACCTTCTTGGCAACGCTTTATTGCAGTATTGGTGCGTCTGGAGCTTCGGTCGGCTCGGCCGCGGACAACGCGCCATGTCATCAGAGCGAGTTGTCCAAGGCTGTGCTGCCATGAGCGTCGATTCCCTCGAGGAGATCACCGAGACGCTCCGCGGACAAGAGTACGTGTCGGACGATGCCGTTTCGATGAGCCTCTACCTCGCCCTGAAGATGCAGCGTCCGTTGTTTCTCGAAGGCGCCCCGGGCGTCGGCAAGACCGAAATCGCGCGAGTTCTCAGCCGTGCATTCGATGCCGAGCTCATTCGGCTGCAGTGTTACGAAGGGCTCGACATCCACCATGCCCTCTACGAGTGGAACTACCCACGCCAGCTCTTGCGGCTGCAGGCAGGCCACAAAGAGGACTTGGGTGAGATCTATTCGGAAGACTACCTTCTGAAACGACCTCTACTCCAGGCCATCGATCCAAGTCGCAAGAGCGCTCCGGTCCTGCTCATTGATGAAATCGACCGCGCCGACGAGGAGTTCGAGAGCTTTTTGCTCGAGCTTCTGAGCGACTTCCAAGTCACGATCCCCGAGCTCGGTAGCGTCAAAGCGAGCCATCGCCCGATCGTCATCCTCACTTCGAACCGAACGCGCGAGATCCACGACGCTTTGAAGCGTCGATGCATCTACTGCTGGATCGACTACCCCAGCATGCAGAAGGAGTCGGCGATCGTCTCGATGAAGGTCCCAGGCCTCTCGGCGCAGGTGCGCGCGCAAGTCGTCCAATTCGTTCAGAAACTGCGCCACGAAGACCTCCTCAAACCGCCCGGCATCGCCGAGACCCTCGATTGGGCAGAAGCGCTCGTGCTCCTCGGGATTGCCGAGCTGGACGCGGAAACCGTTCGGCGAACCCTGGGCGTCGTCCTGAAGCATCGAGAGGACATTTCCGTCGTCGAGCGGCTTCTCGACGATCATGACTGGGCAGCACAGGCGGGATAGCGGATGTCCCGCTTGCCTCGAGCTCAGAGCGAATCCTCCACGCCTTCGATGGAGTTGCGACTGGTCGAGTTCGTCCAACGTCTCCGCCATCTCGGCCTTCCCATCGGCGTCGACCAGTCCGTTGGCTTCGCCGAGTCGTTCGCCTGGATACAGCCACTGAGGCGCCGTGAGGTGTATCACGCCGCGCGCGCAACCTTGGTCAACCGCCAGGAGTACTTGGAGATTTTCGATCGTGCTTTTTCGGAGTTCTGGGACCATCGAGGGACAGGCCCAAGGCCACAGAAAACGCCGCAGGCGCCACGGCACAGGCCTGAAGAGTTTCGACGGCCAAGCCTGGTTTCGTTCATGGCGGAGAAAGCCAAGCGGCAGAGCAAAGATATCGAAGTCACCGATCGCACCGAAACTGCCACCGAAGTCGAATGGCTGCAGCGCAAAGACTTCGCGAAGATGACCGAAGACGAGCTTCGCGCGCTTCGACGATCCATGTCCGGCCTTCGCTGGGATTTCAGTCAACGCCTCAGCCACCGGCTCGTGAAAAGCACGCGTGGCCGCATGTTGGACCACCGAGAAACCCTGCGAAGGGCGGCAAAGTTGGGCGGTATCGCTGTCGAGCTTCGGCATCGAGAGCGCAAAGACAAGACGCGGCCTCTCGTGCTCATTGCGGACATCAGCGGTTCGATGGAGCTCTACAGTCGAATCGTTCTTCAGTTCTTTCACGGGCTGAGTCAGCAACTCGATCGAACCGAGGCGTTTGTGTTCGGTACGCGCCTGACCCGCGTCACCGATGCATTTCGGCTTCGAGACGTCGATCTCGCGCTCGATGCGGTGTCCCACGAGGTGGCCGACTTCGCAGGAGGCACCCGCATTGCCGAGAGCTTGCATGCATTCCGAAAGCACTGGGGCCCGAAAGCGCTTCGCCGCGGCGCGGTGGTCATCATCATCTCCGACGGTTGCGAGACGGGCGACGTCGATCAGCTCGCGCGCGAAATGCAGTCGCTTCGACGTAGCTGCTACCGGCTAATTTGGCTCAATCCGCGTCTAGGACAGCGACGCTACGAGCCGCGGGTCCGCGGGATGGCGGCCGTGCTGCCGCATGTGGACGACTTTCTGCCCATCCACAATTTCGAGTCACTCCGGCAGCTCAGAGAACATCTGGCCCGGTTACCCAAGCGAAAGGGAGGTCCCAGTGAAGCTAGCAGGAGACTATAAGTTCGAGGCGCCGACTTCCGAGGTTTGGAAAGCTTTGCTCGATCCGGTCGTGCTCGCCGCCGTGATGCCGGGCTGCGAAAAACTCGAGCTGGTGGACGGCGCCTACGTCGGAGAGCTGAACATCAAAGTCGGGCCTGTACAGGGGAAATTCCAAGGCAAAGTCATCCTTGCCGATGTCGAGGAGGAGAAGGGCTACACCATGACCGTCGACGGGCGTGGGGCGCCAGGGTTCGTGAAGGCCAAGGCGGCGGTTAAACTCACCCCCGAGGGCGAGGAAACCAAGATGGAATATGACGCGGATGCTCAGGTCGGTGGACGCATCGCGAGTGTGGGCCAACGCCTGATCGATTCTTCCGCCAAGGCCATCATCAAGGAGAGCCTCGAAGGCTTGAACGCCAACGTCAAAGCGCGGGCGAACGTGGCTGAAGGCGAAGAGGCCTTGGTCATTCAGGCAAGCCAATCCCAGTTCGCGACCCGGGTGGCAAAGGAAGTCGCCAAGGACTTGATTCCCCCGCCGGTTCGCACGGCCTTGATCGTATTGGCACTAGTAGGGATTGGCGCGCTGATATACCTTCTGATTCGTTGACCGAACACGCTTTCAAGGGAGAAGACCTGTGATACCAGCAGCGTTCGACTATCACTCCCCGCAATCGTTGGATGAGGCGCTTTCGCTGCTCCAACGACATGCGGGCGATGCGAAAATTCTTGCCGGCGGCCAAAGTCTCATCCCTGCGATGCGGTTCCGCCTGGCCATGCCGTCCGTCTTGATCGACATCAACCGGCTGGACGGCCTTCGGTACATCGAAGAAAGAGGGGACCACCTCGCCATTGGCGCGATGACGCTAGAGAACGCTCTCAACGACTCTCCAGTGGTTCGTAGCTCGTATTCGTTGCTGCGCGACACCGCGGGCGTCATCGCTGACCCCTTGGTACGGAACATGGCCACGGTGGGCGGCAACATCGCCCACGCGGATCCGGCCAACGACCACCCCGCGACGATGCTCGCCTACGGAGCGACCGTCGTGGCCAAGGGGCCGAAGGGCGAGCGAACCATCTCGATCGATGATTTCTTCACGGGCCTGTTCGAGACCGCGATGTCCGAGGATGAGATCCTCACCGAGATTCGAATTCCGAAGCCGGGAGCGAACAGCGGCGGTGCGTACACGAAGCTCGAGCGCAAGGTTGGCGACTACGCGATTTCGGCCGCGGCGGTTCAGTTGCGACTCGATGGGTCCAAGGTTGCAGAGGCGCGAATCGGCTTAACCAACGTGAGCGCCGTGCCCATGCGTGCGAAGGCTGCGGAGGCCGAGCTGGTCGGCAAGTCGATCAGTGATGCCGTAATTGAAGCCGCGGGTAAGGCGGCGGCGGGCGAATGCGACCCATCGCCCGACCTTCGGGGAGGGATTGATTACAAGCGGGACATCACCAGGGTCATGGTGAAGCGCTCGATTCAGCAGGCCGTTGCGAGAGCCAAGGGAGGCAAGTGATGAGTGAGCATGAGGTAACTCTGACCGTGAACGGGGAGAGCGTGACGCGCTCGGTGGAGGCACGCATGCTGCTCGTACACTTCATCCGCGAAGATTTGTCGCTCACCGGAACACACATCGGATGCGACACGACCAGCTGTGGCGCCTGCACGGTCCTCGTCTGCGGAAAGCCGGTGAAGAGCTGCACGATGTTTGCGGTGCAAGCGAACGGCGCCGAGATCGAAACGATCGAGAATCTCGCCGCCGGCGGTGCGCTTCACCCGCTGCAAGAAGGATTTTGGGAGAAACATGGCCTCCAGTGTGGATATTGCACACCGGGGATGATCATGAGCGCCAAAGGATTCCTGGCTGAGAATCCAAACCCCACCGAGGATGAGATTCGCCACGGGATTTCGGGAAACCTCTGCCGGTGCACCGGTTACAACAAGATCGTGGAAGCCATCCAGTACGCAGCGGAGAAACTCCAAGCTGCCGACGCAGGAGGTGAGTGATGCCTCAGCTCGACGATCGAAAAGAACACCACAGCGAGCTTGCAGAGGGGGTCTCCGCGCGGGTTCCCACCACGGACGAAGTTCAGATTAGGACACCAGAAAAGATTTGCGGCATGGGCCACCGCAAGAAGCGCAAGGAGGACCCGCGGTTCATCCAGGGTAAGGGCAACTACGTCGATGATGTGAAGCTGCCGGGCATGCTTTACATGGACATCGTCCGGAGTCCCTATGCGCACGCGAAGATCAACAGCATCGATGCAAGCGCTGCGCTCGAGATGGATGGCGTCCTGGCCGTCATCACCGGTGAAGATCTGAAGGCCGCCGGCGATCTTCACTGGATGCCGACCTTGATGTCGGACACGCAGATGGTCTTGCCGATCGACAAGGTGGTGTACTACGCCCAAGAGGTCTGCGCCGTCATCGCAACCAGTCGTTACATCGCGGCCGACGCGATCGAGCAGGTGTTCGTCGACTACGAGCCGCTCGACGCAGTCGTCGACCCCTTCGAGGCGATGAAGGATAAGGTCATCGTCCGCGACGACAAAGAACAGAAGACCAACCACATCTGGCATTGGGAAGCGGGCGATAAGGCCGCGACCGACGCCGTCTTCAAGGACGCCGCCACCGTGGTGAAGGAGAAGATGTACATTCCGCGCATCCACGTCTCGTCGATCGAGACCTGTGGCATGGTCGCGAACTACAACAAGGCGCGCGAGCACATGCAGATCTACATGACCTCGCAGGCGCCCCATGCGCACCGGACCGTTTTCGCGCTCGTGAGCGGGATACCGGAGCACAAGATCCAGATCATCTCTCCCGACATTGGCGGTGGCTTCGGCGGCAAGGTGCCGGTGTATCCTGGTTACGTGATCTGCGCGGTCGCGAGCCTGGTGACCGGCAAGCCGGTCAAGTGGATTGAGGACCGAAGTGAGAACCTGCAAGCCGACAGCTTTGCGCGCGACTACCACATCGAGGCGGAGATGGCGGCCGACAAGGATGGCAAGATCAGCGGGCTGCGGGTGAAGACCTTGTCCGATTGTGGCGCGGCCGACGCGGCCGCCAACCCGTCGAAATTCCCAGCGGGGCTCTACAGCATCTGCACCGGCTCGTACGACATGAAGGCAGCCCACGTCGAAGTCGATGGCGTCTATACGACGAAGCCACCGGGGGGTGTCGCTTACCGCTGCTCGTTCCGCGTCACCGAGGCGGTGCACATGGTCGAGCGCATGACCGACATCATGGCGCACGAGCTCGGCGAAGACCCGGCGGACTACCGGCTCCGGAACTTCATTCGCCCCGACCAGTTCCCCTACACGTCGCCGACCGGTTGGGAATACGACAGTGGCAACTACGAAGGGGCCCTGAACAAGGCGATGGACATGATCGACTATCGCGCGCTTCGCGAAGAACAGAAGGAGAAGCGAGCGAAGGGCGAGCTCATGGGCATTGGCATTTCGAGCTTCACCGAGGTCGTCGGAGCGGGGCCCTCGAAGGACTACGACATCTTGGGCATCAAAATGTTCGACTCGGCGGAGATTCGAATCCATCCGACTGGCAAGGCCATGGCGCGATTTGGGACCAAATCCCAGGGGCAAGGCCACGAGACGACCTATGCGCAGATTATCGCAGAGGAGCTCGGGCTGCCTTCTGATGACATCGAGGTCGAAGAGGGCGACACCGATACCGCGCCCTATGGTCTAGGCACGTACGCGAGCCGCTCCACACCCACCGCGGGTGCGGCCGCGGTGATGGCGGCGCGGAAGATCAAGGCGAAGGCCAAGAAGATCGCCGCTCACTTGCTGGAGGTCGGAGATGACGATCTCGAGTGGAACGTCGATCGCTTCCAAGTGAAGGGGTCGCCCGACCAGGCAAAGACGATTCAAGAGATCGCGTTCGCGGCCTACACGAACCATCCGCAAGGCATGGAGGCTGGTCTCGAAGCGGTGGACTACTACGACCCGCCCAATCTCACGTTCCCATTCGGCAGTTACATCTGCGTCGTCGATATCGACAAGGGCACTGGCGAGATCAAGATTCGCCGTTTCGTCGCGGTCGACGATTGTGGGCACATCATCAACCCCTTGATCGTCGAAGGCCAGATTGAGGGCGGGCTCACGATGGGCCTCGCACCCGCGATGTATGAAGAGATCGTCTACGACGAGCACGGGCAGAACTTGACCGGAACCTTTGCCGACTATCTCCTGCCGACTGCGGTCGAGTCACCCAAGTGGGAGCTCGGCAAGACGATTACGCCTTCCCCGCACCATCCGATTGGCGCCAAGGGTGTCGGAGAGTCGCCTACGGTCGGGGCCCCCCCAGCCATCGCCAACGCGGTGGTCGACGCACTGTGGCATTTGGGCGTCCGGCACATCGACATCCCGATTACCCCGCCAAAGGTCTGGAAATTGCTTCGAGATGCCGGGGTTACGGACTGATGGTTCTCCACTATATTGAGTAGATGGACAGCTGGTACCGCACCGCAAAGGAGCTCGAAGCCAAGGGTGAGAGCTATGTTCTAGCGACGGTCGTCCGCGCGGTCGCGCCGACTTCCGCCAAGCCCGGCGACAAAGCCGTCGTGACCGCCGCTGCGGTCGTGCACGGCTGGATCGGCGGCAGCTGTGCAGAACCGACCGTCAAGAAGGAAGCAGCGCTGGCCCTCGCCGACGGGAGGTGCCGCGTGGTGCAGATCACGCCGGACGCAAACCTCCCCAACCACCGAGAGGGCCTGGTCGTCGTGCCCATGACTTGCTACAGCGGCGGCGAGCTCGAAATCTATCTCGAGCCACACCGTGCCAAGCGCGAGCTCTTGGTGTTTGGAAACTCGCCGGTCGCACAAGCGCTCGTCGAGCTCGGAATCGCCGTTGGATACAAACTCACCGTGGTCGACACGACCGAACGACCTCCGCTCGAAGGGGCCACGGTCATCACTTCGCTTGATGAAGCCGAGCTCGTACGCCCGGCAGAAGCAGCCGTCGTCGTGGCGACGCACGGCGTCTTTGACGAGGATGCGATTGCACGCGCGGTAGAGTTGTCTCCGAGCTATCTAGGCGTCGTTGCCAGTCCCAAACGCTTCTCTTCACTTGGCGGCACGATGCAGCGTCGCGGCATATCCCCCGAAGACTGGGCCAAGGTCGACGGCCCTGCAGGCATCGACATCGGCGCGAACACCCCCCAGGAAATCGCCGTCAGCATCATTGCCGCCATCACCGCCCATCGCGAATCCGTGAGCATCGAGACCCAACGCTCCGGCCAAGGGGCGCATGAGAACGCTCCGAATCCCGTAGTCGAAGCAGGCACCGGCACCGAAGGCAAACCCGGCTGCTGCCATGACTGAAAAAGGGGACTGTCCCCTTTTACGAGACTTTGGGTGAAGGTTTTCGGAGGGTTTGTGTGACTTGAGCGAGGACCGACACGGCGATTTCGGCGGGCGAGCGCGAGCCTATCGGCAAGCCAACGGGGCCCTTGATGCGCTCTAGGTCCGACTCCGTGAAACCCGCCTTGACGAGCCTGCGCAAGCGAGACGCATGGGTCTTCTTGCTTCCCAGACAGCCGATGAAGAACGCTTCGCTACGAAGAGCCACCTGGAGGGCCGGGTCGTCTAGCTTCGGATCGTGGGTCAAGGTCACCACGGCGCAACGCGGATCGAGTCCGAGAGACTCTAAGGCTGCATCCGGCCAGTCGAGGTTGAGCGTGACGCCAGGGAAACGTTCCGACGCGGCGAACGATTCTCTCGGATCGACGATCGTCACGTCGTAGCCGGTGAGCGTTGCCATCGCAGACAAGGGCTGGGCGATGTGGACGGCGCCAACCAGAATCATGCGAAGCGGTGGGCTGAATGGCTGGTAGAAGATGGGTTCTGCGGCATCGGCTTCGGTCGTTACGCAGGCGTCCAGTCGAAGGGCACGCTCGACGTCGGTTCGCTCCGGCTCAGTTTGACCGTCACCTCGGTGGAGTAGCCGCTGGTGGCCCGAGTCGAGGTTCGTCGCAAGTACGACGGGGCGGTCTCGTTCGATGTCAGCGAGTAACGCCGCTAGGGTGTCCGCTTTCACAGCAGCGGCTCCACGAAGACGCGAATGGTGCCGCCACAGGCAAGGCCCACTTCCCAGGCCCGCTCGTTGGTGACGCCGAACTCCAGCACCTTAGAGACGCCGGTCTTCATCACCTCGAGGGCCTCCCCAACCACGGCGCCTTCTACACAGCCGCCCGACACCGACCCTAGAAACGCTCCGTCATCACGCACGGCGAGGTGGCTCCCAGCGGGCCTTGGCGAAGACCCCCAGGTTTTCACCACGGTCGCAAGCGCGACGCCGTGACCCGCTGCCCTCCAATCGCGTGCAGCAAAGAGAACTTCCATCTCCGACTGGTCCGGCATTGGAGCGATAGTACTTCTGGGCCCGCCGAGAGGCCACCGTGATCTCGGGCCGCGGCCTAGGGCTTGCCCGCTAGACCCGGTCGCTCGCCGGGATATCCGCGACCTTGATGACCCGCATCTCCGGGAGGAGGTCGGTTTCGGCAAGCAGAGTCCGGAGGACGATCTGGCCGCGCCGCCGGCCCTCGGTGCTGATCCAGTTTTTCACGCCAGGGTTCTCGCCGCAGGCGTAGATCCGAAAGGAGCCGTCGTCGTCGTACACGGTCTGGCGATTGTTGAGCGCCACTGGAAAGTGCCGGTAGTCGCCCGATTGTAGGTAGTGGTCGAAGACCTGGCATGACCAGTACCGGCATGGGACGTCTTTGCCTTCGATGACAATGGCTTCGTCCTCGGCGAGCTTGAACGAAACGCCCGAATAACCGATGCCAGGCCCCGGGAGATTGTTCGCGACCACCTTGGGGTCGATCATCTCGAAGACCTCGTCGGGCGTGTACTCTTCGTGCTCTCCTTCTTCGACGGCAAGCTTCCCATCCGCCCCGATTCTCGTTGGCGTCGAATGCGCGTCGCCCTCGTACTCGATCATGCTCATGCCCACGATGGCCGACACGCCCAAGCCGGCGTCGACCGTGTCGTGCATGAACGCGACGAGGCGGTCTAGCCCAGCGGAGAGGTCGGCAACGGAGTACTGGCTCGGAGGCGGCACCTGCTCGACGCATTGGATGTTCATGACGGCAGGGCGGTACTTGCCCTGGTCGACCTCAATTACGCACTCGGGGAAATACTGCCGGGTCATGATGAAGGGTTCGTTGCCCTGAAGCTCCAACCAGTTCTTCGCGCCTTCGGGGCGCTTTGCGCTGATGTGAATCGTTGCATGCGGACCGTCGCAGTCTCGTTCGAAGGCGATGTCTTTGTCGATCAAGAAGCTCACCATGGAGCGCATGCCTTCGTCATCGCTTGCATAGACGACGATCGAGAAGAAGATGTCGTCGCCCCGTTGGATCGTGAGCTCGTAGGAGAGCGATTCGTCGAGCTTGGCGTCGTGGTAGAGCGTGTCGGGACCGTCACCGACGAAGCTCCGAAGCGGAGTGAACGCGCGCGCCAGCACCGGATGGGCGCGGTCTGCCTCCATCTCGAGCTCCTGCCCCGCTGCGATGAGTGAGGCCAGATAGCGAAAGCCGTCCGCTCGTTCGCGGGGGCTTCGCGCGCCGATGGGGCCGACGATTTTGTCCCCCACTTCCTTGAGCTGATCGGCAAAGCGGTTCCATGCGGCTTGGCTTGGGGTGATTTTGTCCGACATCGATGTTCTTCGGTTAGCGCGCTCGGCGACCTCCCGTCAAGCTTCCAAAGATGCGGCCAATGGCCTTACAATGCGCGGGCGTCGGGCAGGCGAAAGAAATGGGACGAGTTGGATGACAGAAAGAATTACGCGTTGGCGATCGGGGCTTGCAATCCTCGCCTTGGCTTTCTTGGGCGCCGCTTGCAGCGGTGATGGCGGCAGTACCAGCGGCACCGTTGCGTCGGTCGATGCACCGGATGCGCTTGGGGCTTACGCGGTGGGTCATACGATGTTCACGCTGGTCGACGACGCGCGTGATGGTCGCGAGCTGATCGTCAATGTCTGGTACCCAGTCGACGCGGCCGATGCAGAAGACGGGCCTCGGACGGAATACCCTCTGCAATCGGTCTTCACGCTTCCCTCGGAAGTCGCAGTCGACGATCTTCCGGTTTCGTCAGAAGGACCGCTGGCGTTCTTGGTTTTCTCGCACGGGTTTGGCGGGATCAACACACAGTCCACCCAGCTGATGGAAGCCTTGGCCAGTCACGGCTTCATCGTCGCTTCACCGGAGCACACCGGGAACACTGCGCTCGATAGCAGCGACGAAAGCCCAGCTGAGAAGCGCGTGCCTGATGTCTCGGCCGTCATCGACGAGATGTTCACGCGCTCCAACACCGTCGGAGATGCATTCGACGGTCGCGTCGACGAATCCAAGGTCGGCGTCCTCGGGCACTCGTTTGGCGGGAGCACCGCCATGGGCATGGTCGCCGGCTGGGCTGGCGCCGACAAGGACCCACGCGTCAAGGCCATTGGGGTCATCGCCGGGGGCGTCGGAGCCAGCAACTTCAGCGAAGAAGCGCTCGCGGCGGTCACCGAGCCCACCATCCTCTTCGTCGGCACCCTGGACTCCAACGCGCTCGAAAATCACAACTATGCGTTCGATCGCATGCCGAACGCGGAGCCACTCTTCAAGGTCGAGGTGACCGGCGCCAATCACACTCACTTCGCAAACGTCTGTGCGATTGGAAACCTTCTCATCGACCAGCTGATGATTCCCCAGGATCGCTGGCCCACCTTCGGCGCAGAGGCGCTGATTCAGCCCTACAACGACACCTGCACCGATGAAGTCTTCCCCATCGCCGAAGCGCACAGGCTCCAGAATCTCTACATGGTGGCTCACTTCAAGCGCTACCTCCTCGAGCAAACCGGCTACGACCGGTTTCTATCGGCGAGCTACGCGGCGGCCAACGAACCCGCGATTACGTTCGTGGCAAAGTAGCCGCGCGCCAGAAATCGCAATAGCCTGGGCCGCGAGTCGACTGTAGTTGGGGACCCACGGTGAGATATCAGTCTTCGTTGGATGGAGTTCGCGCGATCTCGGTGTTGATCGTGATGGCGTATCACTTCGACCTCAACTCTTGAGGGCATCTCGGGGTGACGATCTTCTTCGTGCTCTCTGGATTTCTGATTACGTGGGCTTTTTGATCGCAGCGCTCGAATGGGAGCCCTTGCGGAAGCTCTTGTCGCTGCCGCCGATGGTGCTCGTCGGAAAGATCTCCTACGGCATGTACATCTTTCACTGGCCGATCATGGTCCCGTTTCGCCGGGTGTTCGCCTATGAGCCCCTCTCCATGAGGGGAGGGCTGATGTTCATCTTCTACTGCGCCATCGTGATCGCCGTGTCGTACGCGAGCTATCGATGGTTCGAGTCCTGGTTCCTGCAGCGAAAACGGCCGTACGCGAAGCCGTAGTTACTGCCCGAACGGGTGAATTGAATAGCGGCCGTTGCGGCAGCGTACGAATGCGGGCATACAGACCCCGCCTCGGATTCGAGGTGCTGGAATGAAGGAGAGAATTTCATGTTGAAAGATTTCAAAGATTTTGCGCTCAAGGGCAACATGATGGATATGGCGGTCGGCATCATCATTGGTGCGGCCTTCGGAAAGATCATTGCCTCGCTGGTTGGCGACGTGATTATGCCCATCGTGGGGCTGTTCACCGGCGGCGTCGATGTGAGTCAGAGTTACGCCTTGCTGGGCGAAGGCAGCTATGAGTCCCTTGCCGCCGCTGAAGAAGCGGGTGCGGCGGTGCTCAAGTACGGGGCCTTTGGCATGGCGATCTTCGACTTCCTCATCATCGCGTTCGTCATCTTTATGATGGTCAAGTGGATGAGCTCGCTCCGCAAGAAGGAAGAGGCAGCCCCGGCGCCTCCGCCCAAAGAGGAGGTGCTCCTCGAAGAGATTCGCGACCTACTTGCTAAGAACTAGCCGCGCGAATCGAGATGGAGTGCTGGGTTCCCTCGAAGACATCGAGGGAACCAGCCCAGACTACATGAAGGTGTAGACCAGGCTGAACAGGGTCGTGGTGTCGACCTTGACGAGATCGGGGCCTGGCGGGAGGCGATCGTAGAGCATCAGGAACCGCGCTTCGAAGGCCAGCTTGTCGGTTAGCTTCGAGAGCAGCGCGGCGGTGAGATAAATACGGATGTCTTGGAACGGCGTCGCATTTTGAACCTCGACCTTGTTGAGGTTGTAGATGGTCACGATGCTCGCGAGGAACTCCACGTGCTCGTTGAGCCTGTTCTCGTAGTCGAGCGCCGCGAGGAGGCCATGGATGTTCGAGTTGGAGGTGAGCGTCGACGGCGGCAGCTCGTAATTCTCGAACGTATAGCTGTAACCGATGCGCCCGGCGAAGTAGTGCTTCTCGGTTTTGATGAACGCTCGGAGGTAACCGGCGTTGGCCAGCAGCTGCGCCCGGAAGCCGGCCAGTGGGTCCCAGCGATAGGAAAGCCCGCCCCAGACGGCGTCCATTTTCGTGAAGAAGTAGTCGTACCGGGAGACGAAAAAGAATTGCCTCGCCACGGTGGTGTAGGCGGTCGCGGGGTCCGTTGGTGCAACGTCTGCCCGGCCGAAGTTGAAGAGCGCGCCCAAGGTCAGCCGATGGTCCTGCTTCACGAGGATGACATCCGAGCCGGCATTGACATTCCACGAACGGGTGTTGCCGGTGTTGATCGCGCCACCCGCGTTGAGGGTCCAATCGACTTCGAGCTCCGGCTTTGCGTCCGCAGCCTCTTCGGCAGTTTCCGTTTGGTCCGCCGGAGCGGCCATGAAAGTGGCCTCGCCGGCCGCTTCGGTCGAACCCGCGGTGACGTCGGCCGCGACGCTGTCGGGAATCGCCTCCTCTTGCGCCGATGCGCGATTGCCCGAGGCTGATAAGGCCACCGCCGTGAGCACGAGGCCCAGTCTAACTAGCTTCGACGATACACACGTTCTCTTCATCCCAACCTCCCCATAGCGGGCTCTCCGTTGAATCCCGCCGAACCATAATCGAGCGCGCGCGTCGTGCCAACGAAAACCGGGGTTGTCCCGGCCTCGTCCTGTGATAGAAAACCTCGATGTGTTCCGACTCGAAAACCGTGAGGCGAGATGCCTGAAGACGCTTTTGATTTCATTGTCGTCGGTGCCGGGTCGGCGGGCTGCTGTCTTGCGAATCGACTTTCCGCAGACCCTGAGAATCGGGTTTTGTTGCTCGAAGCCGGCGGCAAAGACAACAGCCCGCTGATCAAGATGCCGATCGGCTTCACGCAGCTCATGTACGACCCGAAAGTCACCAACCTCTACAAGACCGAGCCCGAACCGTACCTGAATGACCGCGAGATGAGCGTGGTGCGGGGCCGCGTGCTCGGTGGCTGCAGCTCGATCAACGGCATGGTCTACACGCGCGGCCAGCGGCAGGATTACGACGACTGGGGCGCACTTCCGGGCTGCGGGGGCTGGTCGTACAAGAACATGCTTCCCTATTTCAAACGCTCCGAGAACTTCGAACCTGGGCCGGCCAACGAGTATCACGCCAAGGGCGGAGAGCTGAACGTCGCCCATGTGCAGATGCAGTACGACATCAGCGATGCGTACATCGATGCGGCGGTGAGCGTGGGGATTCCGCGCAACGACGACATCAACGGCGAGAAGCAAGAAGGCATCGGTTACGTCCAGGTGAACATGAAGGGCGGGCAGCGTTGGAGCTCGGCCGACGCGTTTCTCAGCCCCGAGGTGAAGAGGCGTCCGAATCTCACCATCGTGATCAAGGCGGTGGCGCAGCGCATCTTGCTCGAGGGCAAGAAGGCCGTTGGCATCGAATACCAGGACGCCAGGGGAAACATTCATCAGGCCAAGGCGGACCGTGAGGTCGTGCTCTCGGCGGGCACGTACAACTCGCCGCCGCTGCTCGAGCATTCGGGGATTGGTCATCCGGAAGTGCTTGGCGAGCTCGGGGTCGAGGTGAAGCATCAACTTCGCGGCGTGGGGGAGAACCTCCAGGACCACTTCCAAGTCTGGGTTCAGCAGGGCGTGAAGACCAAGCAATGCCTTTCGGAGGACGGGAAGTTCCCGCGCGTCGTTTTGGCCGTGCTCAAGTACATGTTTGCGAAGAAGGGGCCGCTCACGATGCCGGCCTGCAATGTGGGGGGCTTCGTCCCGAACGAAGGCGCCAAACGTCCGATTTTCCAGATCCACTTCACGCCCGGCGCCGGTGGCATGGACGCCGACGGCAAGATGGTCGCGACGGCCGACCCCGGCGTGAACTCGACGGTCTGCATCATTCGCCCCACGTCACGGGGCAGCGTCCACGCGCGCAGCACCGACCCCAAAGCGTTCCCGAAGATCATCCACAACTACTTGTCGACGGAACACGACCGCGAGCTCGCCATCGAAGGCTTCAAGCTGCAGCGGAAGATCTACCAGTCGGAGGTGTTCAAGCCGCACGCGACGTACGAGATCTTGCCTGGCGACGCGGTGCAGACCGATGAAGAGATTCTGGAGTTCTGGAGGACCGAGGGGATGAGCGTGTATCACCCGGTTGGCTCCTCGAAGATGGGCGTCGCGGATGACCCGATGGCCGTGGTCGACGACGAGCTGAGGGTGCATGGGATCGAGGCGTTGCGCATCGCGGACGCTTCGATCTTTCCGTTGTTGCCTTCGGGGAATACGCATGCGCCGACGGTGGCGGTTGCGGAGCGGGCCGCGGATTTGATTCTTGGGAATCGGATGGCGTAGGGGGGGTTGGCAGCGGCAGTGGCAGCGCCAGTGGCAGCGCCAGTGCCAGTGCCAGTGCCAGTGCCAGCGACAGTGCCAGCGTCAGTGACAGTGTCAGCGACAGTGAGACGTGCTCTTGTGATGTGACTTGGTCATCGTGATCTCCTTTTTCGCGAGTGAGTGGGGGCGGGCTGACGCCCTTCTGGGGACCCCACTCACTCGCGAAAAAGGAGATCACTCATGGGACTCATCATTCAGCAACGGGCGCTCCAGGCAGCAGGAGGCTTGCGGCAGGTGCTTCCGCAGGTTCAGAAGCGGGACAGGTCACTCTTCGACCAAATCCATCGGGCGATGAATAGCGTCGTCCTCAACATCGCCGAAGCCGATGGGAACGACCCTGGAACCGCGAAAGCGCGGTTCGCCTCAGCGTGCGGATCGGCAAAGGAAGTTCGTGCCGGACTCCAGCTAGCGATCGCGTACGGTTACGTTCCAAGCACGAAGGTCGCAGAGGTGGACATCGCGCTCGACGAAGTCTGCGCGATGTCCTGGAGGCTTTCAGGCCGTTAGAGCCTACGGCCCAAGCACCAGGTGATGGCGCACACCTCGTCGAGCTTCTCGTCGAGGTGGGTTGCCATCTGGGCTTCGATGTAGCCCCAGTCACTTGCGACGTTCAGGGCGGCTCGAACTTCCTTCGCAGAGCCGCAGGCGGTTGAGAATCTCGCTCGCGCATTGCCGGCATCATTCCCTCGCGCCTCCGCGATGTTCAACACCACACTCTGTGCAGCTCTCTTGAGCTGATCGGCGAGCGACTTGTCGTGATCGC
>JBARTN010000099.1:0-20594 GCA_049645265.1 Polyangiales bacterium
CTCATTGCGTTCAGCGGTCGCGATGGCAATTTCGACATCTTCACCGTCAACGTCGAGACCCAAGAGTACACACGGCTCACCCAAGGCCAGGGCGACAACAAGGACCCGGCCTTTTCGCGCGATTGCCGGGTGATCGCCTTCTCATCGAACCGTCGCGGTTCGCCGGGCGTCTATCTTTCGGGCCAAGACGGGCTCGATCAGAATCAAATCATCGACGGCGCGGCCGAAACCGTTCGCTGGGCACGCTGAACGTACCAATCTGGTATGCTCCGGTCCCATGGCGATTTGGAAGCTGGGCTGCCTTGCGACGGTCGTGGTCTTTGCATTGGCTGCTCTCGGGCTATGGCGTGTGTACGGGGGCGGAAGCCTTCATACCGACGGTGAAATCACGGCGACCCCGCTCGACCGCGGCGTCTTGAAGGCGCGCCAGGAGGCGCAGAGTGCCATCGCGGACAGCTCGGAGACGCGCGTCCTCTTCGGCGATTTGCACGTACACTCGACCCTGTCGGTGGACGCGTTCCAGTGGAGCCTGCCGTTGATGGGAGGCGAGGGCGTCCATCCCCCTGCCGACGCCTGTGACTTCGCGCGCTTTTGCTCGCAGCTCGACTTCTATTCGCTCACCGACCATGCCGAGGCACTGACTCCACGCACCTGGGACATGGTGCGTGAGTCGATTCGGCAGTGCGACGCCGTCGACGGGGAGAGCAGGCAGCCGGATGTCGTCGCGTTCACCGGTTTCGAATGGACGCAGATCGGAACCACGCCCGAGACGCACTTTGGCCACCGCAACGTGATTTTCAGACACACGTCCGACGAGCAGTTGCCCAGCCGGCCCATCTCTGCGCCAGGCCTCGCCTCGCAAGCCTTCCGCGATCGCGAGACGCTCCGCGCCAACTGGAAGATCCCGTTCAAGGCGTTTCCGAACAACCAGCCGTACAACGACGCAGCACAACAGGTTCGGGAGATCGCGCGCATGTCGAGTTGCGCCGAAGATCAAGCGTCCCCCGACCTTCCAGCCGATTGTCGTGAATTTGCGAACACTCCGGAATCGCTCTTCCAGAAGCTCGATGAATGGGGCTTCGATGCCATGGTGATTCCACACGGCACGACCTGGGGCTTCTACACGCCTCCAGGCTACGATTACGACAAGCAGCTCCAGGCCAAGCGCGACAACCCGAAGTGGCAGCCGGCGATCGAAGTGTTCTCCGGGCACGGGAACTCCGAGGAGTATCGAACGTATCGCGCCGCCGAGCAGGCGGACGAAGGCTGGGTCTGCCCCGAGCCGACGGACGAGTTCGAGCCCTGTTGCTGGCGCGCCGGTGAGATCATCCGCAGTCGATGCGACGAGCCGCTTTCCGAACAATGCGACGAACGAGTGGTGGCCGCCCGCGCGAATTATCTGCGGGTCGGGGTCGCAGGGTTCCTCACTCTCCCAGGCACCGATCTCACCGAATGGGGCAACTGCGATCAGTGCACCGATTGCTTTCAGCCGAGCTACGCGTACCGCCCAGGTGGTTCAGTGCAGTACATCCTCGCGCGCGGCAGCTTCGAAGCGGGCGAGGCGCCACGGCATGCGACTCTTGGTTTCATCGCGTCGAGCGACAACCACTCGGCTCGACCTGGCACGGGATACAAGGAGTACGAGCGTCGGAAGATGACCGAGGCGCGCGGTGTCGTGAATGAAGAGTGGCGAGAGCTGCTGTTCGGCGAGGCGGAGAAGACGGATGAGTCGGTGGCACTTTCCCCGGAAGCTGTTTTCGCCAGGCCGCCGTTTCGTCGAGTGTGGCTCGAGCGTCAGGCGTCATTCTTCCTCACCGGTGGCCTCGTCGCGGTGCATGCCAAGGAGCGGACGCGCGATGCGATTTGGCAGGCCTTGTTTGATCGGGAGGTCTACGGGACGTCCGGCGACCGGATCTTGCTCTGGTTTGATCTCATCAATGCCGCGGAAGACCGCGTTCCGATGGGCAGTCAGCTCGCCTTCGACGGGACTCCGAAGTTTCGGGTTCGCGCCGCGGGTGCGTTTGCCCAGCTCCCCGGCTGCCCCGACGAGGTGACCGAGGCGCTTGGGGACGAGCGAATCGAGCGAATTTGCGCCGGCGAGTGCTACCACCCCTCCGACCAGCGTCGCAGCATCACTCGCATCGAGGTGGTTCGTATCAGGCGGCAATTGGACGAGACCGAGGCCGTCGAAGATCTGATCGAGGACCCCTGGCTGACGATACCGTGCCCAACGGATAGGGAAGTTTGCGAGGTCGAGTTCGACGATCCCTGGTACGCGTCGGCGGACCGCGAGGTGCTCTACTACGTCCGGGCCATCCAAGAGCCCACGGCCGCGGTCAACGCGGGTTCGCTCCGCTGTGAAGGCGACGACTGCGACCCCTGCTATGGCGACTACCGGACGCCCTTCGACGACGACTGCCTGTCGATGACTCAAGAGCGAGCCTGGTCCTCGCCGATCTATCTCAGCTCCGCGGGCAAGCCCGCGAGCCCTTAGCGGTCGTCGCAGTCTGCAGCGCCGAGCGCACCGATCTTGCGCAGATCTTTCTTAGCCTCTGGCACGAGCTTCGAGCGCCTGTGGTTCTTCAGCAAGGCCTTGAGCGCGGTGCTTGCATCGTTGCACGAGCGCACTTCCAAGAACGCTTTCGACATGTCGTAGAGCGTCTTGTCGAGGGCGTCACCTTTTCGGTACGTCGACAACACTTTTTGGAACTCGCCAAGCGCTGCGGCGGCCTGGCCCTGCTTCAAGTAGCTGGAGCCGATCATGTACTGCGCGTTGTCCGCATGCTCGTCCTTGGGGTACCGCTCCACATAGGCTCGCGCGAGCCCGCGCGTGTACGAATACTTGTTGATGCGATACGCCTTCGTGAGCGCCTCCCAGTGCGCGTTCTTGCTCTTCGGAATCTCGTCCGAGTCGATCGGGACATCCATGCCGGCAGCGCGCGCGACTTCGCTCAGCCGGCGCTGCAGCTCGAGGCTCTGTTCGGCCTGTGCTTTGCTCGTTCCGCTGCTCTCATTGCGAAGCTCTGCGATCTGGCCTTCCATCGTTGCGAGTCGCTGTTGGATCTTTTCGATTTGGAGCCCTTGGTCAGCGCTATTGCGGCGAAGGACTCGGCTCGCCTCGGCGAGCGCTTCCTCGAGCTCTCTTCGTTTGACCTCCAGGTCTTCTTCGAGTGAGTCGAGGCGTTTTTGGTTGCCGGCAATGTCGGTCTGCATTTGGCTGATGCAGGCCGGCGCCGAGACGAGGGTGAGCGAGAGCGCGACCAGCCCCGAAGCGAAGCTCGAGCGCGTCCCGCCGAAAAGTGAAAACATCCCCATGATCAGACCATTTAGTATAGATGGGTTAGTCGGGCCATTTTATGAGTCCTTATGGAGAAGGCCGTTGTGGTCCACGATGGCCTGGAGCTGTCGCAGGCCGGCCTGAAGCTTCGCAAAAAACGAGGCCGAGTGCGGAACGAAATGGAAATTCGGGTGCTGGGACCAGAGCTCCCGGAGGCGCATGTCGAGGTGCCGGGCCTCCTCGTTGCTCTCGGTTCGTGCCGGATTGCCACCTTCGATACGATGCGAAAATGGTTTCGTCCTGAAGCGTGCATGCTCGAGCCCACGATAGCGGATTCCACGCCGTCCGGGTACGACGAAAGGCTTTGTCGAGTACACCGGTTTGATGTAATCGACGACTCTGCATGACGGCCCGGGTACAGGACCAACGAACCCTTCTGCAAGGCGGTCTGATCGTCGATGGGACGGGTCGACCCGCACGCCTGGGCTCGGTCTTGCTCGACGGACGACGCATCGCTGCTATCGGCGACCTGCCCAATGACACCGGAACCCTAGTCGACTGCGAGGGCAAGGTCATTGCGCCGGGCTTCATCGACGCCCACTCGCACATGGACTTCTTCTCCGCAAGCGAGGATCCGCATCACTTCGATTCGTTTACCGAGCAGGGGGTGACGACGTTCGTCGCCGGCAACTGTGGGTTCAGTCCTTTTGGCTTTGCGCCAGAAACGAGGCACCGAACCCTGCTCGAGAGCTCTCTATTCAAAGCAGCGCGCGAGACGCTCGACTGGAATAGCTTCGCCGAATACCGTGAGGTGCTCGACGGCCTCGGGCTCACCCACAATTTCGTGCACCTGGTCGGACATGGCGCTGCGCGAACCTCCTTGTCCGGTTTCGAGGCGCGTCGGCTCAGCGAGCGCGAGCATGAGCAGATGCTGGCCATTTTGGACCTTGCGCTGAGTGAAGGAGCCGCGGGCGTCTCGTTTGGGCTGCAATACAAGCCCGGGGTCTTTGCCAAGCTCGATGAGCTCGACGACGTGGCGCGATTGGTCAAGCGGCACGACAAGCTGCTGACCGTGCACGCCAAGGCGTATTCGTCGTTCTCCGGAACGTACCCGATGATTCCTTTCGGCCGGCCGCACAACCTCAAGGCGATCGATGACATGCTCGGGCTTGCGCGGCGCACCGGTGTCCGGCTCCAGTTTTCGCACTTGATCTTCGTGGGCTCGCAAACCTGGAAAACCCTCGATGAGGCGGTCGCGCTCTTCGACCGCGCGATCGGCGACGGTGTGGACGTCTGCTTCGACATGTTCCCGTACGGCTGCGGGGCGACGCTGCTCAACACGCTGCTGCCCGAGTGGTTCATGGCCGGCATGCCCGGCGCGCTCCACAAACCTCTCGCGCGCGCCCGTTTGCGGCTGGAAGCCGAGGTTGGGTTCAGGCTGGTCGGTTTTGGCTACCCACAGATCCAAATCACCAACGCGAGCTGCGCCGAGTACGATGAGCACAACGGCCGTTTCCTTCCGGACATTGCAGAGCGCGTTGGCAAATCGAGCTTCGACACGATGCTCGACATCCTCGACAAGAGCAACGCCCAGGCGCGGGTGCTCTTTCACGACTACTACAACGACGAGATCATCGATCGACTGATGCAGCACCCGGCAGCGATCTTTGCCTCGGACTCCTGGCCAGAGCTTGGAGGTCACCAAAATCCAGCGGCCTATGGAACGTTTCCGAGGTTTCTCCGCAAGGCTCGAGACCGGGGCAGCCTTTCGCTCGAGGCTGCAGTGCAGAAAATGACCGGCGCCGCCGCGAAGCGATTCCGCTTGAAGAATCGGGGGCGTCTCGAAGAAGGCGCCGCCGCCGACGTCGTCGTCTTCGATTGGAACGAGGTTCGGGATCGCGCCAACGAAGCCGGAAACGCCGCACCGTCGGGGATCGAGCACGTCTTCGTCAACGGTCAGCCAATTTTGCGAGCCGGTGAGCTTCACCTGCTGCGAGGGGCCGGCGAAGTGCTGCTGTCTTAGTCATGCCGCGGGCGCTCGTGCTCGCGGCCTTCGGGGCGCCCCGACATCGCCGTGCGCCGCACGTGAATCTCTCCGATTAACAGCTACATCAAGCAGCATGGCATTCCGACTCCCCGCTGGGCTCATTCGCAGCCTTCTCCGCTTCGCGGTGAGGCCCTTTCTCGGGCCGCCTTTTCCAGTTTCGTTTCAAAGGGTTTGGTTGCGGCTCGCGTCGATCGTCAACGCGCCGTCGAAGGCGGCGGAAATGGTGCAGCTCGACATCGAAGGCATTTCAGCGGTTCGGGCGCGGCCCCACGGAAGCGATCCGCTGCGGACCATTCTCTATCTTCATGGGGGTGGCTACTGCGTGGGCAGCTGGGAGTCGCATCGGGGTCTGATCACGCACCTTGCGCTGGCCGCGGACGCAGAGGTGTACGCCCCGAACTATCGCCTGGCGCCCGAGCATCCGTACCCGGCTGCCCTAGAGGATTACTTGGCGGCGTATCGCTGGCTGCTCGCGACAGGACGATCCCCGGAGCGCATCGCGCTGGCGGGTGACTCGGCCGGCGGAGGCCTTGCGCTCGCGACGGCGATCGCGATCCGGATCTTCCCGCGCCGTCAGCTCTTGCCTTGATTTCGCCCTGGGTAGACCTAAGGGGCGACTCTCCATCGATGACCGCGAACATACGTATCGAGGCGGACAACGCGATCGAACAGATCGCCGCGTTCCTCGACGCTCGCTGGAATTGACGCGGCCTCTTTACGGAAAGATCCCGTCCAGCGCATAGGAGCTCGCGACCGACTCGATTGCGCCGAGATAGGCAGCGGTCCGGAGGTCGGGCAGCGATCGTCGCTTCCAGGGCTCACGAATCTTCTCGTAAGAAATCGCCATCGTGTTTTCCAGCGCCGTGCGAACGAAGTCGATCTCGTTAGGCGCCTGGAGCAGAAGCGCGGCGTCCTCGGGGGGGAGGTTCTTCCCGGACAGGCGACTGATCGCTTCGAGAATCCGATTGTTCGAAATCTGCTGATAGCGGCGGGTCATGCGCTCGAAGCTCACATGCGAGAGGTTCTTGATCCACTCGAAGTACGACACCACGACGCCGCCCGCGTTCGCGAAAATATCCGGGAGCACCACGGTTCCAGCTTCGCGGAGAATCGCATCTGCCTCGGGATCGACCGGGCCGTTCGCCGCCTCGACGATCACTTTCGCCTGGAGCTTTGGGGCGTTCTCGGCAGTGATTTGATGCTCGAGTGCGGATGGAATCAGCACGTCGCAAGGCTCTTCGAGGATCGCGTCCGGATTGGCCAGGTAGCGGGCGTCTGGGAAACCGCGAAGGGAGCCCGTCTCCGCTCGGTGGAGGAGAACGGCTTCGACGTCGAGTCCGCCTTCATCGTAGAGCGCGCCGTCGCTCACGGAGACGCCGACGATGACTGCATCACGCTCGATCGCAGAGAGTGCAGCGTGAAGCCCGACTTTGCCTAGCCCGGGCACGATGATGCGCTTTCCCGCTAACCCGGTTGCCAAGGCGAGCGGTTTCACGTCTTCTTCCTCGGACAAGAAGTGCTCGAGCGCGATGATCGCGCCGAGCCCCGTGGCTTCTCGCCGCCCGGCGACTCCGTGCATGCTCGTCGCCTTGCCCGTGACACAGGCCAATGCGTTCAAGGTGTCTGACCCGAGGATCTTGTAGGTGTCGTAGATCCATCCCATTTCCCGCTCACCCGTGCCGACATCGGGCGCCGGCACGTCGATGCCGGGGCCGATGAAGCGTTTGCGAATGAGCTCGTTCGTGTACCGTCGCGTCACGCGTTGCAAGAACGATGCGGACTCGTTTCGCGGGTCGACGCACACGCCACCTTTTGCGCCCCCGAAGGGAACGTCGACGACCGCGCACTTGTAAGTCATGAGCGCGGAGAGGGCCATGACCTCGTCCTGGGAGATATCCAGCGAATAGCGAATTCCGCCCTTCGTCGGGAGCCGGTGATGACTGTGCTCTGCGCGGTAGCCTTCGACCACGACGATTGTGCCGTCGTCCCGCCGGACGGGAAACCGCACCCGGTAGACGGCGTTGCAAGCTCGGATTTGGCCGAGGATGTCCGGGGGGACTTCGGTATGGCGGCAAGCCGCGTCGAAGTATTGGTTGACGTCGTCGAAAAAATTGGAGGGCATGGGAGGGAGGTCCGGGGGTGGGGGAGTTATAGGGGCAAGGGGAGTTATAGTTCCAGTGCTAGTTCTAGGGGTAGTGCTAGGGTCAGTGTCAGTGTCAGTGTCAGTGTCAGTGCCCGTGCCCGTGTCGGGGACGGCGCGGGTGGGGTGGGGGCGTTGAGCTCATCATTTACACTGACCGGGCCCCGGTTGGCCTACCGGACCTTTGGCCAGGAGGGGCCGCCCGTCCTTTTCATCATGGGGTTTGGCATGGGGGGCGCGGTTTGGGGGCCGCAGGTGGACGAGCTTCGAGCGGACCATCGCTGCTGCCACTACGATCACTTGGGCGTCGGTGAGAGCGATCGTGGGCCGTTTCTTCGGACCATTCCGGCGATGGCGGACGATGCGGTTCGGATCATGGACGATCTTCATTGGGATCGGTCCCACGTCGTCGGCGTTTCGATGGGAGGCATGATCGCTCAGGAGATCGCGCTTCGTTCGGCGGACCGTTGCCGGAGCCTTACCCTGATCGCGACTCACGATGGCTCGCCGATCGCTTCGCTTCCGACGTTCAAGGGGATGGGCCTTTTTCTCAAAGGGCTATTCGGGGGCCCCAAGGTTCGGATGAAATCACTTCCACGCTTGCTCTATCCCGCGGAGTTCCTCGATTCGATCGGTGCCGAAATGATGCGCGCGCATCTGAGCGTACGCTTGGACCGGCCCCCCGCCCTGCGAACCGTCCTTGGCCAGCTCCACGCGGTTTGGCGCCACTCGACTGGGTCACGCCTTTCGCAGATCGAAGCGCCCACGCTTTTGGTCCGCCCCGGCAAAGACATCTTGATTCGCCCCACACAGACCGACCGGCTCGCCGCGCGCATTCCCGGCTCCCGGGTGCTGCGTTTCGACGACGCCGGACATGGCGTGACCTTTCAAAAAGCAGCGGAGCTCAATGCGGCTTTGCGAGAGCACTTCGCGCGTCATGATTCCGCCAGGCCTGCCTTAGAACGATCAGGCGCGGCGCGCCTCTAGAACACGGCGCTGATTTGAATGCGCCACGCAAACTGGCTTCCGTCGAGGTTGGGCTGGATCGAGTTGAGCGGGGATGTGGGAACGACACTTCCCTCTTCGCTCCCCAAAAAGTACTGGAAGTCGGTCGAAAGCTTCACATTGTCGCGACCCGGGATGACGAAGTACGAAAAACCTACGCCAAAGGCATGAAAGTCACTGAGCTCCCCGGAGAGCACGTCCGGAATGTTTGGGGGCAGCGCGCCCTGGAATTTCGGTTTGGCCACGTAGCCGTACCGAGCGAAGACGTGGAGATCCTCCAGCACGAAATAGCCGCCCGTTACACTCACTCCGCCGGTGACGACCTCGCCCGGATCGGTCGTTGCAAATGCAGACGTAGCATCCTGTCCGGTTGTCGCCGAGACCAGCGCGCTCCAGCCGTTTCCCCGTATCGAGAGGTCAACCGTGCCGAGCACGATCTTCACCGGGGCGGTTCCTTGGCTTCGCCCCCCGTCCTGATAGTGCACGGCGACGCCTAGGCGGGCCCCAAACGGAGTGCCGCGTCGCGAAGTCAGCCGATTGAATCCAGCGAGACCATTTCTACCCCAGCCGTACTGGGCGCGTAGGGTGACGGCGAAATCCGCTCGCTGCGGCGAACGGATCTCGGAGAAACCGGTTCGAAGGCCGTCGGAGTAACCGAGGTTGATCGAGAAGCGACGACGGAGGTAGGTGAACATCACGCCCTTGGAGCTGCCGGGCGAATAGACGTTCTCGACGATCGAATAGTCCAAGAAGTACAGGTCATTGGGGTTGATCAAGGACTCGGCGATGAGCTCGTTCATGAACAGGCCCGCCCGGATTCGAAACCACTTCCACTTCAAGTCGATGAATGCGCGTTGAAAAGAGAAGTCACCGCCGGCCACGACGCCGATCCGCATGTACAAGGCCACGAACTGGGTGAGGCCGACGCCCAATTGAAAACGCGCACGCGCGACATCGAACCCTTGGGTGACCTGCTTTTCACGCACGAGCGTGTCCGGGTCCGTCGGTGGCTTGGTTCGGTAGTCGACGGTGTAGCGAGCTTGCACGAGGCCGGCGACAGACAGGAAAAACCAGTCGTCGACCCCGACGAGGAGACCGCTCTCGTATCCGTAGAAGACCTTGACGTTCGAGTCTTCGCCGCTGCTCTCTAGCTCCGGCGCCTCGGTGGGCTCCGTCTTGGGTTCTTTCGACGGTTTCGGCTCCTCGGGCGGGTGGAGCATCGGGTCCTCTAGGGGGTGCGAACCCGTCGTTTGGGCTCTATCGACCTCGGCCGTCTCGCTCTCGGCCTCGTCGACGGGGGTGACGTCCTCAGGCTCGCCGAGCTCCTGCAAGTCCTCGACGTCGTCCGGCTGGCTCGTGGGATCCTCATACGGGAGAGCGCCCGCGGTCGGTGGGGGCCTTTCGGGCCTCTCTGCTGGTTCGGCCGAGGGCTCTTCCAAGCCGACGTCCTGGGCCCATGCCGTGACGTTGAAGCCCAGCCCGAGCGCGAGGACCATCGTCGATGTTGCGCGCAGATGCATCGGATCGAAACCGCGCAACCGGTATCACATCTCGGAGCCTCATCCCAGCCGCCGTGGCGACGGAGAGAGATTCAGCCCGGGCAGCCTCGTAGTCAGCGTCAGCGTCAGTGCCAGCGTCAGTGCCAGCGTCAGCGTCAGTGCCAGCGCCAGTGTCAGTGCCAGCGCCAGTGTCAGTGTCAGTGTCAGTGCCAGTGTCAGTGCCAGTGCCAGTGCCAGTGCCAGTGCCGTCGCCGGTGACTCCGACGGGGATCCGGGGTGGGTTCCCGCTCGATGAGGCGGATTCTTTACCTGTTGGCGGCGGCTACGCTCGTTGCGTGCGGCAGCGACGGTGGCGCTGCAACGTCCAAGCACGTGTTGGTCATCGGGGTCGATGGCTTGCGCGTCGACGGGCTCGTCGTGGCGTCGACCCCTGCCCTCGACGGCTTGATCGCGTCAGGGGCCGTGACCTCCGACGCGTTTGCGGGCGGTGAGCTCGGCGCCGCAACCGAGCAGCCCACATTTAGCGGTCCTGGTTGGAGCAGCATCTTGACCGGGGTTTGGGTCGACAAGCACGGGGTGACGAACAACGGCCTGCAAGGTGCCCGATACGACGAGTACCCGCATTTCTTCGCCCGCGTTCGGGAGAAGAATCCGGATGCGTACCTCTCCTCGTTCGTCAGCTGGCAACCGATCAACGTCATCCTCCTGGAATCGGCGTAGGCAGATCAAGCGTTCGCGCCCATGGTCCCAACCTCGGCTGAAGCCGATGCGGCCGTGACCTCCGCGGTCGTCGAACACCTGAAAGCCCAGACGCCGGACGTCGTGTTCGTTCATCTCGACGAAGTCGATCACCAAGGACATGTCGCTGGCTTCTCTCCAATGGTTCCCCAATACCTCGACGCCGTGGAGATGGTCGACGCGCAGATAGGCCAGATGCTCGATGCGGTCCGCGCGCGGCCCACATACGCGATGGAGGACTGGTTGGTCCTCGTGACCACCGATCACGGCGGCCTAGGGCAGTTGCATGGCGGGCAAAGCGACGAAGAGCGGACGATTTTTATAATTGCGAGCGGCGGTTCCGTCCGGATCGGGGAGACGATTTCCCCCGGGCCCGGGCATACCGCGATACCACCGACCGTGATGAAGCATCTCCAGCTCAGCGTCGATTCCGCTTGGGGATGGGAGAGCGCGCCGTTTGGGTTCTAGGCGGACCCCCCGGGATCACTCCCTCGTCTTCAAAACGCCGATGAGGTCCAAGCGGTCGAGCTTCCGCCGGACCAAAAGCGCGCTCGCGATGCCGGACGCCAGGACTACGGCGACGGAAAAGGCGTAGGTCTGGTCCGAAATGATGAAGGGGATTCGGAAGATTTCCGGGTCGGCCCAGCTTGCGATTAGAGCCTTGGCGCCGAGCGTCCCGAGAGCCAGTCCCAATGGGATGGCAATCGCGATTTGCACGGCCTGCTCACCGAGCAAAATGGCGGAAATCTCGGCGCGAGTGAAGCCGAGCACGCGGAGCGTCGCCAGGTCACGACCTCGCATCGACACGCTCACGCGAGCATTGTTGTAGACGATCGAAATGGCAATGGCCGTAGCGAACAAGGTCATGATGAAGGTCATCACCTTCATGGTCTCGTCGGTTTGTTTTTCGAAGCTCGCGATCGCGTCGCTCTTTCGCGCGACCGCCTGGATGGCCGGGATGTCGTTCAGCCGTGACTGGACTTCGCTCTCCATGGGTGCGTCGATGCGCAGCAGCGCCGATGAGAACCTCGGGGCCTCCCGCAACAAGCGATGCAGGTTCGGCTTCGACATGTATCCCTGAAGGCCAAACCCTTCCTCGATGAGCCCGGCCACCGTGAGCTCGCGATCGCCGCGATCGCCCTCCTTGAGCTCGATCTCAATCACGTCTCCCGCTTTGACATCGAGGATCTCGGCCAGAACGCTGGTCAGAAGCACGCCTTCGTCCGGGATCGGAACGTGTTTGAAGTCGAGGCTGAAGAGCTGCCGTAGCCGGGCGTCGTTCGAAATGCCCATGAGCACCGTGTCCCGCCAGCGATGGCCCGATCGCATCCGGACCGCGGTCGACCGAATCCCCTCGACCTCTTCGACGCCCGGCACGTGGGCCAGGTAGCCCAGACTCCGTTGCGGCATCGCGTCGACGAAGCTCACGGTGAGGTCCTCCCGTTGCTGCCGCTCGAACTGAATCATCATCATCGGACCGTATGCGTCGTATCCAAATCGCCCCAGGATCACGATCGACAGCGCGAGCGCGATTCCGAGCGAAGAAAGAGCCGTGCGCCCGGGGCGGCGCCAGATCTCGCGGAACACCATCAAAGTCGTCTGGTTCAACCAGCGCGTGAACCCCCAACGCTCGATCGCTGCAGTCTTGTATTTGGCAGGCGCTGGCGGCCGCATCGCTGTCGCTGGCGGGAGGACGACCGCTGCGCGAACGGCTAGCGATGCCCCGAGGGCACCAGCGAGAAGGCTGAACAAGATCGCGTTCACACTGACGGTCAGGTCGACCCGCTGTGGCATCTCGGGCAGACGAAAAAACTCCGCATACATCGCGAGCATACCTTTGCCCAACCAGACTCCGAGCCCGAGCCCGATCAAGGCCCCGAAGCTGACGATGAGGGCCACCATCTTGAAGTAGTGCAGGGCGATGGTCGGGTTGCGATAGCCCATGGCTTTCAGCACGGCGATCTGCGGACGCTGCAAGGTCACGAGGCGGCTGAACACGACGTTCAAGAGGAACGCCGCCACGCCAAGAAAGACCCCGGGCAGAAAGATGACCAGCGTTTCGATCCCTTGGATTTCGCTCGTGAGGATCGAATGGGAAAGCTGATGTTCTCGAGCGTAGGCGCCGAGCCCACCGTACGGTTTGAGGAGCCGATCGATCGCGCTCAACACTGCATCTTCGTTCGCACCCGGTTCGAGCTTCACCGCCATGTCGTTGAACGCCCCCTCCATTTGATAGGCGGCGGCGATCGCGTCCTCGAGCATCCACAGGGGTGTGAATCGCGCGTCATCGGGCATGAGCAGGCCCGTGTCGACGGCAAACACGTATTCCGGAGATAGCGCATGCCCGACGATGAGGAGCTCACGCAGCTTTCCGTTGATCACGGCGGAGAGGTGATCGCCGGGATCGAGCCCGTGCGCCTTGGCAAAAGGTTCGTTGACCAAGACCTCGTCGTAGCGTCCGGGTTCGAGGTTGCGCCCCGCGCGAAGGACCAAGCCATTGAGGGGCGCCTTGCCCGTGGGCGGGAGGGAAATGAGGTCGCCTCTTGCAGGCGAAATCAGATCGTCGATCGGCAAGCGCACCTGCTCCACGATCCGAGGATAGGCGTTGGCTACCCCGGGAAGCTCCGCGACTTGCCCGGCGACCGACTTCGGCGCCCGCTCCAAGTGAACGAACACATCCGCGAACCGGTTGGTTTCGTAGTAGAGGTCGCGCGATTGGTAGAGCGCGCGCCAGGCGCTTTGAAGCGCGATGTAACAGGCGACGCCGGACGCCACAACGACCGCGATGGTCAACGCCTGCCCACGCAGCCGGACTACTTCGCGAAAAAGCTTGCGATCGAGGGCCTTCACCGCCCGGCTACTGTGCCTTCCTCGAGGCGTCAGCGCCAGTGCCGCACTCGGCGCGCATCAGCGCTTCTTCCGGCTCACTTACCGTACGAGCCGCCCATGTGGTCGTACGGGTCTTTGCCTTTTCCGAGGGCTTCCTCGTAGCCGATCTTGTCGATCACCTGTTCGAGCCCTTCGATCACGTAGGCGAGGAAGTCACGGCTCGATAGGATGCCGACGGGCTTTCCATTCTCGGTGACCGGCAGGTGCCGTACGCCCATTGCAGACTGCAGCTCCGCACATTTGCGCACGTGGGTGTTGACATCCACGTCGACCACCGCCGCGGTCGAGATTTCGGAGACCTTCGTCGCCGCCGGGTCTTTCCCTTCGGCCACCACCCGGGTCACCACATCGCGCTCGGAGACGATGCCTTTCATCGCTCCGCCTTCGACGACCAGCACGGCGCCCACTTTGTTTTGGGCCATCAATCGGGCGGCGTCCGCGACGCTGTCGTCTGGCTTCACTGTGATCATTTCGGTTTTCATCAACGAGCGAATAATCGCCATGGATCGGCCTCCTCTTGGTGCGGGCGAAGCCTACCTCAGGTCCGCTCGATCGGCATGTGATGCCGTGAGGCGAATGGTGATGGTGTTATAGGCCGTTCAGCGTGTCGACGACGTCGAAGAGGTTGCCGATGTCGTAGAAGTCCACCGCGACGAAGTTTGGAAGGGCGTTGCGCTCTTGTTCGCACTGCAGCGCGCGCTCGATGAAGAGCGGATTGAAGTTGACCGTCTCGGCAAGATCCGGGCTGCCGCCCACCGCGCTAGTCAGGAAATGGTTGAGCAGGAAGAGCGGGTTGGCAGGGTCACCGCGATTGGGGTCGCAGTCGAAGTCTTCCGGGGCGGCAACTG
The DNA here is from genome assembly GCA_049645265.1 of Polyangiales bacterium. Lineage (GTDB taxonomy): Bacteria > Myxococcota_A > Polyangia > Polyangiales > Houyiibacteriaceae > SG8-38. Next base: position 14,444 of record JBARTN010000099.1, read on the forward strand.
AAAAATCGGTCTCCCCGGCGTGGTCCCAGATGTTCATCAGCCAGGGGAACTCGTCTTCCTGCGGGAGTTTCTCTTGAAAGACGACGAGGCGGGTGCCAGCTTCGATCAGCTCGCCGAGGGTAGGCCATGGCTCGTCGACTTCCTGAGCGTAGACGAAATTGATCAGCCCGCTCTCCTCGAACGCCGCTGCAGTCTGCGCGTGCGTGATGTAGTTCTCGAAGATGATCGACACCACTTCGCTGGGGTTGGCGTCGAGGAAGGCCTTGATCTCTTCGAGGCCGTCGACGAGCGGCTGACTGCCGAGACCGCAGAGCAAATGGCACAAGAGCAGCGCGCCGTTTTCGTCATAGGTGTCCAGCATGACCCCGCGAATGCCATCGTCGAGCTGCCGCGCGATGCCGAAATTCTGATTCGGTATACTCCAGCCCGCTTCGGCATTCGACATCGCATTGTGTGTCATCGGGAACGCGACTTCGTCGAATCGTCGCTCGCAGAGCTCTTCGTGGCCGTTGCACGTGGGGACGACCGCTCCGCCGTCGGGCTCCATACCGCTGTCGGTGCCGGCGTCGGCGGCCGAGGTCGAACTCTCACTGCTGCATGCGCTCGAGAGCAATGCTCCGAGAACCAGCAGGCTTGCGATGCGCATCTGGATCACGAGACTCTCCCAGCCCCGGCTCGCACGAGCCGGCCCGGGCGCGCTCCGGTGAGCTTCCCGTCTTTGGTGATGACCTCGCCGTTCACCAGGGTTGCGATGTAGCCCTTGGCGTGTTGCATCAGGCGCTGACCCCCAGCTGGCAAGTCCTCGAGCATGGTCGGGGGGAGGAGCTCGAGGTTGTCGAAGTCGATGAGGTTGACGTCTGCGCGAAGGCCCGGGGCGAGCCGCCCGCGATCGCGGAGCCCGAGGAATCGGGCTGTGTCATGGGCCTGCATTTGAATGATGCGTTCGAGCGGAATCCGGCCGTGGTCGCGGTCACGTGCCCAGTGGGTCATCAAAAACGTCGTGAAGCTGGCGTCGCAGATGGTGCCTACGTGTGCCCCGCCGTCGCTCAAGCCGGGGAGCGCGAGAGGGTGCGTGAGCATGTCGTGGACGGCGTCGAGGTTCATCCCCGCGTAGTTGTAGACCGGGAAGTAGAGCAGTGCCTTTCCGTCCTGCTCGAGCATGGCGTCGTAGATCAGGCTCAGCACGGGCTCGCCACGGCTCATCGCGGCCGCCCCAAAGCTCTCGGTGGGTGAGGGCTCGTAGTTGGGTTTTTCGCCGAGCCGGAAAAGACGCATCGCAACCATCTCGAGGTTCGACAAAAAGTAGTCGGCCAGCGGCGGGAGCATGCTGCCGTCGCCGGCAACGGGCTCGCTCTTCTCCGCGATCATGCGCGCCTTCAGCGCCAGGTCACGCATGGCGTTCACGCGCTCGGCGAGCGGTAGCTGGCTGATCGCCCTGTAGCTCGGGAAGCCCATGAACGGATGGAACGTCGCTTGAAGCCCCAACATGACACCGATGCCTCGGGCGCCCACCTGACAGCGGACCTCGAAGCCCTTCTCGTTGGCCTTCGAAGCGCGGTCGAGAATCCACTTCCACTGTTCGGGGCTGTGGTCACGTTGCATCGTCGAGACGCTCATCGGCCTCCCGCCGGCAGCCCCCAGCATTTGTTCGAGCACGCCCCATTCGGCATCGAAGTGATCGTCGCCGTGCAAGACGTTGAAGTCACTCACCGCTTGCAGAACACCGTGACTCAGCCCTTGGAACGCCTCCGCGATTCCCGCCAGCTCCTCGCCATCCGCTTCCGAGGCAGGGGTCCAGTCGCCGACCGCGCTCCGGTGGTTGTCGCTTCGGCCGGTGCTGAAACCAATCGCACCGGCTTCGAGGGATTCGCGCAGAAGCCGCCGCATCTCGGCGATGTCCTCGGCGGTCGCAGCCTCGTCGTGCACGGCGCGCTCACCCATGACGTACACCCGCAGCGCATCGTGGGGGACGTGCGCGAGGAAGTCGATGGTGTGCGGCATGCGGTCGAGCACGTCCATGTATTCGGGAAAGCTCTCCCAGCCCCAGCTGATCCCTTCGGCCAACGCCGTGCCCGGGATGTCTTCGACGCCCTCCATCAGCTCGACCAGCTTGGCGTGGTCAGTCGGCCGAACCGGTGCGAAGCCGACTCCGCAGCTGCCCATCGCGCAGGTGGTCACCCCGTGGATGGACGATGGAGCAAGCTCTTCATCCCAGCTGATCTGCCCGTCGTAGTGCGTATGCATGTCCACGAAACCGGGCGTCACGATGGCACCGTCCGCGTCGATCGTCTCGGCGGCACTCCCGTCGCAGCGCCCGACGTCGGCGATCTTGCCGTCTTTGATCCCGAGGTCGGCGGTGTAGCGGTCCTTGCCGGTTCCGTCTACGAGCGTTCCGCCCACGATTTTCAGGTCATACATGCCAGGTCTCCGAGCTCAGAGCAGCTGCGCACTATATCGCACGATCAACGAGATTGCAGCAGCGATGAGAAGCACCAGAACCGCCATCTTGAAAGTCCGTTCGTCGACTTTGTGGCGCACCCACTCACCGACGATGATCCCCAAGGGAACCGTGGGCACGAGCAGAATGATGTCGAGCGCGACGTTCCGGTCATAGTCCCCGGCGAGGAGAAAGCGCGCGACCAGAATGACGTTCAAGATGATCCACATCATGCTGAGGGTGCTCCGAAACTCCTTTTTCGTGAGCCCTTCCCGCCCGACCGCGTATACGAGCATCGGGCCACCCGAGGCGTAGATACCGTGAATGACGCCGGCACTGAGCAGCGCCGCCACCGAAGCGGCCTTCGAGACCGGTTTGTGGAGTGCAGCGTTCGCGGCGCGGAGCTGGTGGAGGTCCCGCGCGGACAGAACGAGGACCATCACCCCGAACGCGAGACCGAGCCAGGGGCCTCCAACCTGGGTGAGCAGGAGAAACGCACAACCCATCCCGAGGCCCATCAGCGGCACGACGCGCTTGAGGAGTAAGCCCCAGTCGATTCCATCGCGATGACGAATCGCGATGTACCCCGTTTGAAGGAACGAGAGTGGAACCATCAGCCGAATGACCTCCTCGAGACCGATGAGTTGGGCTCCGAGGGTCACACAGACCAGCATGCCCCCAAAGCCCGTTGCCGTCTGGACCGCGTAGGCGGTGACGACGACGAGAGCGAAGAGCAGGAATGCGAGCTCGATCGTCACGTGGGGATTCCGGTGCAGAGCTTCCTACAGGGTTCGGCTGCATTCGTACAGGTTGGTGTTTCGCCGTGGTCTGTGTCAGGCATACGGCCATGGACCTGAGTTTCACGGACGAAGAAGAGGTATTTCGGCAGGAGGTTCGCGACTGGATACAGGACGCGATGCCCGAAGACATGCTCCAAACCGCAAGAGGGGCCGGGGACTTCACTCCGGAGGACTCCGCCACTTGGCACAAGATTCTCTACGAGAAGGGCTGGGTTGCGCCCAACTGGCCGGCGGAAGTGGGCGGGACCGGCTGGGATGCCGCGCGGAGTTTCATCTTCGCCGAGGAGATGGAGCTTGCCGGCGCCCCGCCGCTTTCGGTGTTTGGTTTGGGGATGGTAGGTCCGTTGATCATCAGCTACGGGACCGACGCGCAAAAGAAGCGATTCCTTCCGAAGATTCTCAGCGCCGAGGAATTCTGGTGCCAGGGGTACTCGGAGCCAGGGTCAGGAAGCGATCTCGCCTCGCTGCGCACCACCGCGGAGGACGCTGGTGACCATTTCATCGTCAACGGTCAGAAGACATGGACCTCGTTCGCGCAGTACGCCGACTGGATCTTCTGCCTCGTGCGAACCGACCAGTCGGTCAAGAAGCAGGCCGGGATCACCTTCCTGCTGATCGATTTGAAGAGCCCGGGCGTGGAGGTGAAGCCGATGATGACGCTCGGCCACACGCCGGCGTTCTGCGACACCTTCTTCGACAACGTGAAAGTTCCCAAAGAGAACGTGGTCGGTGGCATCAACCAAGGCTGGACGATGGCCAAGGCCCTGCTCGGCCACGAGCGGACGCTTCTCGCGATGATCGGACCTTCGCGAAACGTCCTGCAGAAGTTGAAGCGCATCGCAAGCCACAAGACCGTCAACGGGCGCCCGATGCTCGAAGACCCGGTCTGGCGGGCCCGAATCGCGCGCCTGGAGATGCGGTTTCGTGCGCACCTGATGGTGAGCTACAGAGCGCTTGCCGATCAGCAGAAAGGCAAAATGCCAGGCCCCGAGTCTTCGATCCTGAAGCTCGTCGGGACCAAGCTCATCCAGGAGCTCACCGAGCTTACCATGGAGGTCATGGGGGAGAGCTCGCTGACTTGGTACAACGAGGGCGTATGTCTCCCCGTGGAGGAATCGATTGGCCCGTACTTTTGCTACGAGCGCGCCGCCACGATCTACGGCGGCTCCAACGAGATTCAACGAAACGTCATCGCGAAGATGATCCTCCAGCTGCCGAGCAGCTGAACGGCGAAGCCAACTCAGGAGTGATTCCAACATGGACTTTGAGCTCGATCAAGATCAACAAATGCTCGCCAAGACGGTGGCCGACTTTGCAAAGAACGAGTCGCCCGTCGCGAGGTTTCGGGCCTTGCGCGACGACGACATCGGATACGACCCGGCGATGTGGCAGAAAATGGGAGAGCTCGGCTGGCTTGGCATTCCCTTTTCCGAATCCGTCGGTGGCTTTGGCGGCGGGTTCGTCGAGTGCGCGATCGTGTTGGAAAGTCTGGCCACCACGCTCGTGCCGGAGCCCTATCTGGCGTCGGTCGTCCTCGGCGGGATGACCCTCGCGCGTGCCGGAAACGCGGCCCAGCACGATGCCTATCTCACCCCGATGATCGAAGGCGAGACGACCTTGGCCCTCGCCTATTCGGAGGCGCAAAGCCGCTACGACGTCGGCTCCGTGGAGACGACGGCCACGCCGGATGGCGCCGGCTATCGGATTTCGGGTGAAAAGGTCTGGGTCCTAAACGGGCACCACGCCGACCAGCTGATCGTGTCCGCCAAAGCGCCCGGCGGCGTGACGCTCTTCGTCGTGCCGCGAGACGCAGCAGGCGTGAGTGTGAGGGTCGCAAAGACGATCGACGGCAAGAAAGCAGGGTTCATCCGATTTGAAGGCGTTGCCGTCGGCGAGGACGCGCGCCTCGGCGAGGAAGGCACAGGGACGGCCGTCCTCGATCGGACGATGGACTTTGCCGCTGCCGGGGCCGTTGCGGAGGGCGTCGGAATCGCCAGCACGATGCTTCAAATGACAGTGGACTACCTCGGCACGCGCGAGCAGTTCGGTGTCAAGATCGGCTCGTTCCAAGCGCTCCAACACCGCGCGGTCGACATGTACGCCGAAACCGAGCTTCTTCGCTCGATTTCGATGGCCGCGATGGTCCGAGCCGACGATGACGACGCGAGCGCTCGCCGTAGCGACATCTCTTCGGCGAAATACCAACTTGCAACAGGAGGGATTTGGGTCGCGCAGCAGTCGCTACAGCTTCACGGCGGCATCGGCGTCACCGACGAGCACGACATCGGCCTCTACTTCAAGCGCATGTACGCCTTGAACGCGCTCTTCGGGGATCAAGAGCACCACGTCACGCGCTTTGCGAGCGATCCGGCCTTTGCGGAAGCCGCCGTTTGACGCGATGGCAATCGAAGCGCGGCCGCTCTAGAGTCGCCTGATGGCGGAGATCAATTGGACCGACCTCGAGGCGATCAAGCGCCTCAAGTACAAATACCAGCGTTGCCTCGATACGAAGCGTTGGGACGAGCTGCGTGATTGCTTCACCGAGGATGCCCAAGCGGCCTACAGCGGCGGCAAGTTCTCCTTCGACGGTCGCGACGCGATCATGAAGTTTCTACAAGGCGCCATGGGGGCCGAGAGCTTTCACTCGAGCCACGTGGTCAGCCAACCCGAGATCGACTTCATCGACGAGCGACACGCGACCGGTTGCTGGTGCCTTCAGGACTACGTCATCGACACTAGCTTCGACATGAGCCTCCGCGGCGCCGCGTTCTACGAGGACGAGTACCAGAAGGGCGACGACGGAGTCTGGCGAATCTCCAAAACCGGTTATGAGCGCACCTACGAAGAGATGATTCCACGCAAGTCGATCGAGGGCCTGATGTTGACCGAGAGCCGCTGGCAAGGGAAGGGCGGC
>JBARTN010000100.1:0-47703 GCA_049645265.1 Polyangiales bacterium
AGCGGGCATCCGAAAAATCGGCGTCAAGCGAGGTGTCCGGGGTGCTCGTTGGGTCAGAAGGAACACGCGCATCACTTGCGCTGGGACGGATGACCAAGGTCAGCGGTTCGCTCCGATAGATCTTACCATCGACCTTCGCTACGGCGGGCGCGAATGCGTAGGTCCCGGCCGCCCTGGGGAGCAGCACATAGACGTTCGCAATACTCGACTCCTTTTGGACACCAGAGCCAAAGCCAAAGCTGAGCTGCATCGGGCGCATGGTCTGACGCGATACGATCTCGAGCTCGATGTGTTTCTTGAGGTCGCCGAGCTGTAAGTCCTCGATGTTTCCGCCGCGGGCCCGAACCCGGACTTCCAGCCGTATCCGGTCGCCAACTCGTGCCTCAGTCGGCGTTGCGTTGAGCGTCACGGACACCTCCGGCGCGGCGGCGGCTCTGGCGGACCAGGGGATCGCCGACATGACAAGTAAGAGCAGCGCGAGGATTCGCATTACCAATCCTTCTCCGGTGGCGGACGCCCCGCGCTTTGGCGGCGCGCGCGCTGAAGGGGAAGGTTTTCTTCGTTCTGCTCCAGGGCGTCGAGAAAGCGCTGGACTTCGTCGCGGGGGATCGGCTGCGCTTGTTGCTGATCGTTCTCGTTCTCGTTCTCGGACGCACTCGCGTTCTCGTTCTCCGACTCGGACTCGTTCTCGTTCTCCGACTCGGACTCCGACTCGCTCTCGGACTCCGACTCGCTCTCGTTTTCGGACTCCTGTTGCTGGTCCTGGTCTTGTTGCTGGTCCTGCTCTTGCTGCTCTTGCTGCTCTTGCTGCTCTTGCTGTTCTTGCTGTTCTTGCTGCTGCTGCTTCTCCTCTTCTTCTCGAATTCGTTTCAACGCGTATTCGAGATTCCACGCAGCATTCCGATCCCCGGGTCGCGCGCGGAGTGACCGCTTGAAGGCGTCAGCCGCCTCACGAAAGTGTGCCGACGACTCTTCGTAGGATTCCCGTTGCGACAGCGCGTCTCCCTCTCGGGCAAACGCGATCCCTAGGTCGTAGTACGCGTCGGCGCGAGTGCTCGGCGCTGCCGACGGGTCTGCGGCGGCGACGAAGGCTTCCTTCGCTTGCTCGCTTAGGTCCTGGCCAAGGAGCGCAAGCCCACGATTGAGCTGCACAGCCCGCGCCTCGGGCAGCTCGCGCGCCGCCTCGTCGTACGCTTCTAGAGCTGGCCCGTACTGCTCCTGAGCCATCAGCGCGTTGCCCTTCTTCGCATTTGGATTCTCCGCGCGAAGAGGTGTCCAAGCCGACGCACTCGCAGGGAAGGCAAGCGCCGCCGCACAGCACACGAACAGTGCGGCCCGCCTCATGTTTTCCTCCTTCGGCGGCGGACGATCCAGGCCTCCGGAAGAATCGCTTCGAGGACGATGAAAAGGAAGCCGGGAAGAAGTGCCAGGGCGAAACGGTTCTCGTGTACGGTGACTCGCCGCGCCTTTCTCTCGGATGCCTCGAGCGTGGCGAGCTCGGCGCGAATTTCAGTCACCCCCACGGCACCTTCTTCGGCTCGCACGTACTCTCCTCCGGTAATCGACGCGATCTCTTCGAGCGTGTCTTCGTTCTCGGGGCTGAGCGCGGTCATGACCAGGCGGCCGTCTGCATCCTTCATGTGTCCGGTGAGTGTGCCATCGGCAGTGTAGCTCGGAATCGGCTCACCGCTGCCCGAACCGATACCGACGGCATAGACCTTGATTCCGGCAGCCTTCAGCTCTTCGGCCGCCGCAATCGGATCGCCTTCGTGGTCTTCTCCATCGGTCAACAAGATCACGACTTTCGAACGGCGGTCCGGATTGCCTTCGTCGCTGCGGCTTTCGTTGGAGCTTTCGATCAGCCGCTTGGACGCGATCAGCGCCTTTCCGATTGCGGTTCCGCCGACCGGCATGTCCATCGGCCCTAGGTCACGCAAGAACAATCGCACGGCGGAGTAGTCGACCGTCATGGGGAAGGCCATCGTGTCGCCCGCAAACGCAACGAGGCCGACGCGGTCTCCATCGAGATCGGCCAGGAGACGTTCGAGCTCGCCCTTAGCGCGCTTGATTCGGCTCGGGTGCACGTCTCGAGCGAGCATGCTCTTCGAGAAATCGAGTGCGATGACGATGTCGATTCCGCGCTTTCGAAGGACTCGAGTCCGGCTTCCGTACTGCGGCCCTGCAAACGCGACGATCACCAGCGCCGCTCCAAGCAGCAAGAGGGCGGCCCGCATGCTCCGCCACCACTTCGCGCGGCCTGCGATCAAGGGTTGGACCGTGGCCCTCCTGCCGAAAAGCTCGGTCGCCCGTTCCCGCCTCGCCGCGTTCCACCCGAGCACCGCGACCGCGGGGGGCAGCAAGGCTAGAAGCCAAAGTAGGTGCGGGTCAGCCCAGGTCACGGCCACCTCCTGAGCCACGACAGAAGCAGGAGCTCGATCAGGAGAAAGAGTAGTGCGGGGCCCACAAAGGCAGGAAACAGCTCGGTGTACATTCGTCCTGCGTCCTCGATATCGGACTTCTCGAGCGCGTCGAGGATTTGGTGGAAGCTTTGCTCGAGGGCTTCCCGGTCGCTGACCAGGAAAAATTCGCCGCCGGTCTTTTCGGCCATTTCATCGAGGAGCTCCGGGTTGACCGGGTAGTTCCCCGTGCCGAATATCGCGCGGCCGAAGACGCCCGTCCCCCGTTGGACCGGCGCCGCATTGGAGACTCCCATCAGGATTGGATAGATCTTGACGCCCATTGCGCTCGCGAGGTCCGCGGCTTGCGAGGGTGAGACGTTGCCGGCGTTCGACTCACCGTCTGTCAGAAGGATCATCACCTTGCTCTTGGCGCGTGACCGTTTGAGCCGGTTTAGGCTGACCCCAACCGCGTTGCCGATCGCGGTGCCGCGTCCGTCGATTTGGTCGAGCTCAAGGCCGCGCAGCGCCGTGCGCAAGGCTTCGCGATCGGTGGTGAGAGGGAGAAGCGTGTATGCGTCGACCCCGAACACGACAGCGCCAATCCGATCGTTTGGCCGACGATTGATGAAGTCCCGAACGACCGACTTCGTCGCTTTGAACCGGGTCGGCCGGATGTCCGAGGCCTCCATGGAGCGAGACATATCGAGGGTGAGTATGATTTCGATGCCGCTCACCTCTGCGGTATCGCGTGCGTGAATGCTCTGCGGTCCGGCCAGGCCCACCACCAGGAGCGCGACGGCGACGGCTCGTAACGCGCCCGGCAAGTCAGCGAGACGAATGCGCCAGCTCCCCTTCGGGACCCTCAGCGCGGCGGTCCGGCTGAACTGGAGCCTCGGTCGCGAGAGCCGTTGTACCCAGACACGGCCAAACCAAACCATCGGGACGGCGAGCAGGAGTAAGGCTGCCCAGGGGCGCTCGAAGCGAAGCTGCTCGTCGGTGATCAAGAGCTGATACCTGGACTCGAGGTAACGCAGGCTGATCACGAGCCCGGCGAACGCGGCCGCTCCAAGCCCGGCGAATGCCCAACCTTGGCGCTGTGTGGGGGTCACGATACGCCTCCATCGTGGATCACGGTTGCGGGGCGGGTCCGATCGACCAGAGAGAGTGCATCGTCGATCAAGGTGTGCGACGCGTCATCGGCCAAGGAGGCCTTTGCGAATTTCACCAGGTCGCATTGACCGAGAAACCCGATGACTTCCGCCGGAGCGACGGCCAGCGACTTTGCGAGATCGAGCTGCCTTGCGATTTCATCCGTGGTGCTTTCGAGCCCATGGAAACCGTAGCGGCGGCCCAGATAGGCGCGGATCGAATCGCTGACCGCGTCGACCCATTGCTCGGTTCGGCCTTCGGCGATCGCACTGGCGCGGCCTCGCTCGAGCTCGTGTAGCTCCGCGAAGGCGGTTTCCCAGGGCGGTGGCGGAGGCGGTGGTGCGGGCTCGGGCCTGTCCCGCTTCTGCCACCAGCGCATAAACAACCATGCCAGCAGCGCTCCGAGCGCGATGGCGAGCAACGCGCCGAGGATGATCAGCAACCTGTAGTCGTCCTGCTCGATGACCACGGGCTGGCTCGGCGGCTTTAGCTGTGCGTCCGGTTCGTTCGCGAGCAGCGAGCGGACTTCGATGCTGCTGCCGTTCGAATCGAGCTCGACGAGATCGCCGCCGGCGCCCGTGACGCGCACTCGAATCGGACCTAGCTCGTGGACCCCAACATCGAAGCAAAGAAGCTGAAGCTCGAACGTGAAGGTCTTGGATTTGCCGTCCGGTGAAGGGGCGACCGTGAGCTTCTTACCGAGAATCTCGAACGGCTCGAACGACTGCTCCGGTACGGCCACCTCGTCGGAGGCAGCGGCGGTCACGGTCAAGATCACGTCGATCTGGTCGCCTATCGTGGTTTCGAGCGGGGCGTCGAGCGCAATGGTGGGCTCCTGCGCCAGTGCGATGGTGGGCGCGAGCAAAGAACACAAGATGATGGCGGCAGCGTGTTTCACCGATAGCCCGTGAGTCGGCGCTGCCTCAGTCGGAACAGCTCGGCCAAGGGCCGGACGAAGTCGCGCTCGGTGCTCACCGTGACGTGGTCCAGCTGTAAACGGCGAAACAGATGTTCGCGTGCCGCGCGTTGACGCTGAGCCTCGCGGGCGTATTCGGCGCGCACGTTCAAGTTGGACGTGTCGACTTCGACCAGCTCCCCTGTTTCCAAGTCTTCCACGAGGGCGAGGCCAACATCTGCGAGCTCGTCCTCACGCGGGTCTGAGATTTGAATCGGAATGACATCGTGTTTCGCGGACACGACCTTGAGTGACTTCTCGTATTGTTCCGCGATGAAATCGCTGATCACGAAAGCAACCGTCCGGCGCTTTCCGATGCCGCCCAGAAGGTCCAAGGCTACGCCGAGGTCGGTGCCTTCGCCCTCGGGGTTCGCATTGAGAATTTCGGTGACCACGCGCATCACGTGTGAGCGACCCTTCTTCGGTGGCACGAAGCGTTCGATGCGGTCGGTGAAGAGAATCAGGCCGACGCGGTCGTTGTTCTTGATCGCGCTGAACGCGAGCAGCGCGGCCACCTCCGCAACGGTCTCGGTCTTCGGCTTCTCGGTCGAGCCGAAGCGCTCGCTTGCCGAAAGGTCGACGAGAAGCATGACCGTCATCTCGCGCTCCTCCGTGAAGACTTTCACGTAGGTGTCGTTCATACGCGCGCTCACGTTCCAATCGATGAAGCGAACATCGTCGCCGGGCTGGTACTGACGCACTTCGCTGAACGCCATGCCGCGACCTTTGAAGACCGAGTGGTAGCTACCCGCCAGCTGGTCGTTGGCGAGCCTCGACGTGTAGATCTCGATCTTCTTGAGTTTCTTGACGAGCTCGCGAGAGATCACGACGGGCCTTCGTTACGGGACTTCCACGGTTTCGAAGATGCGGCGCACGATCTGGTCGCTCGTGATTTCTTCCGCCTCCGCTTCGTAGGACCGAATGATTCGGTGGCGGAGCACATCGGGGCCGATGGCTTTGATGTCCTCAGGAGTGACGTAGCCGCGGTGCCGCATGAACGCGTGTGCGCGCGAGGCGACGTTGAGGGCGATCGATGCGCGTGGAGACGCGCCGTGGGCGATCATGTCGGTCAAGTCGCCGAGGCCCACGCGCACCGGGTGGCGCGTCGCAGTGACGATCTGGACGATGTAGTCCTTGATCTTCGGATCGATGTAAACGTGCCCGACCGTCTTTCGGGCATCCAGCAGCTGCGCGGTGGTCGCGATCTGCTGCACACCGGCTCCCGTGCCCGCGTCCCTGCCGAGGAGCAAGTGATCGGAGATCTGGTCCATGATTTTCCTCTCTTCGTCCTGACTTGGATAGTCGACCCGAACATGGAGCATGAAGCGGTCGACCTGCGCCTCGGCAAGCGGGTAGGTGCCTTCCTGCTCGATGGGGTTTTGCGTCGCCATCACCATGAACGGCTGGTCGAGTGGGTGAGTGGTATCCCCGATGGTCACCTGCAGCTCTTGCATCGCTTCGAGCAACGCGCTTTGCACCTTGGCGGGTGCTCGGTTGATTTCGTCCGCGAGCACCAGGTTCGCGAAAATCGGCCCCTTCTTCGCCGTGAACTCCCCGCGCTGCTGGTTGTAGATGACGGTTCCGATGACGTCGGCAGGAAGGAGGTCGGGGGTGAACTGAATGCGTTGGAACTTGGCGGCGATGGTCTTGCAAATCGTGTTGACCGTGAGTGTCTTGGCCAGCCCCGGCACACCCTCGAGCAGGATGTGGCCGCCGGTGAGCAGGCCGATCACGATGCGCTCGATCATCACGTCTTGGCCGACCACGACCTTGTGGACCTCGTGAAGAATCGTATCGATGAATGCACTCTCGCGCTGAACCATTTCGTTGATGGCACGGACGTCGTTCGACATGTGTTTTCCTTGGGTCCACGGGCTAGCACGGCGACCCACCCCCCACCAACAGCTGGGCAGGGGGATTATTCGGGTTTCCGCGACCGCGACCGGCTTGACAGGGGGCGGCCCGATCGGAAGGCTGCGGCGCATGTCCGACCCCGTTTCCCAAGAGCTCTTCGTCCGCGCCTCCAAGGTCATTCCTGGAGGGGTCAATTCCCCGGTTCGCGCATTCCGCGCGGTGGGCGGGGAGCCGATTTTCATCAAGGAAGCCCATGGGCCCGTCCTCGTCGGGGCCGACGGAACGGAATACATCGATTACGTGGGTTCCTGGGGTCCGATGATCCTCGGGCATGCCCAGCCGGATGTGGTCTCCGTGATCCAGAAGGCGGCCGAGAAGGGCTCGAGCTACGGAGCGCCGACCGAGGCCGAGATCGTCATGGCCGAGCGGATCCGGGATGCGGTTCCTTCGATGGAGATGTCGCGCCTCGTCTCGAGCGGCACCGAAGCGACGATGGGCGCGATCCGGGTCGCCCGCGGCTACACCGGGCGCGATCTGATCGTGAAGTGCATCGGTGGCTATCACGGCGGCGCCGACTATCTGCTCGTCAAAGGGGGGAGCGGCCTCGCCACCTTGGGCGAGCCGGACAGCGCCGGCGTGCCGGCCGCGATCGCAGGCACGACGCTGGTCGTGCCGTACAACGACGCCTACGCGGTCGAGAAGATCTTCGCCGAGCGGGGCAAGGAAATCGCTGCGGTGATCTTCGAGCCCGTCGCAGGCAACATGGGCTGTATCCCTCCGGACCCGGTCTGGCTCGCGGCGCTGCGCACCCAAACCCAGAACCACGGCGCGCTGCTGATCTGTGATGAGGTGATGACCGGCTTCCGGGTCGCCTGGGGAGGCGCTCAGAGCCTCTACGACATCCGGCCGGATCTGACCTGCCTTGGGAAGATCATCGGCGGCGGCCTTCCCGTGGGCGCGTACGGCGGAAAGCTCGACATCATGAACAAAGTCTCGCCGGTTGGCCCCGTGTATCAAGCGGGCACCCTGAGTGGCAACCCGCTGGCCGTCGCTGCGGGCCTGGAGACGATCGAGCAGCTGCTCCGTCCGGGCGTCTACGAAGACCTCGAAAGGAAAGGCGATCAGGTTCAGGCGCTCCTCGAGCAGCACGCCGGAGCGGCTGGCATTCCCATGACCGTGCAGCGGGTCGGCTCGATGCTCACCGCCTTCTTCCGAGGCAAGCCGGTTCGGAACTGGGACGAAGCCTCCGACACCGATCGCGACGCCTTCGCGCGGTGGCACGCGGCGCTCCTCGAACAGGGAGTCTACTGGCCCTGCAGTCCGTTCGAAGCGGCGTTCGTCTCGCTCACGCACGACGCGGACGCCTTCGAGAAAACAGGCCGCGCATTCGAGGCGGCCTTTGCGGCGGTCTGAGAGCCGACAAGCGGCCAATTTTGTGCGCGGAAGTGGTCTTTGACCAACCTTGACCCCATATGACCCCGTGCTATACGCCGCGCGCTCTTTGGGCGTGGATCCTTGGAACGATAGGGAAACGATGTGCTGGCGATGCTCCTCAACCGGGAACAGCGGGAGCAGCTCAAGCAGATGGGCAGCTTGTCCACGATTGGCCTCGAGCTCGGCCTTTCGATCGCGCTCGGCTATCTCGGGGGCGAATGGTTGGATGGCAAGCTCGGGACTGAACCTTGGCTCAAATGGATTGGCCTCGGCTTTGGGCTTGCCGCCGGCGCTCTAAGCCTCTACAGGGTCGTCCGCCGCGCACAGCGGATGATGGAAGACGAAGACGAATCCCCGTGATCGACCAACTCAAAACGCGAGCTCCACGCCACGTCGCAGTTGCGGCGATGGTGCTCACCGGCCTGGCCTTCGTGCTTGGCGGCGTGAGCGTCGGGACCGGCGCTGCCGTGGGTGGGGTCGTGGCGGCCCTAGACGCGTGGGCGATCACTTGGTTGGCCAGCCGTATCATCAGCGGCGCCGGCTTCATCGGTCGCGGATTTGCCGCCGTGCTGTTGGGCGCGAAGCTCGTCATTCTGTTGGCGGTTTGTTGGGCATTGCTCGCCCGATGGGGCGTTGACCCGATCGGTTTTTCCGTGGGTCTCGGCGCGTTGGTGATCGGCATGCTGTATAGCGGCGCCGAGTTGTCGGTTCGAGAAGCCCAGGCCGCGCGGGAATCCGCCACGGCAGGGGAGGCGTAAGGCATGCCGCACGGCGAATCATGGTTTAGCTTCCTGCCGTTCTACGACTCGCTCCAGCAAGCGATGTCGGAGGCGTTCGGCCCCAGTTACATGGAGCACAACCCGCATCTCGGAGTGCAACACGTCATTGCGTACACCGTGGTCGTGCTCTTCCTCCTCGGCGTCGGCGTCTACGTGAGCCGCCGCCTCAAGAACACCGAGGACAACATCCTCCCCGAGGGCAAAGTCACCTTCTACGGCTTCATCGAGACGATCGTCGGCGCGACCTACAAGATGTCGGCCGATCTCATGGGCCCCAAGCCTGCCAAGTACTTCCTGCCACTCATCGGTGCCTGTGCGCTCGTGATCTTCTTCTCGAACGCGCTCGGGTTGATTCCGGGCTTTCTCCCGCCGACCGACAATCTCAACACCACGTTTGCCATGGCGATGGTCATCTTCGTCGTGACTCACGTCTACGGCGTCAAAGAGCAGGGGTTCGTGAAGTACCTCTCGCACTTCGCCGGGCCCAAGGTGCCTTGGTGGATCGCCTGGTTTATCAACCCGCTGATGTTTGGCATCGAGATCATCAGCCACATCGTTCGCCCGATCACCCTGGCGATTCGTCTCATGGCCAACATGATGGCCGACCACCTCGTGCTTGGCATCTTCGTCACCATGTTTGCGACCATGGGCCTGAAGTTCTTGCCGGTGCCCGTGGTCTTTTACCTGTTGGGCTGCCTGGTCATCACCGTCCAGACTTTGGTCTTTTGTTTGCTGTCGATGATCTACATCACCCTTGCGATTCAACACGAAGAAGAACACTAAGTTTCCCTCTCGGAAGAGAGGCTTGAGGAGGCTCCGGAAAATGAAGAAATTGGCTCTGCGACTTGTCAGCTTTGCTGCACCACTCGCTCTCACGGCGACCGCTTTCGCACAGGATGCGGCGGCCGCAGAGGGTCAGGCCACCGCGATTGCAGGCCGCGCGCTTGCAGCCGGTTTGGCGATCGGCATCGCAGCATTCGGCTGCGGCATGGGTCAGGGTCGCGCGGCGGCCGCTGCCCTCGAGGGTATCGCTCGCAACCCGAACGCTTCGGGTAAGATCCTCGTCCCGCTGATTCTCGGCCTGGCGCTCATCGAGTCGCTCGCGATTTACGCCCTCGTCATCGCGTTCCTGGTGAAGCCGTAAGCTGTAGCTGGCGTCTGGGCGTGCCATTTGGGGTAAGTCCTGGCGGGCAACGACTTCCGGTACCATACTTGTGACGATGACGAGCCCGTCGGACCCGACACCTGCAATCGAGCCTCCCCGAAAGGGAGGGCTTCCCGGTGCGGTCAAAGTCGGCATCGTGTTCGTGGTGCTGGTCGGTGCGGCGGCTTGGTTGCTCTCGGGCAGCGACAATCCGTTCGTGTATTCGAAGCTGGTGCACGAGGTGATGGGCGCTCCGGACTCGTTCGAAGGCCGCCGCCTGCGGGTCGAAGGCGAGCTGCGCCAGGGTTCGATCGCGTTTCGGGAGGACCCCTGCGAGTGGCGTTTCGTTCTCTATAAAGAGGACAAAGAAATGCCCGTGCGCTTTCCGCAGTGCGTCGTGCCCGATACGTTCCGCGACGGCATGGGCATCCAGGTGACGGTGCAGGGCGAGCTCGGTGATGACGGCGTGTTCCTCGCCAACCAGGTGATCCCGCGCTGCCCCTCGAAGTACGAGATGCAGGAGCGCATGGAAGCCGGCGAGGAAATGCCCTACGACCCGAACGCTCTGCTTCCTGATCAAAGCTAGCACTGCCCAAAGCGACGAAGCCCGCCTCCTCGATGGAGACGGGCGTTCATCCGAGTTCGTCGTGACGCGCTACTGAGCGTCGACCTGCGCGCCGCGCTTTTCGTGCCGCGCCTTTTCACGGGCCTCGGCGGCATCGATGTTGCGGATCTGCTTTTCGTAGAGGGCCTTGACGCGGTCGCGGCGGCCCTGGATCTCCTTGAGCTGCGTGCTGTGGCGCTTGTCCTCTTGTGCATGAAGGCGCTCCTTCCGAGCGGCCGTGGCTGCTGCGGCTCTCTCCTTTTGCTCGGCCTTGCGAGCGGCGGCCTTGGCCTTCAGCTCGGCCTTGCGAGCTTCGGCTTTGGCCTTCTGGGCCTCGCGCTTGGCCTTCTGAGCTTCTTTGCGGGCTTCGGCCTCGGTCTTGGCCGAGCCGTCTTCGGCGGCATCGGCTGCCAGGGACTTGGCCTCTTGGGCTTCCTCCCCGGCCTGCTCGGCTTTCTCCTTGGCCTGCTTGGCTTCGCCCTTGGCCTGCTTGGCTTCGCCCTTGGCCTGCTTGGCTTCGTCCTTGGCCTCGTCCGCCGCGCCCTTCGCGTCGTCGGCTCCCTTTTGGGCTGAGCCCTTCACGTCGTCGCGACGATCGGCGTTAGCGGTCGGTACGGTCGCGGCGGACACGCCGAACCCCAATGCCAAAGCGAACAATAAAGATGGAACGATTCTCATTCTCTTCCTCCGGTTGGGTGTGCTCGACGAAGTCGCCCCCGCACACGTTCATCTCGCTGCACAGTAGGACCCAAACGCAATGCGCCCAAGTCGTTTAGGCATTCTCGACCCTAGAGATTCTTGACCCAAACGACTAAACAACCGTACAGTGCTGTGCATGAGCGCAGTGGGGGGGGACGCATGAGCGCATTGGGGGGGGAAACGAGCCGCGAAGGACGGCCTTTTCGACGGCTAGACGAGCCCTGGGCGCGACCCCGGGGTGCGGCCGAGGTCCTGGAGCGTTGGAGGGCCAGTGCGACTTGGCGGAACGTCACGTGGAGCCACGGTGTCGAACCTCACGAAGCCAGCGTCGTGCCGATGCCCGAGGCGCTCGCGCCAGCGCTCGTGAAGGCGATGCGCCAGCGAGGCATACGCGAGCTCTATAGTCATCAGGCACGCGCGTTCGAGCTCGCATCCGAAGGCAAGCACCTGGTCGTCGCGACCCCTACCGCGTCGGGGAAGAGCCTTTGCTACAACCTGCCGATCCTTCAGGCTCTCGTTTCCGATCCGAGCGCGACGGCGCTCTATCTCTTTCCAACCAAAGCGCTGTCTCGCGATCAAGAAGAAGCGCTCCGTGCCATGATGCGCGACGCGGACTTGAGCGTTGGCGCGATCACCTACGATGGCGACACCCCCAACGATGCGCGGCGAGCTGCGAGACAGCGGGCCGGGGTGCTCCTCAGTAACCCGGACATGCTGCACGCGGGCATCATGCCGCACCACACGGCTTGGGCGCGGCTTTTTTCAAACTTGAAGTACGTCGTCATCGACGAGCTCCACAGCTATCGCGGCATCTTCGGCTCGCATCTTGCCAACGTCGTGCGCCGGCTTCAGCGCATCGCGCGTTTTCATGGCTCGTCGCCGACGTTTCTGTTTGCGTCCGCTACGATTGGCAATCCACGCGAGCACGCATCGCGCATTTGCGGCGCGCCGGTCGAGCTCATCGATGAGAGCGGTGCGCCGACAGGGCGGCGCCAGCTCGTCGTTTACAATCCGCCGGTCGTCAATGCCGAGCTCGGCATTCGGCAAAGCTACATCAAGACGGCGGTGCGGCTCACTCAGGACCTGGTGCGGGCCGGCGTGCCGACCTTGGTCTTCGGCAATTCACGCAACGGGGTCGAGGTGATGCTCAAGTATCTCCGCGACAAGCTGTCGCGCGACCAGATCGACCCTTCTGCGATTCACGCGTACCGGGGCGGTTACCTGCCTCAGACCCGCAGGCGTATCGAGACTGCGCTTCGGGCGGGGGAGATTCGCTGCGTCGTGGCGACCAACGCCCTCGAACTCGGCATCGACATCGGTGCGCTCGATGCGGTCGTCTGCGCAGGGTATCCGGGGACGATGGCGGGGCTTTGGCAGCGCTTCGGCCGGGCAGGGCGGAGGCGTGACCTTTCGCTGGCCGTTCTCGTGTCGTCGAGCAATCCGGTCGATCAGTACATGGCGCGGCATCCACGCCAGCTGGTCTCGGCGCCCATCGAGCACGCCCGGATCGACCCGGACAACATCGAGATTCTCATTCAGCACCTCAAGTGCGCGGCCTTCGAGCTCCCTTTCGAGCCCGACGACGTGTACGGCGATGTCCCAGACGACGCGCTGGGCGAAGCGCTCGACTATTTGGCCGACAATGGGGTCGTTCACCCCAGCTCCACGGCGGCCGGGTCGACCTATCACTGGGCTTCGGACAGCTACCCTGCCAACAACGTTTCGCTTCGAAGCGCGAGCTGGGACAACTTCGTCATCATCGACCTCGATGGAAACCGCACCATTGCCGAAATGGACTGGCGGAGCACCCACACGATGCTGCACGAGCAGGCGATCTACCAGCACGAGGGCGGGCAATTCCAAGTCGAGCGTCTGGATTTCGACAACCACAAAGCCTTCGTCCGCCGGGTGAAGCCGGACTACTACACGACCGCGATGACGCACAGCAAGGTCGCGGTGCTGGAAGAGGACCAAAGCGCTACCATCGAGCTCGGCGAAGTTCCGCTCGATGCGGCGCTCGGTGATGTGAGCGTCATCGAAAAGGTCGTCGGCTACAAGAAGATCAAGTTCCATACTCACGAGAACGTCGGCTACGGCGAGGTGCACCTTCCCGAGATGCAGAAGCACACGACCGCGTTTTGGCTCATCTTTCCGGAGGATTTCGTGCAGAGTCAGCCCGAACCGCGGGCGGTGGTCGTCGATGCATTGCGCGGGCTTTCAAAGGCGATGCATCTGGTGGGCGCCGTAGGGCTGATGATCGACCCTCGCGACCTCGGGCGTACGCTCGGAAGTCGCAACGAAGACGAGGCGCCACCCGGCAAGGGGCAGGGCCCGGGCTTCGACCCTACAATCTTCCTCTACGATACGGTGGCGGGCGGGATTGGCTTGGCGTCCCGCTTGTTCGAAGAGCGCGAACAGCTCCTGCGTCGCGCGCGGCACTTGGTCGAAAGCTGCGAATGCGAAGAGGGTTGCCCTGGCTGCATTGGTCCCGATGCTTCTGGGGATGACGAGCCCGAGGCAGCGCGTAAGCGATTGGTACTCGGTTTGCTGGATGCTGTCGGCGTGAGCGCCACCCACTGAGGGCCGATGTCGATCAAACGAAGCCTGGCGCGACTAGCCCAAACGACCCCCCGGCAGCTGGACGTGGCCAGCGTTCGAGGCGCGCTACCCGGTCAGCGTCGCGAAACGGAGCACGGTGAGCTGCACCTGATCGACGAGTATCTCGAGCCGCAGCATCATCACGGGCGGTCGCCCATCGCCAAGGCGCTCCAGGTGTCGACCAAGCGATTGGCTCAGCTCGCTCTCGATCCTTCCCTCGAAAACATCGACCTCCAGCGTGCCCTGTTCCTCGACACCGAAACGACCGGGCTTGCGGGTGGAACGGGGACGGTGCCTTTTCTGATCGGCATTGCCTGGTTCGAAGACCAGTCCATGCGGATCCAGCAGCTCTTCCTCCCGGAGCTCGGTCGGGAGGCGCCGATGCTGAACTGGCTTCGCGAGCGGGTGCAGAAAAGCTCCTGTGTCGTCTCCTTCAATGGGAAGACCTTCGACTGGCCGCTGTTGCGAAACCGTTTCGTCTTGAACCGCGTCCGCGCGCCGGCTTTGCCACCGCATCTCGACTTGCTGCATTGCGCGCGCCGGGTACTTCGGCCTCGGCTGAAATCGGTGCGTCTGGTCGAGCTCGAGCGACGGGTGCTCGGCATGTACCGGGAAGACGACATCTCCGGGGCGTTGATCCCTCAGCTCTACTTCGACTACCTCGGCGGCGGAGACGTCTCTCCCATTGCGAAAGTCATCGAGCACAACGCAAACGATCTGATCGCCTTGGCCGCACTTCTGTCCGAGCTGGTGGGTCATTTCGACGAGGTGCATGGGGGCGATGACCCGCGCGACCATTTGGCGTACGCCAAGGTTGCCGAGCGCACCGGAGATCGGGCTCGCGCGCGCTCGTTCGCAGATGCCGCAGCCCAGGGCGGTGGGGAGTCCGCATGCACCGTCGCAGCTTGCTTGCTCAACGCGCGCATGGCGCGGCGCGGGGGCGATATCGACGACGAAGAACGAGCGCTCCTGGACGCACTGCGGGCGGCCGACGACGAGCTCCTCCGTGCGGTCGTTCAGCTCGCACTTGCCAAGCTCTACGAGCATCGCCTCAAAGACCTCGATCGCGCGCTCGAGCACGCGAGGGGCACGGCGATTGCCGAGGGAGATGAGGCGGCCGAGCGAAGGCTAGCTCGTCTCCAGCGACGGCTGGGCCCTCCAATCTGAACTTATTGCAACGCGGGCTTCCGCCTCTGGCACGGGCTGGCACAGCCGGGTATCGTCTGATTGGCGAAATCACTTTGGATTTCCGGCGTTCACGCTGGCACCGAAGTTGCTTATCGAAACGGTGTGGCCCCCCTGTGTCTGGAGAGAAGCAATGAATCGATTTTGGTTGGCTTGTGTAGTGCTCGGCGTCGTCGTTCTAACGATTGCCGGATGTGGCGAAACGGCAGGCGACAGTGCGGCCCCTCTCGAGGGGTTCGTCTGCGGCAAAGACGGCTCGACGTATTCGGTCGAAGACGCCGTCCGTGGTGAGCACGAGGTGGAGCACCGTGGTCGCTGCGATGCGCCGATGCATTGTGAATCCCCAATTGACTGCTTCGTCGGTGATGCCTGCATGCCAGTCCTCTGGGCCGCAGGTGACGATGTGAACGAGCCCGGCGCAGACCCCGCGAGCTTCCCGTCCGACCCGAGCGCCTACCGGTGCATTCCGGGCCCCACTCGCTGCAATTGCCCGGGCGTCTTCGAGCCCGTGTGCGGGGGCGACGGTCGCAACTACATCAATGCGTGTGAAGCGGCCTGCGCGGGGGTTGGCATTCGGCATGAAGGGTACTGCGAAGAGCCGCCTGGAGAAGGCTGCGTACGTGCGGGATGCAGCGGTCAGCTCTGCGTCGAAGAGGGCATGGACATCGCCAGCACCTGCGAATGGCGCCCGGTGTACGAGTGCTACCAGCAGGCCAGCTGCGAACGGCAACCGAACGGACAATGTGGCTTTACGCCAACGTACGAGCTCGTCGAATGCTTGGAGCGGTTCGGCGAAGGCATGTGCCGTGTCGATCCGCGTTGGCAGGACGGCTTTGAAGCGGAATGTGAAAGCCCCCAGGTTCCGGGCATCACCGGTATCCTCGCCATTTCGCCGCATGAGATGATGCGCCTAGGCCAGCCGTTCCGTGCGAGCTTCCAGCTCCTCGACCCGCCGGTTTTCGATGATGTTTATTTCGGTGAAGGCCTGCTTCTCTGCGACGGAGAGCGAACCCGGTTCGAGGGCTTCGTCATGATGACGCCGCTTGGCGATCTGGAGGTTCAGTGCAAAATCTTGCCGGACACGCATCCAGGGGAGTGCTTGGATGACAGCGATTGCCCTCCCGGCCACTACTGCGAGCGTTTCGGCGGATGGCCCGATGATGGCGTGATCGACCCGAGCATTCCGGAGCCGCCGCCGCCCGGCATGTGCATCGACCTGTGTGCTCTCATCGATTGCGCGCCCGGGTACGTCTGTGAGCTGGGTGAGTGCATCCCGCAGCACCCATTCTGCGAGAGCGACTACGACTGTCCGGTCGGCTGGATTTGCCAGGAAGGCATTCTCGGAGCGCCGCAGCAAGGAGGCGTCTGCGAACGATGTGGCTGCCCCGAGAACTACTCCCCAGTCTGTGGCGTCGACGGACAGACGTATGGCAATGCCTGCGAGGCCCGTTGTGCACACGTTCAGGTCGCGTACCAAGGCGAGTGTAAGAACGACTGTCCGGTTGAAACGCACATCCGAAACTTCCAAGGCGAGTGCGTGTCGAAGTGCTACGGGCCTGAGCAGTGCGGCGACGAGCAGCGCTGCAATGCCCCGGAGGTGTGCTTACAGGATCCGGCTTGCCCGGAGTGCGACGTTTGCGTTGGCTGGTGTGTGCCACCGGCCGGCGACTGCCGGACCAATGGTTGTGAAGCGGGCTGGACCTGCGACTACTGCCAGACCCCCGACGGGCAGGCGGAGTGGATCTGCCTACCGCCGAACGCCGGGGCTTGTCTCCCTCCGGACGAATGTCGCCCGACCGGCTGCAACGGTGAAATCTGTGCAAACCAAGACGTGGCGTCTCCTTGTATCGCGTTGCCCGAGTTCGCTTGTTACCGAGAGGTTGGTGTTTGTGAAGTCCAACCCTGGGGACAGTGCGGCTGGACTCCAACCCCCGAGCTCGACGAGTGCCTTTCGCAGTTCGATTGCCGCTCCACCGGTTGCGGCGACGGCGAGTACTGCGGGTACTGCTGGGTCAGCTGGGAGTGCCTCCCAGAGGGCGCCGTCTGCTGAAGACTTAACGTATCGTACTTCGAATCGCCTGCCTGACGGTCTCACCATCCCCGTTAGGCAGGCGACGCGATTTCGACCACCGTGGTCACCGAGTTTGCGATGAAGCAGTGCTTGTGCGCATTCGCGTGAAGCGCGTCGAGCTGCTCCTGGTCGGGCGGCTCGCTTCCCCAGGCGATGTTTGGACGAAGAACGACACGCGTGATCGCCACTCGCTTCTCCGCGTTTCGTTCCATGATGCCGACCGCTTCATCGGTGTATTCGTCGATGACGAAACCATCGCGCGCCGCCAGCGCCAAAAACGTCAGCATGTGGCAACTCGATAGGGCCGCGACGAAGGCTCGCTCGGGGTCGACGAGCTCTGGGTTTCCAAGATACTGAGGCGCCGCCGAAGCTCGAACCTCGCTTCCACCGTCGAACTTCCACAGGTGGTCGCGCGTGTACTCCTTGTGCGTGAACTCAGTCCCTTGGCGATTCCAATGAATGGTTGCTCTGTGTTCTGACATCCGTGCTCCTCAGGGGACACTCTCTACCCCTTCAACCACCCGAAATCACTGTCTTTCTCAGCCTAAGATCGCAGCGCCTGTTCATTCCATCCAACACCTCGGAAGCATTCGGCGCTGCGATCCTTGCGCCAGAACCTCTGTGGTTTCAGCAGGTTAGAGGTGTGGAGAGTGTCCCCCTTTTAGCCGCCGCTGCCGGGGTCGACGTAGACGGGGGAGGTGTCGTCGGTGAGGCGGTTTTCGAGGAAGCCTTCGGGGAGGGAGACTTTTTGCCTGCCGCCGGTTTTGCCGCGCGGGACTCGCATGGCGTCTGGGGGGAAGGGTTCCGCTCGGTCGCCGGCGCGGAGGACCTGTTCGAGCTCGCTCAGAGTGTTTACGCGCATCAAGCGCGCGCGGAGCTTGGCGCTGCCTCGGAAACCCTTCGTATACCAGCTGCTGTGCCGCCTGAACATTCGCATCGCCGGGGCTTCCCCCGCCCACTCACTCAAGAGCGTGGCGTGCTCGATTGCAATCTCAACGACTTCGCCGAAGGCCGGCGGGTTCTGGGGTTCACGCCCTTCGAACACGTCCGCCAGGTCTCGGAACAGCCAGGGCCGACCGAGACAGCCTCGGCCGATCACCACGCCGTCGCAGCCAGTGGCGCGCATCATTCGAAGCGCATCGTGGGCTTCCCAGATATCACCGTTGCCGAGGACCGGGATCGTGCGGACGTGCTTCTTCAATCGTGTGATCGCATCCCACTGCGCCTCGCCGTCGTAGAGTTGGGCGGCAGTGCGCGCATGCAAGGCGACCGCTGCGCAACCTTCTTCTTCCGCGATGCGGCCTGCATCCTCATACGTGAGCAGGGTCTCGTCGATGCCCATGCGAAACTTGATCGTGATGGGTATCTCGCCGGCGTTCTGCACCGCAGCTCGAACGATCTTGGCTAGCAGTCGGGGCTTCGCAGGAATCGCGGAGCCACCTCCCTTTCGTGTGACCTTGGGGACGGGGCAACCGAAGTTCATGTCGATGTGGTCCACGTGCCCTTCACCCACGAGCCATTTCACCGCTTCACCCACGTAGTGCGGGTCGACCCCATAGAGCTGAAGGCTTCTCGGCGATTCATCCTCACCGAATTCGGCGAGCATCAGCGTCTTGGCTCGGCCCTCGACCAAAGGGCGGGCCGTCACCATCTCGCTGACGTACAAACCCGCGCCAAATCTCCTACAGATCATGCGAAACGGCCAGTTCGTCACGCCTGCCATCGGCGCCAGGACGACCGGAGGCCATACCGACAGCGGGCCGATGTCGATGGGGGCAAACTCGTTGGGACGCCCCAACGGCACGTCGCGATTCAGCTCGCTCTTGTACACCTGCTCCATCGCAGCATCGGTCCTTCGGAGAGGGGACGGTCTCCGCTCTGCAGTCAGTTCACTACCGCAAGACGACGCTGCCCGTTGGATCGGAGCAGCTTCATGCGCCAGTCGACGCCAATCAGCTCGCCGGGCTCCAGTGGCAGCCAGATGTTTTCACCCATGATCGTCTCGCTCGAGAAGATGAGGTGGTTCACGTAGCCACTCTCGGAAGGCGCTTCACACTCGGACGAAAGGCTGGGGCAGGTGTCGCGATCCGCGCAGCGCGTCTTGTAGGTCGACCAGAAGAGCTCTTTGCCACCTTCGGCCGCTACCATGGTCGTTCCGTCGGTCACGATCGCGGTGAGCAGCGACGGCTCCTTCTTGGGATCCATGTCGCAAATCGAGCGCACGTGCTCGAGCGTCGATTGAAGCGCCATCGAAGTCTCTTCGACTCCGATGCGACCCTGCAGCGGACCGTGTTGCGACAGGTGAGTCAGGAACAAGAAGAACAAAACCTCACTGTCGGTATCGCCGAGGATGTATCGGCGGAGCATGGGCGCGATTCGCTCGAGGAGCTCCGAGCGGTGCTTGGGAAAATCTTGAATGTCACCGTTGTGCGCCAGGATCCACTTCCCGTATTGGAATGGATGGCAGTTCAACACGGAGAGCCCGCCATTGGTGGCGCGCCGCACGTGCGCCAACACGGTTTCGGATGCGACGATGCCGCTCACGCGATGGAAGAGGACATCGTCGAGGGCCGTTGACGGGCTCCGGGTGATGTGAGGGGAGCCGTCGACGTAGAAGGCCACGCCCCAACCGTCGCGGTGGTCGTTGCTTTGGGCACCGAGCGCATTATCGGCGTCCATCAAAGAGCGGTGCACTTGGCTCTGAATCACGCTGCGAAACCCGAATAAACGACACATGGCTCCATCATTTTGACACGAACCGTGCCGCGATGCCCCCTCTGCTGTTCAGAACGCAGGCCTGGTGTTAAGGTGCGCGCCCGTGAAGCGATTTAGGCGTCTTTTCATCGCGAACCGAGGCGAGGTTGCCGCTCGCATTGCAAAGACGTGCGACCGGCTCGGCATTACGCCGGTCTTTGGCGCGTCCGAGGCCGACCGCGATGCACCGTACCTGCGCGGCCGTGAGTCGGTTCTTCTCGGACCGGCGAGGTCGAGCGAGAGCTACCTCGCCAGGGAGCGCATCGTCCAAGCTGCCGTTCAGACCCGGTGCAGCGCACTTCACCCGGGCTGGGGATTTCTCGCCGAGGATCCGCTGTTCGCGTCCCTGAGCGAAGCACACGGCGTGACCTTCATCGGCCCGCCGGCTGCGGTGATGCAAAAGCTCGGTCGTAAGACGCCTGCCAAGGCTTCCATGGCGGCTGCGGGGTTGAAATTGATTCCTGGAAGCGACGGCGTGTTGCACGGCGTCGAGCAGGCTCGCG
Organism: Polyangiales bacterium; assembly: GCA_049645265.1. Lineage (GTDB taxonomy): Bacteria > Myxococcota_A > Polyangia > Polyangiales > Houyiibacteriaceae > SG8-38. Next base: position 20,129 of record JBARTN010000100.1, read on the forward strand.
AGGTTGCGAAGGCCATCGGATTCCCGGTCTTGCTGAAGGCCGAGAGCGGCGGCGGCGGTCGAGGGATGCGCATCGTCCGCAAAGCGAGCGACCTAAAAGCGGCCTATGGTTCGGCGCAGTCCGAGTCGCTCGCTTGTTTCGCCGATGGCCGGCTCTATCTCGAAAAGCTGATCGAAGGTGGGCGCCACATCGAGATCCAACTGCTTGCCGACAAGTACGGAAAGGTCGTGCATCTCGGGGAGCGGGACTGCTCAGTGCAACGCAAGCACCAGAAGCTCATCGAGGAGTCGCCGGCCACGGTCTTGAGCGATGCCGAACGCGAGCAGACGCTTGCAGCCGCCGTGCACGCCACCTCTGCGGTTGGATACGTCGGTGCAGGCACCATGGAGTTTCTTCTCGACGCGGGAGGTGAGCTTCGGTTCATGGAAATGAATGCGCGCCTGCAAGTGGAGCATCCGGTCTCGGAGATGCGAACGGGGATCGATCTCGTCGAGGCGCAGATTCGGATCGCAGGCGGCGAGCCGCTCTGGTTCTCACAGGAAGACGTCCGCCTCCGCGGTCATGCAATCGAGTGCCGAATCAACGCGGAGGACCCGGCAAGCGGATTTGCCCCGAGCCCTGGCGTCATCGACCGATGGGACGTCGCGCTCGCCGGGGATGAGCACGTGCGAGTCGATACCCATGTCGAGTCCGGCTACGAGGTTCCGCCCCACTACGATAGTTTGATTTGCAAGGTGATCGCCTGGGGTCAAGACCGCGATGCGGCTTGCGATCGTCTTACCGAGGCGTTGCAGAGCATTCGCTGCGAAGGAATCTCGACCACGACCCCGATGCATCTTGCGGTCCTGAGCTCGGAAGAGTTCCGGCAGAATCGGTACGACACGCGCGCCGTGCCAGGTTGGGAGAGTTGATGGCACGGGTTCCGTTAGTTCCAATTGGCAAGCCGCGTGAGGCGATCGTCGATCAGGCGACGTACGAGCGCGATCGGGCCGGTCATGAGCCGCTGCAGTCGCGTCTCGATGAGTGTCGCGCCGAAGTCCAAGCGGGCTGGGGGGACGAGTACGTCGCTCGGGTCCACGAAAAGGACAAGCTCACCGCGCGGGAGCGGCTCGAACGATTGAAAGACAGCGGCTCGGCGATCTTTGAGGTCGGCACTTTCGTCAACTACGGCGTCGACTTCGATGGGCTCCGCTCTCCGGCGGCCGGGGTCATCACGGCATTCATTCAGGTCGAAGGCCGTTGGTGCGTCGTCATTGCCAACGACAATACCGTGGCCTCCGGCGCATGGTGGCCGAAGACCCCGGAAAAAATCCAACGTGCTCAAGAGATGGCCCGCCGGCTTCGCTTGCCGGCGCTCTACCTCGTCGATTGCAGCGGGCTATACTTGCCGGAGCAACGCCGGAGCTTCGCTGGCGCAACGGGCGCCGGCCACATTTTCAAAATGAACAGCCTTCTTTCGGCGGAAGGCGTACCGCAGATTGCCGGCGTGTTCGGAGACTGCATCGCCGGCGGAGGGTACATGCCGATCATCAGCGATCGCGTGTACATGACAGAGCAAGCGTACATGGTCATCGCCGGTGCCGCTCTGATCAAGGGTGCAAAGAGCCAGCACATCACCTCGATCGACATCGGCGGTCCCGAGGTGCACGTGCACCAGTCCGGCTGCGCCGACGAACGCGTCCCAGACGACGTCACTCTGATCGACTGCTTGCGCCGGGAAGTCTCACGCCTTCCAAGCTCGGGCGCGGCATTCTATCGAGGTGGCCTGGAATCGATGGAGCCGGCCTATTCACCGACGGAGCTTCCTGGCTTGGTTCCAGTCGACCACCGTCAGGCCTACGACGCGACTGAAATCCTCGCACGCCTTTGCGATCAAAGCCTCTTCTGGGAGGTGTTGCCATCGGTAGGCCGGGAGATGATCTGTGGCGTCGCTCGCGTCGGCGGTTTGTACGCGGGTTTCGTCCTCAACCGGCAGGGATTGATCGACGACCCCGAGGCCAGCGACGAGCAGCGCCCCGCTGGCATTCTCTACCGGCAAGGCATCGCTAAGATCAGCGCGTTCAGCAGGGCGTGCGACAGCGATGGCATTCCGCTGATCTGGCTTCAGGACATCAGCGGCTTCGACATCGGGGCCGAGGCCGAGCGCCACGGGCTTCTCGCCTACGGCTCCAACCTCATCTACACCAACAGCACCAACCAAACGCCGATGTTCACGGTGCTGCTACGAAAAGCATCCGGCGCCGGCTACTATGCGATGGCCGGGCTTCCCTACGACCCCGTCGTGCAGCTTTCGACCCCCATTTCTCGGCTCAGTGTCATGGAGGGTCGCACACTCGCGATCGCTTCGTACAATAGCAAGCTCGACGACGACTTCGAGATCGTCACGACCGACCCGGAGGAGCGCGCGAAGATCGAAAAGCGCATGGCGGAGGTCGAAGCTCGAATCGAAGCGGACATGGATCCCTATGTGGCCGCCAGACAGATGGATACCGATGAGATCGTGCGTCTCGACGAGCTTCGCGATTGGCTAAAAGTCCTGGTGGAGATGAGTTATCAGGGTGTCGGCTACCGCCGAGTCAAGAACCCACGAATTTGGAGCATGCACGACCTCGACGTCTTGATGAGCGGAGGACGTGCATGAGCGAGGGCGATTACGTTTTGCGTGTCCGCACGATGGACCGGGAGGATAGTGAGCTCTTGTCGCCTAGCGTTGGGGTGTTCATGCCCAGGGTCACCGAGGGCGAGCTCCTGGCTTCGGGGCAATCGATTGGGACGATCGAAGTGCTTGGTGTGCTGCGCGAGCTCATCGTTCCGGCGGGTGTCGGGGGGCGAGTGACCGAGCGCATCGGTGGCCGCCGAGCGCGTGTTCCCGTTCAGTATGGCGACGCGTTGCTCTCGATCTCGACCACGTCGATGGCAAACCTGAGCGAAGCAGACTCTTCCGCGTCTGTTGAACCGGAAGGTGCGCTCGCATTCACCGCGCCGATGAGTGGCCGCTTTTACGGCCGACCGTCTCCTACCGAGCCGCCGTTCGTATCGGCAGGTGACATCGTGCAGCGCGGCCAAACCCTGGGGCTGCTCGAGGTGATGAAGACGTTCAACCGCTTGGTGTACCAGGGTGACGCCCTGCCGGACGCAGCGAAGGTGGAGAAGGTCGTCCCGAACGAGGGCGACGACGTGGTTCGGGGCGATGTCATTCTGGCGTTGCGATCTTTGGCTGAGAGTTGAAGTGATTTCGAAGGTTTGCGTGGGTAGAGAGAGTCCCCTGCCCCGGCTCGGTGATCGGGCGCTGTTTCCCAATCTAGAAGGGGTCGCGTACCTCGCCCATGCGGCGATTTCGCCTCTCTCCGCGCCTGTCTGCGAACGCATTCGAGAAGTGACCGAGGACTACGCCTGCGGCGGGATGGCGGGTTTCGTACGCTGGGCGCCGCGGCTCAAGCAAGTCCGGCACGATCTCGCATCGCTCATTTCGGCAAGTCCGAATGAAATCGCGTTCGTGGCGAACACCACGCAGGGGGTCATCGACGTCGCATTCGGGTTGCCGTGGCGCAAGGGCGATCGAGTCGTCCTGTTCGACGGCGAGTTCCCGGCCAATGTGACGCCCTGGCAACAGGCCGCCGAGGAATTCGGCTTGGAGCTTCGTTGGCTGTCGCTCGACAACTTTCACCGCTCCGTCGATGAAGGTCTCGTTGCGCTCGAACGGGTTTTGCAGCGCGGCGTCCGACTCGTCGCAGTGAGCGCCGTACAATACAAGACCGGGCTTCGGATGCCGCTCGCCGAGATGGCCGCGCTTTGCCACAAGTACGACGCGGAGATTTTCGTCGACGCGATTCAAGCGCTTGGGGCCACTCCGGTCGACGTGTCTTGGGGCATCGACTACCTCAGCTCAGGCAGCCACAAGCACTTGATGGGGGCTGAGGGTACCGGCTTCTTGTACGTGGCCGAACGCTGCGCAGCGGCGATGAAGCCGCGGCTCGCAGGTTGGCTGGGTCATGAAGATCCAGTCGCCTTCTTGGTCAGCGACCAACCACAGCTGCGCTACGACAACCCCCTGAAGCGAGGCGCACAGGCGCTCGAAACCGGCACCAGCAACGTAATCGGGCTTGCTGCGCTCGGCGCGTCGCTCGAGCTGCTCGGCCAGCTCGGAGTGCCGGCAATTCACCAACACGTCGATGCTTACCTCGAAGCGCTCGAAGCGGGTCTCGTCGGGAGGGGGTTTCACGGTCATCGGGCCCAGGCGCCTGCGCTTCGCTCGACGCTGCTCGGCATGGCTGTGCCGGCCGACGTCCGCCTGTCCAAGCTCGCCGCAGCCCTCCGCGATCGCGGTGTCATCGTCAACACGCCGGACGGCCTGATGCGCTTCGCGCCCCACTGGCCGAACGCCCATGATGAAGTCCCCCGCGTCCTCGACGCCGTAGACCAGGCGCTGGCCGCGCTTCGCGCTTGAGCCTAGGCTCGCGCGATGGATCGCCAAAGCGACCGTAGCTTTTGGATTTTCAACGCCCTGGTTTCGAGCGCGGCGGTCGGGTTTCTCGGCTGGCTCCTGCTCGTCCGAGAAGGCGGCGGCGTCAACGCGGACCTGAGCTTCATGCCTGGCGTCAATGCTGCGCTCAACGCGACCTCGGCTACCCTGCTCGTTGCTGGCTTCGTCGCGATTCGAAACGGCCGGCGCGAAATCCACAAACGGCTGATGGTTTCCGCGTTTGCCGCCTCCGCCGTCTTTCTGGTGGGCTACGTCCTCTACCACTACGCGCACGGCGATACGCCCTACCAGGGCGAGGGCACGATTCGGATCGCCTATTTCACGGTCTTGATCAGCCACGTGCTTCTGTCGATCGTGATGCTTCCGATGATCCTGACGACCTTTTTCTTGGCGGCGCGAGAGCGCTTCGCAGCACACAAGCGGCTGGCAAGGTGGACCTTGCCAATCTGGCTCTACGTCTCCGTCACCGGCGTCGTCATCTACTTCATGCTTCGCTGACGCTGGCGCTGGCGCTGATCTTGCCCAACACTGGTTCACGAGGAGGGCTCTGATGGGAATCATTTCGTGGGTCGTGTTCGGATTGCTGGCGGGCATCCTCGCCAAGTTCCTCATGCCAGGTGATGACGGAGGCGGGTTCATCAAGACGACCTTCCTCGGGGTCGCAGGCGCAGTGGTCGGTGGCTTCATCGGCACCCAACTCGGTTTTGGCGATGTGACTGGCTTCAACGTCCGGAGCTTTGCAATCGCGATTGCGGGCTCGGTGGCGCTTTTGTGGATCTATCGACGGGTGAAGAAAAGCTAGGCGCAATCGGGGCCCCCATATCGCGATCCCGTTCCCGTTCGGGTTCCCGTCAGGCGCGTCTCAACCTCTGCACCGCGATCAACCCTTCGACGATCATCCAGAGCAACAACACGAGAAGAAGTGATGCCAGTGCGGTGAGTGGGGCGTTGCCTTCGGCGAGGAACTGCTGGAGCTTCGTGATCAGCGCGAGGCCCGCCACCGGCATGACCAGGAGCATCGGAATGACCAGCGGCCAAACCGGACGCTTCCGCGCGAAGAAGTAGAGCGAGAGTGTCATCAGCGTGAGTGCCGCTAGCAGCTGATTGCTTGCGCCGAAGATAGGCCAGAGCACCCATCCGACCGCCTTGGCCTGGCCAGTCGCGGGATCTGGGGTTTCGGCAAGCGCCAGGTACATCGCCGGCACGACCGCGAGGAAGGTCGCGATGTAGGGATTGGTGAGCGGCTTGATTCGAAGCGCCTCGCCGAGCTCGCTGAGGATGAAACGTTGGATGCGGGTTGCGGTGTCGAGCGAGGTCGCCGCAAACGCGATCACCAAGACGGCCATCAGGGTGCGCGCCAGCTCCGGGGACAAACCCACCGCCTCGAGAAACGCGCCGCCGCCGAGGACAAAGGCGGCGGCCTTGTTGCCACCGGCATGCGCCCAGCTGTCGTAGTAGACCGCCCAGCTCAGATCATCGACGACTCCCTGGCCGGGGAGGGCGCAGGCGCCGACCAGGCCAATACCGGCCACCGCTGCGAGGGTGGAGGCGAGGGCGAGCGATCCTTCGCCGAGCATGGCGCCGTAGCCGATGATGCGAGAGTCCGGCAGGCGATCGAGCTGCTTCGAAGTGGTCCCGGACGAGACGAGGCCATGAAAGCCGCTAATCGCGCCGCAGGCGATGGTCACGAACAAGATCGGGAAGATCGAGGGCGCTCCGGCCTCTGCCGGCCGGTACAGAGGGGCGTCGAAGCTCGGATGCGCGATCAAAACACCGAGGAACAACAGGCCTAGGCCGACGAAGAGCTGGTGACTGTTGATGTAATCGCGAGGTTGCAGAAGCAGCCAGACCGGCAACAGACTCGCAATCGCCGAATACACCAGCAGAAAGAAGATCCAGCCCGTGGTGACCGCGTGCTTGTCGAAGCCCATCGCGACGAAGTCGACGGGCACCTCGGTTCCGACCCAGACGAAGAAGTAGAGCACGGCGAGGGCGATCAGGGACGGCCAGAGGATCTTCACCTGCCGCTTGTAGACCAGCCAGCCGATCACGACGGCAACCACGATTTGAATGTTGATCGGTATGACGCTCGTGGGCTGGCTGACGAAGAGCCCCGCGATCGCCATCGAAAAAACAGCGAGGACGAGCCAAATCAGCACCAGCACGAAGCACATGAACAGAATGCGGGCGCGGTTGCTGATCGTCTTCGCTGTGATCTCCGCAATCGAGCGGCCCTTTTCCCGCACACTGGCGACCAGTGCGCCGAAGTCGTGTGCGGCGCCCATGAAAATGGTACCCAAGACGACCCAGGCGAGTGCCGGACCCCAGCCCCAGTACGCTGCGACGCAAGGACCGATGATCGGCGCCGCTCCTGCAATCGAGGTGAAGTGGTGGCCGAAGAGCACTGCCCGTTGGGTGGGCACGAAATCGACGCCGTCGTCGAGCTCGTGCGCAGGTGTGACGATGTCCTCTTGGTCTTGGAAGATACGCTCACCCAGGAATCGCGCGTAGAATCGATACGCGATCAGGAATGCACTCAGGATCAAAGCTGCGGCCAAGGCTGCCATTTGTCGCGTTGGTGGGCTTTTTTCACGTTTTGGTCAAGTACAATCCCGCTTTCCTTTGGGACGAAAAACGCTAAGGTCCCGGCATGAGTGGGACCTTCCGACCTCATGGCGTGTGGACCGCCCTGACGACTCCGTTTTCAGCGGACAAGCAGGTCGATTACGACTCGTTGCGTCGGCTCATCGAATTCCAGATACAAGAAGGCGTCGATGGCGTTGTTCCATGCGGTACGACGGGCGAGTCGCCAACCCTTTCCTGGCAGGAGCACGATGCCGTCGTCGAGGCCGCGGTGCGGGCCGTCGAAGGGCGCGCGGGCGTCTTGGCTGGCACGGGTAGCAACAACACGGACGAAGCGATTCGCGCAACGGCCCAAGCGAAGGAAGCCGGTGCCACGGCGGTGCTGCTCGTGGATTGCTACTATAATGGCCCTTCGAGCCTCGAGCTGCGCACCGAGTACTACGAGCGAATCCTCGGGAGCGTTCCCGACATTCCGCTTGTCCCGTACGTGATCCCAGGGCGCAGCGGCTGCGCGCTTTCCGCCGCCGACCTCGCGATCCTGCACCTAAACGACCCGAAGCGGGTGCCCGCGGTCAAGCAGGCGACTGGCGACGTCGATCGCATGCGCTTGGACCGTCAGCTCGCAGGGCCTGCCTTGAGCATTCTGTCGGGGGATGATGACCTCACGCTCACGATGATGCGCGACGAAGAGATTCGCGGTGGCGGCGTGATCAGCGTGCTTTCGAACGTCGTGCCGGGCGCCATCGGTTCCATGGTGCGCTCACAAGTGGCCGGGGACAGCGAGGAGACGGACCGTCTCGCCAACGCGCTTGCGCCCGTGCTCAGGCTGGTGACTTGCTCGGTGAGCTCGGTGCGGACCCTTCCGAACGGGCAAAGCGTCGAGGTCATCGACAAGTTCCGAAACCCAGTGCCGCTTAAGACCATGATGGCCGGGTTGGGCATGACCTCGCCGACCAAGCGCCCGCCCCTCGGGCGAATGAGCGCGACTGCGGTCGGGCACTGCAGGGACGCGTTGCGCGAGGTTCATACCGCCGATCCGGGGATTCTCGGTCCGATCGAAGAGGCGTTCGACGTGCGCATCGATCAGCGCCTCGGGGACGACGCGAAATGGTCGGCGCTCGCCCGTTGAGGGGACTGTGTACAAAGCGCTGATTCGCCCGCTGCTGTATCTCTTGCCCGCAGAGGCCGCTCATCACCTGGCGTTCGGCTGTCTACGGTTGCTCGCCGCGATTCCTGGCATGCTCACCTTGATGCGGCGCGTGTTTCACCAGAGCGGCGATTCGGCGCGTGTTCGAGCGCTCGGCCTCGACTTCCCAAATCCAATCGGCTTGGCCGCAGGCTTCGACAAAGATGCGATCGGCTACGAAGCCCTTGCAGCGATGGGCTTCGGCTTCATCGAGGTCGGAACGCTGACCGGGCAGCCGCAGCGCGGTAACGCGAAGCCTCGCTTGTTCCGGCTTCGGAAGGATCGGGCGCTGGTGAACCGGATGGGCTTCAACAACCGCGGCTCCGCGGATGCCGTGACGCGTTTGCAACGCCCCCACGAGGCGATCGTCGGGGTGAACATCGGCAAGACGAAGGTCGTCCCCGAAGAGCAAGCGGTCGGCGACTACGTGGCGAGCGCACGGTGCGTCGGGCCGCATGCCGACTACGTCGTCGTCAACGTGAGCTCGCCCAACACCCCGGGCCTTCGGAACCTTCAAGCGAGCGAAAAGCTTCGCCCGCTGCTCGTCGCAGTTCGTGAAGCACTTAATGAAGTGTCTCCGGCGCGCCACGTGCCGTTGCTGGTCAAAATCTCCCCAGATTTAGCCGATGAAGACGTCGATGCCGTCGCTGACCTCGCTATCGACCTAGGCCTCGAAGGCATCGTCGCAACCAATACGACGATTTCGCGAGACGGTCTCGCCAGCAACGCAGACGACGTGGAACGCTGCGGCGCCGGCGGCCTGAGCGGCCCCCCGGTCCGGGAGCGATCGATTGAAGTGCTCCAGCGTTTGCGTGCGAGAGTCGGCGACGAGATGGTCCTGATCTCCGTCGGCGGAATTGAAACCCCGGACCAGGCCAGGGAACGCCTCGATGCCGGCGCAACCTTGTTGCAGATCTACACGGCCTTCGTCTACGAGGGGCCGTGGCTGCCGAGTCGGTTGTCGAAGGGGATTGCGGGGCAGTGACAGTGACAGTGCCGGTGACAGTGTCGGCGACAGCGACAGCGTCAGTGTCAGTGCCAGAGTCAGTGCCAGCGCTACTCCCCTGCGTCCACAACCGCGGCCGCAATCGAGTCCGACCAGACATTCACCGTCGTTCGGAGCATGTCGAGGATGCGGTCCACCGCGAGGATCAGGGCGACTGCGCTCGTGGGTAGTCCTACCGCGTTTAGGACGACGACCATCATGACCATCCCGGCATGCGGAATCCCTGCTGCGCCGATACTTGCGAGTAGGGCCGTCAGGGCGACGAGAGCTTGCTGCGTCATCGTCAAGTCGATCCCGTAAACCTGGGCAATGAACAACACCGCCACGGCTTCGTAGAGTGCGGTGCCGTCCATGTTGATCGTGGCTCCGAGCGGCAGAACGAACGAGGTCACCTGCGGTTTCACCCCTGCCTTTTCGACGTTTTCCATCGTGAGCGGGAGGGTGCCGTTGCTCGAGGCCGTGCTGAAAGCGGTCACCAGCGCCGTCAGGAGCTGACGAGCGTACTCGATTGGCGAGCGGCCCGTTAGTAGCTTCAGGATGAGCGGCAGGGTTATCGTTGCGTGAACCAAGAGCGCGATGAAGACGGTGAGGACATACCAGCCCAGAACTTGAAACGCGGCCGGGCCTTTGCCCGCGGCCGCGTACAAGGTGAACCCGAAGACGCCGATCGGCGCGAACCTCACGACGAAGAGCGTCATCTGCATCATCACGTCGAAGAGGCCGGAGAAGAAACGTCGCACGACGCTGGCGTCCTTCGAGCCTTCGCGGTGTTCTGCGATCCCGACGAAAACGCCGATCAGCAATGAGAAAAAGATCACCGGCAGCATGTCGCCTTCGGCAGCTGCGGCGAGCGGGTTCTTCGGGATCAAGCCCTCGAGTTGCTCCCAGAGGACGACACCGATGCTGCTCGGCGTCTCGGTCAACAGGGGCTTGGTGGCTGCACCCTCCTCGAGCAGGGCAAGCTCGGCACCTTCGCCGGGACGGATGATGTTCACCACCGCGATGCCGGTGATGATCGCCAAGAAGCTCGTCGTCAGATAGAAGCCGATCGCGCGGCCTCCGATCGAGCCCAGCGTCCGAAGGTCCCCCATTCCGGTCACGCCGGTGATCAGTGACGAGACGATCAAGGGGACGACCAGCATTTGCAGGAGCCGGAGGAAGAGATCCCCGATCTCCTTGCCGACCGTGGCTACGTTGCCGACGATGCTTTCGTCGACCAGACCCTGGCCGCCGGCCCAGTTGAGGCCCAGCCCGAGGGCGGCGCCTAGACCCATCGCAATCAGGATCCAATGATGGAGTTGCAGTCGCTTCACGGGCGCGCATTATGCGTACGCCCTTCTTCGATGTAAAACCAAGCCATGACCGACGAGAATCCAGACAAAGGCCCGCTTCTGGAGCTACGAGGAGCGCTCGATGCCCTCGACCTCGAGTTGCTGGAGCTGCTGGTCCGGCGAATGAACATCGTGGCGGACATCGCCGCGCGCAAGCGCTCCCATCGGGTTCGGATTCGCGACCTCGCACGTGAACGCCGGGTTCTCGATGATCGCTGTGCCCGCGCAAAGAAGCTCGGGCTCTCCGCCGAGAGCATCGAGTCGATTTGGCGCCAGTTGATGCTCATGAGCCGTGAGCGCCAAGCGGCGCTGCGCACGGAGGTGCCGCTCGATGTGGAGTTGCAGACCGTCGCGATCATCGGCGGCGAGGGGGGGATGGGGAGCTCGCTCCGGACCTTGTTCTCCGATCTTGGACACGAAGTGTTGAGCGCGGACCTCGACACCGAGTTGCGGCCTGCGGACGCCGCGTCGAAAGCGGACGTGGTGATCATCAGCGTGCCGATTCGCGAGACACGGTCGGTCATCGAGGAGCTCGGCCCCCTGGTCCGCAAAGATGCCCTGCTGATGGACGTGACGTCGATCAAGGTGGACCCGGTAGCGGCGATGTTGGCGTCGACCGAAGCGAGTGTCGTGGGCACCCATCCGATGTTCGGCCCGGGCGTCAATACCTACCAAGGGCAAAGGGTGGTGATTTGTCCGGGACGCGGCGACGCTTGGCTCGATTGGGTTCGGCAGATGTTCAGCGCGCGCGGCTTGGTCGTCACCGAAGCGACCCCAGCCGAACACGACTCGATGATGGCGATCGTTCAGGTGCTGCATCACTTCAAGACGCAGGTGCTTGGAATGGCATTGAGCCGCGCGGGCGCGCCGCTCGAAGAAACGCTTCGGTTCACGTCGCCGGCCTACCTTCTCGAAGCCTACGTGACCGGCCGACATTTTGCTCAGTCGCCGGACCTCTACGGGCCGATCGAGATGTTCAATCCGGATTCCGAGCGAGTGATCGAAATCTTTCAGGCGGCCGCGGCCAATTTGGCGCAGATCCTGGCAGACGGCGACCAGGATGCCTTTGACCGGGTCTTCGTCGACGTTCGCGCGTTCTTTGGCAACTTCACCGACGAAGCGCTCGAACAGAGCGGCTTCCTCATCGACCGTTTGGTGGAGCTGAGCGCCGGCCGCTCGTCGACCTAGCTCGTCGATTGACGCTCGTCGCCGCATCTGCGATGCCCTGGCCATGGCGCAAGTTGCGATACACGGAGCAGCGGGCCGCATGGGGCAAAGCATCGCTGCGGTCTTGGCCGACGACCTCGAAGCCAATCTCGTCGCTGCGATGGACCGTGAAGGCTGCGAGCTCATTGGTCGGGACATGAGCGCCCTCACGGGGGCGGCACCCTCGGGGGTTTGCATCACATCCAATGTCGAAGAGTTCCTGAGTAACGTCGAGGTCGTCATCGACTTCAGCATCCCCTCCGCCACCGCGAAGCTCCTGCCACTGTGCGCGGGGCAGCACATACCCATGGTGATTGGAACGACCGGGCTCGATGCATCGACCCGGGCCGGCCTCGAGCGGGCGGCGGAGCGCGTGCCGATCGTCTTTGCGCCCAACTATAGCCAAGGTGTCAACGCGTTGTACTTCCTCGCCGCACGCGCGGCCGAGCTCTTGGGCCCGGCATTCGATGCCGAGATCGTCGAGATTCACCATCGGCACAAGGTCGACTCGCCTAGCGGCACTGCAGTTCGCCTCGCCGAGGTGGTGGCCGGGGCGAAGCGACTCGACCCGGAACGAGTGGTGAGTCACGGACGGAGCGGTCAGGTTGGTGCCCGGCCTCTCGAAGAGGTCGGTGTGATGGCGTTGCGCGGTGGTGACGTCGTCGGCGAGCACACCGTCTACCTGGTGGGCGAGGGCGAGCGCGTCGAGCTCACCCATCGAGCAACCGACCGCTCGATCTTCGCCCGCGGGGCGGTACGTGCGGCGCGTTGGGTGGTCAGCCGGCCCGCCGGCCTTTATGACATGGCCGACGTCATGGGGATTCCCCGGTAGGCGCAGGGGCGAAGGAAATCTGATACGGTAAGGGCGCGTTATGGATTGTCCTCAATGTGGAGCTGAAGTTCCGTCGGACGATGCGTTCTGCGGCAAATGCGGATACGCCCGGCGCGATCAGGGTCCGGATCGCCTCGATCAGTCACGCATTCGCGTGCACGAGAGCCCGGACCCTTCGGCGGAGCATGGACCAAGTCGAACATCTTCCCAGCAACGGGTTCGCAAGCATACGGTGCTAGGGATTCAGCCAGGGACCCCGCCCGCAGGGGTTCCGACCCCGCCGCCCATTCCATCGCCTCCTCCCACCCCGATTTCATCGGCACGGCAAGAGCGAAACCGCGGTCGCATACCTCAAAAGACGATGATCGGCATGCGGCCACTCGAACCGATGGCTCCAGCGGCTGATGTCGTGCCACCCGGGCAGGTCGATTCGAATCAAGATCTTCCGCCGGACGGAGAACAGGGCGACGTGTCCGATCCAGCCGCTCCGAGTCATCGCGTACGGGCTCGCGTCCGTTACGACAGCGCCAACGAGCCGCTCCCCGTGATCCAAAGAAGAGTCAAGGCATTGCGCGGGCTCGCGCTGCTCGTTGTCGTCGCCGCAGCCTGGCTTGGTTACCGCTATCTGACGTTGAATGGCTAGTACCGCGCCAGACAGCCCGGCGCTGTGCACAGCCTGCGGCGAGAGCAACCCACCCGAATCGAAGTTCTGCGGAAAGTGCGGAACGCCTCTCGACTCTTCATTGCCGAGGCCGGGCGACATCATCGCCGAGCGCTACCGCGTCGTCGCGCCGATCGGGCGGGGCGCGATGGGCACCGTATATCGAGTCGAGCACACCCAGATCAGCAAGGTGATGGCGATCAAGTTGCTGCACCGAGAGCTTCAGGAGGAACCGGAGAACGTTGCTCGCTTCCATCGCGAAGCCGAGTCGGCATCCCGCCTCAACCACCCCAATACCGTTCATGTGTTCGACTTCGGTCGCACGAAGTCGGGCTCCCTCTACCTCGTGATGGAGTACGTAGACGGCGACGATTTATCCAAAGTCCTCGAAAAAGAAGGAGCGATGCCATTCGGACGCGTCGCTTACCTCTGCGCACAGGTTGCCGGGTCCGTTTCAGATGCGCATGCCGCCGGCATCGTGCACCGCGACCTGAAGCCGGAGAACATCGTCATCGCCGAAGGCCGCGATGGCGAGACGGCCAAGGTTCTAGACTTTGGGCTGGCGAAGCTCTTCGAGGGCAACGTCGGGACGCAGGTGACCAGCAGCGGTACGATCGTTGGTACCCCGTACTACATGTCGCCCGAGCAGATTCATGGGCAGGAGCTCGACGGACGAAGCGACATCTATGCGATGGGCGCGATCATGTACGAGTGCGTCGTTGGCCATCCGCCGTTCGACGCACCCAATCCGGTTGGCGTGCTTTCGAAGCACCTGTCGGAAGAACCCTTGCGTCCGTCGGCGCGATCGCCGCTCTCCGTGCCTGCGGAAGCCGACGAGATCATCATGCGCTGTCTTCAAAAGGATCCCGAGCTCCGCTACCAGACCGCAGAGGAGCTCCGCGAGGACTTGGTCGCTTACCTCACGACGGTCGGCTCAGGAGATTGGCGTTTGAGCGGAGTAGGCCAAGCGCCACTTGGGAGCGGCTCGCGTCGTGTCGACAAGATCGACTCCATCTTTCGACCCAAGCGAAGGCTCTGGTGGTCGCTATTGATGCTTCTCTTGGCGGGCGGCGGCGTGCTCGCATGGCAACTCGCCACCCGGGGACCCTCGGAAAAAGAGCCCAACCACGGTTCAAAGATCGCGACACGTTTGCCAGAGAACACCCAAATGGAAGCCTACCTCGGGCAACGTCTCAGCGAAGAGTTGGGCGACGTCGATCTCTTCGCGATTCACCACCTGGGGACCGAGCGACGCGCCGCGGAGCTGGAGGTCAGCTCGATCCCCAACATGGACGTCCGGCTCGAGCTCCTCAGGCCGGGCCAAGACGAGCCCCTCATCGTCGCCGACTCTCGGGGCCTCGGGGAGGGTGAGCGGCTTCCGAACGTTCCGATCGAGCCCGGCAGTTACCTGATTCGCGTGAGCGAGCAGAGCGCGGAAGGTGAGCTGCCCACTGAGAACGTGTCCGACGCGTACTACGTGCGGTGGCGGCTTCTCGATGAGGATGCTGCGTTCGAGCGCGAGCTCAACGATTCGCTCGAGCTGGCTGAACCCCTCGAGCTCGGCGCCGAGCGGCGCGGCTGGATCGGTTGGCCAGGTGACGTGGACACCTTCTGCTTGAATACCGACGCCAAGGGCGTCATCGCGCAGGTCAGCGCGCTGCCGGACGTCGACCTGGTTCTTCGAGTGGTTGATCGGCGGACCGACCGCAGCGGAAAGTTCGATGACAAGGGTGTGGGGCGCGGTGAAACCAGCAAGGCTTGGCGTAATGCGGAAGCCGGCAAGCTCTGCGTCGAAGTCTCAGCCGACCCGCGGGACGAGAGCGGCCGTGTCGCGCAGCCAAACGAGACCTACGGCGTGCGGTTCATCGCGGCCCCTGGAAACTAGATGCGGATCTCGGACCTCGACTACGAGCTCCCTAGCGAGCTGATCGCGCAGGAGCCACTGGCGAAGCGAGACGCGTCACGCTTGCTCCTGCTGGACGTCCGCGGGGATGAAGTCGAGGACCGCCTTTTCGTGGAGCTGCCCGACTTGCTCCCGCCGAGCCTGTTCATCTTGAATGACACGCGGGTTTTTCCGGCCCGGCTCCTAGGCAGCAAGGCCACGGGAGGCAAGGTGGAGCTTCTGTTGCTCAGAAAGTGCGACGAAGGCACCGACCGTTGGCTGGCCATGGGGCGGTCGTCCAAAGGCTTGCGCGAAGGGATGGAGCTCGAGCTCTGCGACGGACGACTCGAAGCGCGGGTCATCCGTGCGCAGGAGCATGGGCAGTTCGAAGTCGAGCTCCGGGCCAAGAGCGAGGTCGACGAGCTCATCGAGCAGGCCGGCGAGATTCCCTTGCCACCCTACATTCGGCGCGCAGCCGCCGAGTCGGACCGAACCCGCTATCAGACGGTTTTCGCGAAGAGGCCGGGCGCGGTCGCGGCTCCCACCGCCGGTCTTCACTTTACCGAGGCAAGCTTGAGCGCGCTCGAAGAGGCAGGGCACCGGACGGCCTACGTGACACTGCACGTTGGCCCCGGCACATTCCGCCCGGTGCACTCGGACACCCTGGACGACCACGAGATGCACGAAGAAGCCTACGAGGTCCCGGAAACCACCGTGACTGCCATCGGCCGGGCGCGCGCCGAGGGTCGGCCGGTCGTTGCGGTGGGTACCACGGTCGTTCGCACGCTCGAGTCGTCGGTCGACGCGGAGGGAAATCCGCTTGCCGGCGTCGGGACGACGCGTTTGTTCATTCGCCCGCCGCATCGGTTTGAGGTCGTCGACCATCTCCTGACGAACTTCCATCTCCCTCGATCGACGCTGCTTGCCTTGGTGATGGCCTTTGCTGGCGCGGACCTCACGCGGCGCGCGTATCGAGAGGCCGCCGAGCGGCGATATCGATTCTACAGTTACGGCGATGCGATGTTGATTCGAAGGGGAACGCGATGAGCCTTCCCACGGCTGGATTTTCATTTCGAGTCGATGCGGTCGATGGCGATGCGCGCGATGGGCTGCTCGAGACGCCCCGCGCGACCATCGAAACCCCTGCCTTCATGCCGGTTGGAACTCAGGCAAGCGTCAAAGCGCTGACTCCGGACGAGGTCGCCTCGACGGGCGCCCGCATCATCCTCGCCAACACCTATCACCTTTGGCTCCGCCCGGGGGCCGAGTCGATCGCGTCTCACGGCGGCGTGGTTGGTTTCATGAACTGGCCGCACGCCCTGCTGACCGACAGCGGGGGCTATCAGGTGTTCTCGCTCGCCAAGCATCGAACGATCGACGACGACGGCATCACCTTCCGTTCCCACCTCGACGGCAGCTTGCATCGATTGACGCCCGAAGAAGCGATGCGCGTGCAGGCGCTGCTCGGTTCGGACATCGCGATGGTGCTCGACGAATGCCCCCGAGGGGATGCGCCACGAGCCGAGGTCGAACGTGCGATGGCGCGGACGACCGACTGGGCACAGCGTTGCTTGCAAACCGAGCCTGCCGAAGGCCAAGCCCGCTTCGGCATCGTTCAAGGGGGAACCGAGCTCGACCTGAGGCTGTCTCATCTAGAGACGATCGCGGCCCTCGACTTCGACGGCGTCGCGCTTGGCGGCTTCTCGGTCGGAGAGCCGACGGCGCACATGTACGAGCTTCTCGATCGGATCGCTCCGCAGATGCCCAAGGATCGACCCCGCTATCTCATGGGCGTCGGCACGCCGACCGATCTGCTCAAAGCGGTCTCGAGCGGTGTCGATTTGTTCGATTGCGTCCTTCCAACCCGGAACGCACGCAACGGTCAGGCCCTCACCTGGGGAGGCCGGGTGAATCTCAAACAGACCCGGCACCGCAACGACGAAAGCGCCCTCGACGCCCGCTGCGATTGCTCCGTCTGCACGACCTATTCACGGGCCTACTTGCGGCACCTTTTCAAGGCTGACGAAATGCTCGGGCCGCGCCTGCTGTCCCTCCACAACCTGCATTTCTATGGTGCGCTGATGCGCAAAGCGCGCGAAATGATTCGTGTCGGCGAGCTTGGCGCCTGGGTCGAAGCGACGCTCGCGCAGATCCACGAGGGGGACGAGGTCGGCGTCCCGGACGCCTGAGCGGCGTCTCTCCCAGAATCCATTGACGACATTCTGCCTGCGGGGTATGGCCCGACCGGCAGAAGGTAGGGGCATGACACAGATCCAACGCGCACTGATTTCGGTCTCCGACAAAACCGACGTCGTCGAGTTCGCCAAAGGGCTTTCCGAAGCTGGCGTCGAGATTCTGTCGACCGGCGGCACCGCCCGAGCCCTCCGCGAGGGCGGAGTTCCGGTCATCGACGTATCGGAGTACACCGAGTCGCCCGAGATCATGGACGGCCGTGTCAAGACCTTGCACCCGCGGGTTCACGGCGGGATTCTCATGCGGGATGGCCGCGAGGACCGAGATGCGCTCGGCGGGATTGGCGGCAAGCCGATCGATCTCGTCTGCGTGAACCTCTATCCCTTCGAGCAGACGGTCGCGCGGGGCGCGTCTCACGAAGAGACGATCGAGAACATCGACATCGGTGGCCCCTCGATGGTTCGAAGCGCCGCCAAGAATCAGGCGCGCGTCACGGTCGTCACCGAGCCCGGGGACTACGCGGAGGTGCTTGCCGCCGTGAAGTCCGGCGATGGCCCGAACGCGGCGCTCCGTGCACGCCTGGCCGCTAAGGCGTTTGCCCAGACCGCGGCCTATGACGGCGCGATTGCCGCCTATCTGACCTCGCAGCGAAGCGACTCCAAGTTCCCCGGGGCGCTCACCTTGAGCTTCACCAAGGCCTATGACGTTCGCTACGGCGAGAACCCGCACCAGCAGGGCGCCTTTTACATCGAGCGCAACGCCCCCGCCGGTAGCCTGGCCCTGGCTCGGTCGCTTGGCGCAGGGGGCAAGGAGCTCTCCTTCAACAACCTGGTCGACGTCGACGCCACCGTCGAGGCGGTGCGCGAGTTCGAAGGGCCTGCCGCCGTCGTCGTCAAGCACACCAATCCCTGTGGCGTGGCCGTCGCGTCAACCCTCGAAGAGGCGTACCGCATCGCCCGGCAAGCCGACGCCCAGAGCGCATTCGGCGGGATCGTCGCCTTGAATCGCGAGGTCGACGAGGCGACCGCGGACGCCGTCGCCGAAACCTTCATCGAATGCATCATCGCGCCGGACTTCGCGCCGGCGGCGCTAGAGCGGCTCCAGAAGAAGAAGAACCTCCGAATCTTGGCAACTGGCGAATGGCTTCCCGCCGACTATGCTGCGCTCCAGTTCAAACGCGTCGGTGGTGGCTTGGTCGTCCAGGATCGCGACGCCACCGGGCCGAGCGAGGTACGTGCCGGCAAGGTCGTCACCAAGCGCCATCCAACCGACGATGAGATACGCGCACTCGATTTCGCGTGGCGCGTTTGCAAACACGTGAAGTCCAACGCGATCATTTTTGCCAAGCCTGACCGGACGGTGGGGGTCGGCGCCGGGCAGATGGCGCGCGTCACCGCCGTTGGCATCGCAGCACAGAAAGCTGGCGAGCTTTCGAAGGGAGCCGTGATGGCTTCAGACGCCTTCTTCCCATTCCCCGATGGCATCGAAGCCGCGGCCAAGGTCGGCATTACCGCGGTCGTTCATCCCGGCGGCTCCAAGGGCGACGACAAAGTCATCGCAGCTGCCGATGCGGCCGACATGGCGATGGTCTTCACCGGCGTTCGCCACTTCCGGCACTGACGATGCGGGTTCTCATCGTTGGAGGTGGCGCGCGCGAGCACTCGCTTGCATGGCGCCTGTCGCAGGACAGCGGAGTGGAGGTCATCGGGGCGCCCGGTAACGCGGGCATCGCCGCGATCGGTCGAACGGTTGCCGTTGATCCAACCGACGCCGACCAGGTCGTCGCGCTCGCCAAGAAGGAGTCTGCTGACTTGGTGGTCGTCGGCCCGGAAGCGCCTCTGGTCGCCGGAGTCGTCGACGCGCTCCGTGACCACGGCATCGAGGCCTTTGGTCCCAATCGCGAGGCCGCCCGGCTCGAGGGTTCCAAGATCTTCTCCAAGGAGTTCATGGCGCGCCACTCGATCCCGACCGCAGGCTTCGCCGTCTTCGATGATCCGGAGGCGGCCACGCGCTACATCGAAGACGCGAACCGACCGCTCGTCGTGAAGGCCGACGGCCTGGCTGCGGGCAAGGGGGTCATCGTCGCGAGCAATGCCGCGGAAGCGATTGCTGGCGTCGATCGAATCATGCGAGAGCGCGCTTTTGGCGATGCGGGCGATCGCGTCTTGATCGAGGAGTGCCTCGTCGGAGAAGAGGTGAGCTATCACGTCGTTTCCGACGGCCAGCGATTCATTCCCCTGGCGCCCGCTCAAGATCACAAGCGTGCCTTCGACGGAGATGAGGGCCCGAACACCGGCGGCATGGGCGCCTACTCGCCGCCGCCCGTCGTGACCCCCGAGATCGAGCAAAAGATTCTCGACCGCGTCGTCGAGCCGACGCTTCGTGGCATGGCAGCCGAAGGGCGACCGTTTCGCGGGGCGCTGTTCGTGGGGCTGATGATCGTGGATGGCGAGCCAATGGTGCTCGAATACAATACGCGTTTCGGCGACCCCGAGTGTCAGACTCTGATGACCCGCTGGAAGGGCTCGGTCCTTCCACTCATTCGAGGCTCCGCGCAGGGTGATTTCGGAGAGCTAACACCCGAGTGGGAGGCGCCCGCTTCGCTCTGCGTCGTGCTCGCTGCAGGAGGCTATCCCGGCAGCTACGAAAAAGGGACACCCATCCACGGCCTCGACGATGCAGCGGCGCTTCCGCACGTGACGGTGTTCCATGCAGGCACCGCGCTCCACGGCGACACCGTGGTCACCTCGGGCGGACGCGTGCTCTCGGTCACCGCGATCGGTGAATCGATCAACGAGGCAGCCGAACGCGCCTACGAGGCGGTCGAGAAGATCGATTTTAAGGGGAAGCAACTTCGCCGGGACATCGGCTGGCGGGCCCGCAGCGGCTGATGGACGAGCTTGCCGCGCTCGTTCGGGTTCTCGAGGAGGGCGGCGTCGTGGCCTGTCCGACCGAAACTTGGCTCGGGCTGCTGGCCGACGCGCGAAACGAGAAGGCCGTCGAACGGGTCGCCGAGCTCAAGGGGCGGCCCTCCGACATGCCGATCGCCTTGCTCCTGCCGGATGCTGGCTCGGTGGCCGCGGTTGCGGAGCCCGCTTGTGCAGCGGTACAGGCCCTGATCTTGAGTCATTGGCCCGGCCCGCTGACGATCCTGCTCAGGGCGAAGCCCGGTTTGAATCCTCGGCTTTGCCGCGATGGCAAGGTCGGTGTTCGAGTCCCCGGCCCGAGTCCGGCCGCAGACCTGGTCCGGGCGTTTGGCCACCCATTGACCGCCACGAGCGCCAACAGGACCGGAGAACTACCGCTCCGAAGCGTGGTGGAGCTGCCCGGCGAGCTCCTCGAGGGGCTCGGGGGGCTGGTGCCAGGCATCTCTCCAGGAGGCGCCCCGTCGACTTTGATCGACTCGACCCGGACCCCGATGGAGGTCGTTCGGGCGGGCGCCATCGACATCGACCCGGCCGCTCTTTGACAGAGGTGGGCCTGCTGCGTCACTCTTCGCGAACGGAGGACCGATGGCGCTGATCGAAACTCAAGAAGCTGCACGTCGCTTGGCAAGGGCGATCTCGAGTGACCTTGCTCTCTACAATGAAGACAAGATTGCCGAGGGTGTTCGAAACGATAGTCTTTTCGACGTGATGGCGGACGAAATTCAAGAAGGACGCGACCTTTACCAAAGTCGTGTCGCGCCCGAGCTTCTCGGTCGCAACCTCTACGACCGCGCCATCATCGACCTTCTCGTCCGCTCCAAGGCACACGTCGAATCCCCGATGTGGTAGGCCAGCGACCGCGATGACGCTCATCCATACCCGGCGGCTGGCCACGGCCGGTTGCCTCGCCTTTCTCATTTGCGGTCCTGCCTCGGGCTGCAGTGACGACGCTGGCTCCGCCGGTGGTACCGGGGGCACGGCCGGTGGTGCTGGGATGGGTGGCGAAGGAGGCATGGGTGGCTCACCGCCACTTCGGGTTCCCGGCCTTTGGGAGGGACAGAGCCCTGCGGTCCAAGCCTGTTTCTACATCAGCCCCGATGGCCTGACCCTCACGTCGAACCCCGGGTGCAGTATTGCGGGGCAGGGCGGAGGGCAGTCGTTTGCGCTGGGCGTCGATCTCGTCGGCACCGATGGGAACGGTCAGCCCTGCAGCTTGGAGATCGCGTACGACGGCGAGATCACGATCGACCAGGACACCGATTCCTTCCGAGCCTCCGTGACCGAGCCCCCGGGTAGCGGCATCACGCTCTCCTTCTCCGGCCAGCTCGTCGGCGACCGGGCCTCGGGCCTCGCGCAACGGGACGAGGGCGACTCGTTTTGCCGAGTGGGGTGGGCAGCGTCGCCAACCAGTCAATGCGACGACGCAGCGATCGACGCCTGCCTCGACCTTCTCAACTGTTGCATGGCGATTTTGATCAACCCCGTCTTTTTTGAGACCTGCAATTCGGTCGTGCAGCAGTGCGACAAGACGCAATGCGAGGAAGTCTTGGCTGGCTATCCGCAGTGCGCGCCCGAGCCTGAACCCTAGTCGGCCGGAGCTCCTGATTCGCTCCGGAGCGAGCGCAAGGCCTCTTGGAAATCCTCCGGAGGCTCGGTCTCGAATCGCATGGGCCGCCCACTGATCGGGTGAGCAAACGCAAGGACCGCCGCGTGAAGCGCTTGGCGGCCCAGCTCTGCCGAAACGCGGCGGAGCTCGGGGTCGCGGATCGACTTCCCGTAGAGCGGGTCTCCCAAGACAGGGTGCCCGTGCTCGGCGAGATGCACCCGAATCTGATGCGTGCGCCCTGTCTCGAGACGGCAACGAACCAAAGCGCTTCCGTGCAAAAGCTCGACTGATTCTAGATCCGTGACCGCTCTGCGCCCCCGGTCGGAGCGCGAGGTGAACTTCTTTCGATTCGCCGGATGCCGCCCATGGAGGGTCTCGTAGCGGATCGCCTGGGGCGGCCTTCCAACTGCGATGGCGAGATAGGCCCGCTCCAAGCTGTGCTGCTGAAACATCTCGACCAGTCGCTCGTGGGCCTGGGGGGTTTTCGCGACCACCATCACCCCGCTGGTGTCCTTATCGAGCCGGTGCACGATGCCAGGGCGCAGCGGATCGGAGCCGCCATGCACCTCCGCGTGATGCAGCAGTGCGTTGACCAGCGTGCCGTCCGGGTGGCCTGGCGCGGGGTGAACCACTAGACCGGCCGGCTTGTCGAGGATGATCAGGTGGTCGTCCTCGAACAGCACCTGCAGAGGAATCGCCTGGGGCTCGGCGCTCATCGCCTCGGGTGGGGCAGGGTGAATCGAAACCTCTGCGCCATCCACAGCCTTGGTCTTGCGCGAAACCACCTCGCCGGACTGCTCCACCCGACCTTGCTCGATCCAGCGCTGGAGGGCACTTCGCGAGAATTCCGGGCACCGCCGAGCCAGGACGCGATCGATGCGCTCTCCTGCGTCGTCCGCGGAGAGTGTGAGGACCGTCGGCGTCGACGCCGATTCCGACATCGGTTACTCGAGTCTCTTGATGAGCTGGTGGGCGTTGGTCTGCATGTCGATGTTGCGGAACACGCAGATGCCCAGCTCGGGATCGAGGCCGTTGCAGTGGTCGGCGATCTTGGCGACCGACGCTTCGTCGTACCGCGACCGATGGCCCGCCGGCCCCGGAAGGCGGATGTAGATGATCTTCGACTTCGGGGGTGGGTCGTCGGCCAGCGGGTCGTAGGCGGCGATGGCAGGCCGGTCACCGCAGGCGGCAGCGATGTCGCCTGGCTTCCAGGCCTCCAAGTCGAAGACGACCGGGGGCATGTTCGGTGGAAGAAAACCTAGAAACGCTCGAAGAGCGGCCCGGTTCGCCTTGCCATGCTTGAACGTTTCATCGGCGTGAAAAACGACCGCCTTGGCTTTGAGGTCGCTCGCAAGCGCGGCCACCTCGTCGCAGGTCGCCTTGTTCTCTTTGGTGCGCCGAAAACCAGATTCGCTCACCGAGCCGGGCGCCACCACCGAGAAGAGGAAGCCGTTGGGCGCCTCCCGAATCCAGCGCCGCACGGTGCCGGCGCCTGGAATGGCGATTTCGGTGTCCGAGATTTCCACCGCATCAAACTCCCGCCAATATCGGCTGACCGGCATGGGGAAACCGGAACATGCGACCACAAACATTGCGCGGGAGTATACAAGCTTTGGGGCAGAAGGCCCGGGCTGACTAGGGATTTGGCGGGAATTCATCGATTCAGCAGCGACTCTGATAGGATCGTCTCCGTGTCTGACTTCGGCTTCGATGCCTATGGGCTCGACGACCTCGATGCCTCCGGGCAGCCGCATCCGTTGGAGATCGCACGCGATCTGATCGCGACCGGTCGGCCGCGTGAAGCGCTCGATCTGCTGAGCGCTCACCACGCTCAGCTGGACCACGACCCGGAGTACCTGCTGCTCTGTTCCGCCGCCTGGTGGGCGGATGGCGACACGCTGCGCGCGCAGCAAGCGTTGCAGGGAGCCGCTCGGCTTGCCCCCGAGGACCCGAGACCACTGCAAGGGCTCGGCGAGCTGCTCGCGGAGCGTGGTGAGCGCGACAAGGCCGAGCTCTTGTGGGCCAAGGCCCGTTCGCTGGAGGTCCAGACGCTCGAGAGCGACTTTCCGCTGGATGCAATGGGGCCAGCTGCGGAAGAGGACTTGATCGCTTTCGCGGAGCGACGGGAGCGAAAGACGCAGGGGGCGCTGACGCCTCGACAGGTCTTGGTCGCCTTGGTCGCCTTGCTCGCGCTAACGCTGCTGATCGCGGGCATCGTGCTGGTGACGTCTCCACGTAAAGCGGTTTCGCCGCCACGTGGCTTCGCCCCTTCTGCGGTGGCCACGCTTGTCGAAGAACCTGCCGCTTCGGAGTTGGTTGACGAGCTAGAGGAGCCACCGGCAGTCGCTGAGGTCGAAAAGCCTGAGGAGCCGATCGCGGACGAGATGGGGGAGCCCCCAACGGCCGTGCTTCCCGAGCTCGCAGCGCCAAAGGTGTCGGATCCTCCCAAGCCCGCGAAGGTTGCCGATAAAGCAGCTGCGCCGGTCACTCCGCGAAGGGCAGCTCCCACGCCGCGCCGCTCTGGTTCCGCTCCGTCTTCGTCTCCTGGGGCCGACGCGCCGCCGACCGAGGAGCCTCCGAGCGATGCCGTCGTTCTCGCAGAGCTGACCTCGACGGATCCGCGGGAGCTCACGAACCGCGCGGACGAGCTCTACGCACAGGGCCACTCGGGGCTGGCTGCGAGCTACTACCGTCGCGCGCTGGAGATCGATCCGGACTACGCGCCCGCGCTGGTCGGCATGGGACAGGGTATCTTGCGTGCCAAGAAATACTCCGACGCGATGAAGAACGCGACCCGTGCGCTACAGCTCGCTCGCGGTGTAGACGCGCGTCCCGGGCTCGAAGCCGCCGCGATCTATCAAATGGGTCGTGTGCATTACGAGCGTGGTGAGCAGGATGCGGCCCGTCGTTTGTTCCGGCAGTCGATTTCCCTTCGGAGCGCGCCGCCGGAGGCCTGGTTCTACCTGGGCGAAGCACTTTCGAGTGACAATAGCCCCGCGGCTCGACAAGCCTACGAGAAGTATCTGGAGCTCGTGCCGGGGGGTCCCTTGTCGGATCGGGCCCGTCGAGCAATTCAGTAGTATGCTCCGCCGATGGCGAAGAAACAGAACGACCGGCGCCAGGCTCGCAAAGAGCGAGCCAAAGAGGCCAAAGAAGTCAAGCGTGAGGCCCTCGAACGCGCGCAACAACGTCGTCGTTTGCAGATACGCATTTCTGCGGCCGTTGCCGTCCTGACACTAGCGATTGCCGCGATTTGCTACTGGGTGCTCGATAACCGACAGCTGATGGGCATCACCCTTCTCATCGGAGGCGTGTTGTTCCTGGTGCTTGCCCTCGGCACCTTGGCCTCCGGTGTGCAGTCACGTGACCGAACGCGTGCGGGCTCCATCGACTACGGCAACCGTGACTGAGAAGTAAGCCGTGGATGACCCCCAGTCTAAGCGTTGGGAAGCTGCAGAAGAAGGGATGGAGCTCTTGCACGCCGGTGAACCAGACCAGGCGATCGACGAGCTTTTGCGCGTTGCGCGCGATGATCCGCAAAACGAGTACGCGTTTCACTTCTTGGGTCATGCCTATTTCGAGAAGGAAGCGTATCCGGAGGCGCTCAAGAGTTACGTCGAAGCCTTGAGGCTGGCGCCGGACTACGTTGGCGCGATGCTGGGCGCCGGGCAGACGCTTCGGATGATGGGCGAATACGACCGCGCGATCCGAATGGGTCAACGCGTGCTCCAAAGCCAGGAAGACGACGGCGACGGCTTGTTTCTCGTTGGCGCGGCGCACTTCCAAAAAGGCGAGAATCAGGCTGCGAAACGCTATCTCGAACGTTTCCTCGAAACCAGCCCAGAGTTGGAAGTCGCCCTCGAAGTAGAAGGCATGCTGCAGGTCATTCGCGGCGAGGTCTTGCCTTTTCCAGGCGCCGAGGACACGTTAGAGAACTAAGAGGAGCCTGCCATGAAAGCGGATCCCGCCAAGAAGCTGGCAGCTGAGCGGCCGTCAGATGAGCACAAAGAGCGCTTGCGTGAACAAGCTGCGCGGTGGCGCGCTCAGGATGTGCAGCCCGCGGTTGCACGCCAGGCCTTGCGCAAGGAGCGCTTCGTCACGCACAGCGACTTGGAGGTGCCCGACCTTCTGACCCCAGCCGACTTCGACGACGGCTATGAGCGTGACCTCGGCTTTCCCGGTCAGTTTCCGTACACGCGCGGCGTTCAGCCGACGATGTACCGGGGCCGCCTCTGGACGATGCGAATGTTCGCGGGCTTTGGAACGCCCAGGCAGACAAACGAGCGTTTTCGGTATCTGCTCAATCAGGGGCAGACCGGGCTGTCGACCGCCTTCGATTTCCCGACCCTGATGGGATACGACAGTGACTCGCCTCGTTCGCTTGGCGAGGTCGGCATGGTCGGCGTGGCGGTCGACACGCTTCGGGACATGGAGATCCTGTTCGACGAGATCCCGCTCGACCAGGTCACCACCTCGATGACGATCAACGGCCCCGCTGCGGTGCTGCTCGGCTTCTACGTCGCCCTGGCCGACAAGCGTGGAATCCCTCGCGATAAGATCGGCGGGACGGTCCAAAACGATTGCCTCAAGGAGTTCATTGCCCAGCACGCCTGGGTCGTGCCCCCGCGTCCAGCGATGCGCATCGTCACCGACTCGATCGAGTTTTGCGCGAAAGAGGTGCCGCGCTGGAACAGCGTCAGTATCAGCGGCTATCACATTCGTGAAGCCGGCTCGACCGCCGCGCAAGAGCTCGCGTTCACGATTGCCGATGGATTGGAGTACGTGAAATGGGCCGTCGAGCGCGGCCTGGACGTCGACGACTTCGCGCCGCGCCTCTCGTTCTTCTTCGACGTTCACAACGACTTCTTCGAAGAGATCGGGAAGTTCCGCGCCGCGCGCCGGATGTGGGCTCGATTGATGAAAGAGCGGTTCAATCCGAAGGACCCCCGGTCGTTGATGCTGAGGACGCATGCGCAGACCGCCGGCGTGTCGCTCACCGCCCAGCAACCCTACAACAACGTCGCGCGCGTGGCCCTGCAAGGGCTCGCTGCGGTGCTTGGTGGGACTCAGTCGCTTCACACCAACAGCCTCGACGAGACCTACGCGCTTCCGACCGAAGAAGCGGTCACCGTGGCGCTCCGCACCCAGCAGATCATCGCCGAAGAGTCGGGTGTCACCCATACGATCGACCCCTTGGCTGGCAGCTATTTCGTCGAGTGGATGACCAATCGCCTCGAAGAAGAGGCCTTGAACTACATCCGGAAGATCGACGAGTTTGGCGGCATGGTCGAGGCGGTCGAGCAGGGCTACCCGCAACGCGAGATCGGCGCTTCGGCCTACCGCCTGCAGCAGCAAATCGAAAGCGGCGAAAAGACGGTCGTTGGCGTCAACCGATACGAACAGGACGAGCAGCCCGACATCCCGACCCTTCGCGTCGATGAATCGATTCAAAAGGAGCAGGTCGAGGCATTGGCGAAGGTCAAGGCCGAGCGCGACGACGCTGCGGTTTCAAAAGCATTGGCCGCAATTGCAGACGACTGCCGCATGGATCGCAACGTGATGCCAGGCATCATCGAAGCTGCGAAGGTGTACTGCACGGAGCAGGAGGTCTGCGACGTGTTCCGCGAGGTCTTCGGCCAGCACCAAGATCGGCCGGAATTCTAGGCAGCTTCAGCGCCA
>JBARTN010000101.1:0-31124 GCA_049645265.1 Polyangiales bacterium
AACGCTCACGGAGCACGAAGCGATCGACAACCGGCCATTCGACGAGGCGTCCGCCAACCGTACCCATGAGTCGAAACTCGATAACTGTTCGAACGCATCGACGAACTCGTTTGCGCTTCTCATCGCCGCCCGTCCTCTCATAGCCCATTGGGCCCATTTGGGCATCCGAATTGGGTGGTACTAGCTCTTCTGTTCACTTCCTAGAATACGGCAAGGACGTTTGTTCTTACTATCCGCCCCGGACCGCTGACCGCTCCGATCAGGGTCTCACGGAAGGGACGAAACCATGACCGAGACTGACATTGTGCAACTGATAGCCATGAACCGGCACGGTTTTATCGGCTGGCTTCTTGCCAGCATGATCTGGACGCTGGGTATCTTCTTCTTGGCCTACGTGATCCGAAACACGCCGGTGTTCGTGCGAGCTGCGGTCCTCGCCGCGTTCTTGCTGGGTTCTTTCAATTTCTTTTTGACCATGACCATCGTCAATGCAGGCTTCTTGCAGATGGTGCAGGATCTCGCCGCGGTCTCGCCACAGACCGCATACGCGCAGAACTTGATCGAGGTCCTGGGAGCCACCGCAACACAGGCGCCAGCCCTGCCGATCTGGGCGCGCATTGGCAGCCCGGCGATCTCCCTGCTGAACGCACTGGTTGGGATCTATCTCTTGCTGCTGGCGAAGTGGGAGCGCTGACTTCGCACAGCACCATCAAGAAGGAGCTCATGCGCAAGTGGCGATGCATCATCTGTAACCACATCTACGACGAGGCTGAAGGTGACCCGGACAGCGGAGTTTTGCCGGGGACGAAGATGGAAGATGTGCCCGACGATTGGTGCTGCCCCGACTGCGGTGCTGCAATAGAGGACTTCGAGCTCATCCAAGAATAGGCGCTGGATCTATTTCCCCGCTGGCGATACCGTTGCGAAACTGGAGGCTGAAAATGGCTGCCCACCCGATGGACGACATTCCGGTGCGGAGGCTGCGGTTCAAGCCGGACGAGGATGGCGCGCAAGAAGAGCGCCACCCGATCTGGAGCCGCAGCTGTCCGGACTTCTCGATGTTCATCAACTCCCTTGGGATTCACGTCCCGTACTTCGAGCGCTTTCTGGTGGAGGTCATGCGCAAGTACCGGGGTGAGCTCACCGATCCGAAGCTTGCGGAGGATGTGCACGCCCTCATGGGTCAGGAAGCATTCCATGCCTTCAACTTCGTGGGCTGGAACAAGGCCATGGCGCATCGCTATCCTAAGGTTGCGAAACTCGACGAGGAAGCGCGGGTCAACTTCGAGAACGCGCTCGCGACGCGAGACAAGAAGTTTCAGATCGGATTCACCGCGGGCTACGAGACCTTCACCTTCCTCGGCGGAATGATCGTTCTGGACCGCTACGACGAGCTCATGGCCGATGCGGATCCAAAGATGCGAGCGCTATGGGTCTGGCATCAGGTCGAGGAAGTCGAGCACGGCTCGGTGGCGTTCGATTTCTATCAGGCGTTCTACCGAAAGAACGAATGGTATCGTCGATGGATGGTGCTCTATGCCTTCTGGCACATCCTCAGCCAGACCTTCAAGGGCTATGCAACCATGGTCCGGACCGAAGGGTACTACCGCAGGCCGCTGCGCGCGCTGAAGGCCTGGAAGTTCTTTCTGTCCTTCGGGTTGGATTTGGCGTACGCGGCCCTTCCGGTGCTTTCCCGCAAGTACCATCCTCGAAATCACCCTAGGTGCAACGAAGAGCAAAACCGTGTGGCGGTCGCCTGGCGGGAGCATATCGCGCAGGGCGCGGATCCCCTGAAGCTCACCGAAGGCGATGTGGAACAGATGCTGGAGCGCGCGTAGCGCCAACACAGGGAAAGAAGGGTTCGATGGATACCAACCTCTCCGCACAGGGTGCCGAACGACTGCAACGCCAGGTGATCGGTCACGGCATGCTGGTCTTGATGGTCGGCCTGATCGCGGGCGTGATGTTGACCTTCTCTCTGCTCGGCGCCGTAGCGCTTTGGCCGTTGCCAACCTGGGAGATGACCATCCCCGGGTCGACGCGGGGCTGGGTATCCGCGCACGTTGGCGGAGTCCTCAACGGCGTCATGATGGCGGGTCTCGCGCTGCTGATGGGGAAGCTCAAGCTCGAAGGGGGCCGGGCTTTCTGGGTAGGCTGGGGGTTGATCATCGTCGGTTGGGGGAACACGCTCTTTTACTGGGCGGCGAACTTCTCGGCCAACCGAGGGTTGTCCCCCGCCGCGACGACTCACGGCGAAGGCGGTGTCTGGGCCGCGCTCGCCTACGTTGGAGGAGTGGTCGGGATGGTGTTTGTTTTCATCGTCGCGATCATCCTCGCTCGCGCCGCCTTTGAATCGGCCCGGGCCGCATGATGTGATGGGCAAGGATATTCAACAGAGTGTGGAGCTTCCGGCTTCTCCCGAAGCGCTCTTTGAGATGTATGTCGATGCGGAGCGGCACTCGGCATTTACCGGGAGCGACGTGACGGTATCGCGCGAGCCTGGGTCCACGTTTTCTGCGTTTGCGGGGGCGCTGAGCGGGCGGATGGTCGCGACTGTGCCCGGGCGCCTCGTGGTGCAGACCTGGCGCTCGACGAACTTTGGGATGGACGACCCCGACTCGATCCTCGTACTCGTGTTTTCGGAGACAGCATCGGGCGGGCGCATTGATCTGGTGCATACCGGCGTTGCGGATCGCGACTATGAAGGCGTGAACGAGGGGTGGCGGAAGTTTTATTGGGACCCTTGGCGGACGTTCTTGCAGGCTCGCTAAACGCTGGGTTGGATCTCCTCGTGTTGAACCTATCGGCCGCACTCGTTTTGAACTATATAGTCGACCATGACCGTCTCATACGTAGAGCCAAAGCAAGCCGATCGAGAAACCCAAGCCTTCTATGATCGCGCTGAGCGCACATTCGAAATGGTGTTGAACATCTTCAAGGTGTTCGGCCACACACCGCCGCTTGGGACCGTCTTCACGGACACGGTGATGGCGATTCTCAAAGACGGCGAGCTTCCCTGGACGACCAAAGAGCTGTTGATCCTCAAGGCGACGCACCGTAACGCGTGCCAGTACTGCGTGGTCCAGCACGAGGCGGTCTCCAAGCGCTTGGGGATCTCCGAAGAGAAGATCAACGACATCGGCGACGACGCGTACAAGACGAGTCCCCACTTCACCGATGGCGAGAAGGCCCTGCTAGATCTGACCGTTCAGATCGGAGTCGACGCGAACCGAGTGTCGAAGGAGCTCTGGGCCCGCCTCCATGAGCACTTCACCGAGCCACAAATCGTCGAGGCCGTATTCACGATCACGCAGTACATCGCGATCAGCAAGTTTGGCGACGCTCTCGGTGTGGAGCTGGAGCCCGTTTTCCAAGGACTCGACCCCATTCTGCACGTCGACCACGCCGCCGGGTCATAGCGAGAGCGTCGCAACGCGCCCTTGGAGCCTATGAACGAGCTTCAGGGCGAGCCAGTAATAGACAACTGGAGCAAACAGCCAAATCGCCTGGGGCAGGGCGGTGATCGGGTGCCCGCCGACCTCAAAAAGCGCCGTGTTCCACGGATGATTGGCGACATACACCCATCCTTCGCTCGTCACGCTCGAAATCTCCACCGCGAAGGCGGACAACTGACCCCAGATGAGAAGAAGCGACAGTTCGCTCCACTGAAAGCGCTGAAGCGCGTCTTTGCCGAACACGAGCCTGAGCAGCAAGACACCGCCGACAAAGAGACCACCGTCCCAAAGTGTATGGCTGATCAAAAACACATAGGGATCGAGTGGTGGCTCTTCAATGAAAGTGATCACCGGTGTGGAGCTGAGGATCGCAGACAAGAAGATCGGCACTTCCCACGTCAGGCCCACCGCAGAGCCGAGCCAAAACAGTTTGTTGACGCGATGGTCCCACTCGCTTCGTTTGCGTCGTGCGAACACGACCACAGGGAGACCAAACCCGACGATCAAATCCAACGTGTAGTAAAGGATGCTGGGCATCTGGCTGCTGGTGCGACTAGCCCACTGTGGCTGACGGTTGGCCACGTATGGCTGTGTTGTGAATCGAACCAAAGAATGCGCCGAGATCCTTTTCCCGATCGGCTTTAGGAACCTCGGCACACGGTGTAGAGCTTCTCGTTCATCCACCGGTTGTACTTGGCCATCAGCTGCGCAAAGTCGTTCACATTCATGGCGCGAGGCGACGCCAAAATAGTAGCCCTATGAGAGCCAGGCTGAGCCAGGTCAGCAAGCCCGTCGGATTCGAGGTGACCGAGCAGCCCCCGGCGGTGGTGAGACCCATGCTGTCGACGTTTGGCACGCTTGCGTTGTGCTGCGTGAGCGTTTGGTCGATCGCTGCGCTGTTGTCAGTCACGACCGTTCCCGGGCCGCTGGTCGACAGTTGCGCGACGATCGCATTGGCCGGAGGCGCGCCATCTTCACTAGGGTTCCAGGGCCAAGTCGTGGCGCCCGGCAGCAGTCGAACCACCCTGCCGTCTTCGAGCTCGACGCGCGAGGGTGCTTCGCTGAACGTGATCAACGGATCGCATTCGATGACCCGCTCGGCGCCATGAACGTTCGTGACGTCTTCGAGGTCGGCGTTGAAATCAAACAACGGGTCGAGGTCCATTTCCGGCGCGGACAAGGTCGTGTAGAAGCGCGTCACGTAGGGGCTCGACGCCAGGAGCTCGCTCGTTTCCAACATCGGCGCCACAACCTCCGTCGAAAGCGCATCCATAAACGCCTCGGTGTTGAACGGTGTCAGCGGGTTGTCACACTGAGGACACTGAATGAACGCATCGAGCTCGTCCGCGGGCAAGAAGTCCTCGAGCACGCCAAGATACCCGTCCCACTGCGCGAAGCGAGTGCTCTGCTCCAGGACCTCTTCGGAGGAGAGCACGGGGAGGTTGCGCTGGAGCTGCTCCCACTGATCGCGCTCGAAGTCCGCCACGACGACGTTCTCGTATGCGTCGCTTGGGCCGGCGCGCTCGGTCACGAAGCCTTGACCGCCGGCCTCATTTCCCGCGGCCACGACGACCTGGTTGTAGTTGCTGCCGCCGGTGAGCCAATCGACTAGAGCTTCGTTGAGCTCTAACGAGCGGTAGTTGACCGGAACGGCGCGGCTTTCGCCGAGCACCCAGACCATCACGCCCATATCGTCGTTGGCGGCTACGGCGGTTGGGCGAATGGGAATCATGGGCTGCTCCGAAACGTAGGTCATTCGAATCGGCCGAATCGTGCCTTGGTCATTGCCCTTGGTGAGCCGAAACGCGATCAGGTTCATCCCTCCCTCTAAGTACGAGCCGAGTAGGTCGGAGATGTCCTCGGGGTCACCGCCCGGCGGAACGACGTCGTAGCCCTCGTCGGTGAGCCATTCGACCGCCACGTCGCCGACTTGGTCGAAGACGCCTTCGGGCTGGATGACCACATAGTCGTACGGACCGACGTTACCCCGGGCCAGGACATTGATTCCGCCGCCACCGCTGCCACCCGCGCCGCCACCGCCGAACTCCCCATCGGAGTCGACGTTGCCGCTGGGGATGACTCTGCTGCCGTCGTCCAGACACTCTCCTTCGACGCGTGTGGTCAGGTTGTACTGCGGGTTGCTCGCGAGTTGGAGTCTGGTGAATGCCAGATCCGACGAGACTTCGATGTCTGGAACCCCGGGGACCGGCAAGACCCAGGCGAACTCTTCAGACGGCCCTTCGTATTGGATCTGAACGACGGCGGTGACCGTGCCATCCGCGTTCTTCGAAAAGATGATGCGTTCCGCGGCCTGATTCACCGGCGCCGTAGCGGAACAGAAAAGCCCGCCACAGGCCTGAACCGGCGTCGCCGGAGTCAGCAGCGACAGGGCGAATAAGAAAAGAGATCCAATCGCAAACGGTTTTACTGACATTTTCGTCATCCTTTCTAAGAAACGCCTATCCTGCACGATGAGAATGCTTTCTGCCAATCGGGGACACTCTCCTGCCTCGTAAACTCTCGAATTCACCCGCTTCCTGCGGCAAAGATCGCAGCGTGCCATCACTCGAGTCGCCGTGATCTTTGCCTGAGTTACTATCGATGCCTAGTGATCACCTCCGTCGACCATATTCACATTCATGCCGCCGACCCTTCGGCCACGATTCGGTTCTACGAGACCTGCCTCGGCGCTGAGCACCTAGGGTCGATTCCTTCGGGTGAAGGCGGCCAAAACCACGGCGTGCTTCTCGGCGGGCAGATCTTAGTCATCAGTGAGTTCCCGCCAGGCATGACTCCGATGGAGCCGCCCGAGGCGGGCGACGGTGCGCTTCGCGCGGGGTTCGGCGTGGCGCACTTCGGTGTTCAGACCACCAACCTCGATGGCGTGCTGGAGCGCCTGCGCGAGGCCGGGGTGCACGCTCACGCCGAGCCGCGACGCACCGGCTCGATCCGCTATGCGTACGTGACCGCACCCGACGGCGTGGTCATCGAGCTGGTGGAGCTCCACCTGTCTGACCATCTTGCGCGGCTCGTGCCGCTGCTCAACGGCGTGAACCGAGCGATCCACCTCACGCGACGCACCCTCGCAAAGCAACTCTTCAAGTAGCCCGTCTTCACTGTCGACCGACATCGCCACGAGCTTAGCCGGAATACGCGGAGCTCCATCGGTAAAATTCGCCCCAGGCCCAGCATGAGCCGCTCCGCCGCATGCCGGTCTTGCGCTTTTCCCCCTTGTGACATCCAATGCGGCATGAGCGGGCGACGTCTCGGTCGGGCAACGGGACTCGTAGTCATCGCATCGCTAGCTGCGTGGTGGTTCATCAGTGCGCCCCCCGGCCATCTCGAGGTCGGGCCCGCGGTCGATCTAGGCGAGGTTGCGGAGTCCATCCTTGCGGTCGAGGCCCCGCCTGGAGCACTTGGGCGCGCGCTCGAGCGCGTCAGCTCGGATGTGCCGGGTCACGACGACTTGCTCCTGCGGGAGGAAGACGGGCACGCGTTTGTATCCGGCATGGACGGATGGATCTGGCGCGTGCCACTCGGCGGTGGCGGCGAGCGCTTCGCAGACGTTCCGCTGATGCCGTCCGGACTCCGCGCGGCACCGGCCAACGACGACATCCTCTACTTTTGTGCATCGCGCTTGCATGGTGAGGATCATCCGGCCGACGAACGAGTGGGCCTCTATCAGCTATCCATCTCGACGCGCGAAGTCAGCCCCGTCGTCACCGACGTGCCGATGACGCCAGCGATTCCCGACCGGCACCGCAAGGTGTTCGCGGACATGGACCAGCAAGCGCCGACTGTCACGCCGCAGGCGATCGACAGCCTCAACTCACGGCCATTGGCTTTCTGCAACGACTTGGACGTCAGTGCGGACGGCAAACGAATCTACTTCACCGAACCCTTCGCCTACGAGGGCGCATCCATGGGCGGCGGCGCCGTCGGCGAGGCGATTACGCTCGGCGACAACGGTCGCCTTTGGAGGCATGACCTCGACACCGGCGAAACCAGGCTCGTGGCGGAAGGTTTCCACTTCATCGATGGCATTCTGGTCGATCCGCACGCCGCCGATGCGCGCGAAGAGTCCGTGTTGGTCACACAGACGCCAGGCTTTGCGATCACGCGGTTCTTTTTCGCAGGCCCGCGGGCGGGCACCGCAGAGCCGGTCTGGACAGGGCTGCCGGGGTTGCCCGACGGCATGGACCGCGACTCGCAAGGGCGCATCTGGATAGGCTTGTATCGAAAGCGCTCAAACTTCCTGACCTGGGCGCACAAAAACCCGTGGATCAAGCCGCTTCTGTTGCGCCTGCCGCTCGAGCTACTGCCCGTGCCAAAACAAACGGGCATCCTCGCACTGAGCTCAGACGGCGCCACACCGGTCTACTACGCCATGTACGAAGGGCCGCTGCTCCGTGATGCCGCCGTCTGCATCCCGGGTAAGGACCACCTCTACATCGCGAGCTTCGATCGCGAGCAGCAAGGGCTCATCCGTCTTCGCTACCCGGAGACGGATTGAGGCGGAAGATCTGACCGAGGTTCGCCGTGCGTGAAGCTGAAGATGATTCCGACAGGTAGACGAATGCCACCGACGCTTGCGCGGCACGATGGAGCTTGCGCTCGACCAGCTCACGCAAGAGCGGCGTTTGATCCGGCGAAAGAGGCTCCGCGCTCAGCTTCATTGCACAACTCGCTTCTTCCCATAGGCACCTCAGAAAGCCGAAGGTTCAAGGAAAGCCTTTTTGGAGTTAGGCTTCCGACATGGGCACGGAGCGTCATCCGGTCTCTATGGACCATGGCATGATTCTCGAAGCGGGCGTCGGGACTCTCGCGGATGGGAGCGACGCGATCCCAACGCGCCTCGAAAGCATCGGGTGGAAGATCCCCGAGCGCATTCTGACCACGCGGGAACTGATGGAAGGCACTCGCCATCATCCCGCCATCGAGCTCGAGCGGTTGACCGGGATCCACCAGCGTCATGTCTGCTCGGACGGGGAGGATTCGTATACGCTTGCCGTTGGGGCGGCCAGGGATTGCCTCGCGCACTCGCGCTATGGCGCCGAAGACATCGAGATGCTGATCAACTGCAGCATCAGTCGGTACAAGGGAGGGCTTCGGCATCAGTGGGAGGCACCGTTGAGCCTGAGCATCAAGGACGCCATCGGGGCGAACAAAGCGATCAGCTTCGACATCTCGAATGCATGCGCAGGGATGATGACTGGTATCTTCATCTTGCATGATTTCATCCGACGCGGCGTGATCCGCCGCGGCATGGCCGTGAGCGGCGAGTACATCTCGAGCTTGGGCCAGAACGCAGCGAAGCAAGTACGCTGGGTACTCAGCGATCAACTCGCGTCCCTAACCCTGGGAGACGCCGGCGCGGCCGTGATCGTGGAGCGGGCCGAGAGCGAGACCGATCGCATCGCGGTAGCGGCGTTCACCACACTTTCCGAACACAGCCGCCTATGCCTTGGCGCGCCCAGCAAGGTGGGGCCTGGCGCTTCGATGTTCACGAAGGCAAGGACGATCCACCAGGTTGCCATCTCTGAATCCCCGCAACTGCTGAAAGAGGCACTGGACGCCGCCGGCTTCAGCTTTGGCGACATCGACTACATCATTCCTCATCAAACTTCGGCGCGGGCCATCGAGCGCGGCGCGAAGGAGATCGGTGAGCGTCTCGGTGTGCAGCCAAAGCGGGTAGTGGTAACCGTCAATGAATTCGGCAACACCTCTTCGACCACTCACTTCGTCGCGTTGCGCAAGTATCTCGGAGAAAAGCGCTTCAAAAAGGGCGATACCATCATGCTGATCTCGTTTGCATCGGGGCTCGAGGTTGGTGTCTTGATCTTCCCCGTCGAAGAGATTTTGGACCGCTATGGGAACGAAGATTGAGGCCGCCAGCACCTCTCGCCCCCATCGGCGTTTTGGTGGGACAGGCGCGATCAAGCTTGCCGATGACGCGGCACGGGCTTGCCTGGAGCGCGCTGGTCGCACGGCAGCCGACATCGACTTCCTGATCAACGCCGGCGTCTATCGCGACAACAACATCGGTGAGCCGGCAGTGGCCTCGATCATCCAAGAGGACATTGGCGCAAACCCGGACCCACCTTTGCAGGGCGGCCACGGGACCTTCTCCTTCGACGTCGTCAATGGTGCCGTCGGCGTTCTGACGGGTATCCACATCCTCGACGGGTTCCTGACGTCGGGCGCGATTGAGGTTGGCATCGTCGTGACCTCGGACGCCGATCCCGAACTTGGCAGCAACTGGGATTTCCCATTCGGCCTGGTTGGAAGCTCCGGCCGATTATCGCGAAGCGGGAGCTCCAGGTTCCCATTTGGTGCGTTCGGTGGCGCGGTGCTGCTCGCCCGGAGCGACGACGAAAGCAAGGGATTCTCGCGGTTTGCGTTCGCGACCTTCCCGGAGTTCGAGCATCTTCTCAAAGCCGAGGTGCGTTGGGAAAAGGGGCCGATCCCGCGCGCCGTCGCCGATGTGGTTCCTGGGTTAGAACCTGGCAGCAACGTCTTGCAGGTCGAACAAGGGGCTGGGTACGCCGCGCGATGCTCCGAATGTGCCGTGACTTCCATCGGTCCTTTCCTCGAAAGCGCAGGGCTCACTGTTGCCGACATCGACCTCCTAGTTCCGAGCCCCACCCCCGCCGGCTTTCCCGATATGGCCAGTCATGCGCTTGGAATGTCGGCTGATCGCGTCGCCCAGGTCGACGAGAGCTTCGCTGGTGTGCACACAGCCGGCCCGATTGCTGCGCTCGAAGGCACGATGCGAACCGGGCAGTTTACCGATGCACGTAACGTGTTATTCGTCACCGTGGGGTCGGGAATTACGGTTGGGCTCGCCCTGTACCACCCGTAGGTGCGGCGCCAGCCATCTTGATCCGTTGCTCCGACACGTCTCGTAGCGCGCGGTTGAAAGCCTCGAACACCGGCACTTGACCTCGGAACAAGAAGCCCATCGCCCCTGCGAATGGGCCGCGGAAGACCTCGCCATGTACAAAGTGCGTCCCCGAACCCTGGGCGGTGAGTTGGAAGTAGTGCTCGCCGCTGACGCCGAGTCGAGATCCGACCCATCGAAGCTCTCGAGGGGCGTCTGAACGCGTGATGCGGACTTCAAAGCGAAGGTGGAGGCCGACGTTCGACCGGTAGTGAAGCGTCGCGGCGCTCCCCTCGGTTGCTGGCCCCTCGGCGGCAACGACCATCGGATTCCACTCCTGGAACCCGGAGAAGTCAGTCAGTATCCCCCAAACGACCGAAGGCGGGGCGTCGATGCGGATCTCCGTACGAATGTGCGTTTCGCTCATCGCCGAGGACGTTAACCTTTTCAGGATTCGGCGTCCATACATAGTGATCGGCTTGGACGGTTCGGGTGCGGGCGCGGTACCGAAACGAAAAGCCCGGCCAGATGGCGATGTTCTTGCCGTCCTCCTGCGTGTACCAGCTCTTGCAACCCGAGGTCCAGACCGTGTCCTCGAGCCGATGTTCGAGCTCCTCGTTGTAGCGCCGAAGCGCGTGAGTGCGGACGTTCATGTACTTGGCGTTCTTCTTCCGTAGGAGCTTCAGACATTGAACGATGTAATGGACTTGTGACTCGATCATGAAGATCAAGGAGTTGTGCCCGAGACCCGTGTTGGGCCCGACGAGCTCGAACAAGTTGGGGAAACCCGCCACGGTGATCCCGAGGTAGGCCTCTGGGCCATTTTTCCAGTGCGTGAGCAGGTCACGCCCTCCCAAGCCTTTGATCGTAAGCTTGTCTAGGTAGTTCCTTGGGTCAGCGTGAAACCCAGTGCCGAGGATGATTGCATCCACCGGCCGCTCGAGCCCGTCTTTCGTGGTCACGCTCTGCTCGTTGACTTGGGTGAGTGAGTCCGTGACCAACTCGACGTTCGAGCGATTGAATGCCTGATAGTAATTGTTGGAGAGAAGCACCCGCTTGCAGCCGATCGTGTAGTCAGGCGTGAGCCGTTCGACGAGCGCCGGATCATCCACGCAGCGTTTGATGTAGAGCTTCGCGAGCTTCTCGAGGGGCCTGGCGAGCACGGGGTTCATGATCGGCAAGAGACGAAGCTCGTTGCGAACGTAAAGCCATCCTCGATGAAGCTCGCGAAGCCGGGGGGAGAGGCGGAATAGTAACCTTTCGACGCCTTTGTACTCGCGATCGGGCTTCGGTAGAATCCAGGGCGCTGTACGCTGAAAGACGTAGAGTCGTTTTGTCTTAGGGGCAATCTCAGGGACGTATTGAATCGCGCTCCCACCGGTGCCGATCGAGGCAACCACCTTGCCTTCGAAGTCGAAGTCATGCTCCCACTGAGAAGAATGGAAGACTTTGCCTTGGAATTTCTCCAGCCCAGGGATATCGGGAATCAAGGGCACGTGGAGCGGGCCTGTACCGAGGATGAAGGCGCGCGCCGTGACGCTGCCTCCATTGGTCGCGCGGATGCGCCAGAGGCCAGGCCCCGCGTCAAAGATCGCTTCGCTGACCTGGTGGCCGAATCGAATGTGCGGCCGGAGCCCGTGCTCGTCCGTACACCGGAGGATGTAATCGTAGATCTCATTCCACGGTGCGAACTTGCGTGACCAACCAGGGTTCCCCTCGAACGAATACGAGTAGAGGTGTGATTGCACGTCGCATGCACAACCGGGATAGGTGTTCTCTCTCCAAGTTCCACCCACCTGTTCGGCTTTTTCAAGCACGACAAACGAGTCGATGCCTGCCTCCTTGAGCTTGATAGCCATGCAGAGGCCAGAAAAACCCGCGCCCACGATTGCGACATCGAAGTCAGCGTCGAGTTTCGTGTTCGTGAACATCTCCACGCCTTCAACATGGGTTGCCCAGCGATTCTGCGCAATTTAGGAGGCGCGCAAAGATTGCGCGTGCCGAGCAGCGGGATTCGTCTTGGATCCGTGCCTTTGAGCCCACTCTCGCAACCTCTGACACCCTGTTGCGGACCCGACGTGGTATTTCGTCTCCATGAGTCCCACAGATATTTACAGCAAGCGGCTTCGCCGGCTTTGTATCAGGGCCATGGGTTGTTTGTGTCTGACGGCGTCCATCGCGAGCGGTGCCCATGCCGCGCCGCCGAACATCGTGCTCATACTCGCCGATGACCTCGGGTTCACCGACACTGCGCCGTACGGCGGCGAAATCCCAACGCCATCGATCAGTGCGCTAGCAGAGCAGGGCGTCACGTTCACCAACCACCACATGGCCGCGAGCTGTGCCCCCACGCGCGGAATGCTGTTGACCGGTGTCGACAGTCATCTCAACGGCGTACCGAACATCCCCGAAGCGATTCCTACGGTTCAGGCTGAGCAGTCGCCGAACTACCGAGGGACTCTAGGTGATAACGTCGTCACGATCGCGACGCTCCTCGAGGATGCGGGCTACCACACCTATATGTCCGGCAAGTGGCATCTCGGAAAGACCCCGGAGCTCCTGCCGAGTCGCCGCGGGTTCGAGCGCACCATTGCCATGGCCGACACCGGCGCCGACAACTGGGAACAGAAGCCGTACCTTCCGATGTACAAGAAGGCGAACTGGTTCGGCGACGGCAAGGAGATCGACTTGCCGGAGGACTTCTATTCGTCGAAGTTCTTGGTCGATAAGATGATCGAGTTCATCGAGTCGAACCGTGCGGACGACAAGCCCTTCTTTTCGTATGTCCCGTTTCAAGCCGTGCACATGCCCGTGCAGGCGCCTCAGGAATACATCGACAAGTACATGGGCACGTACGACGAAGGGTGGACCGCGCTCCGACAGCGCCGCCTCGAGAGCGCCAAAGCCCTAGGCGTGGTGCCGGCCGACACCAAGCTGGCGTCTGTGCCCAGCACCACGGGCTGGGACTCACTCACCAACGAAGAGAAGAAATTCAAATCCAAAGAGATGTCCGTGTATGCAGGCATGGTCGATGCGATGGACCACCACATCGGCCGGCTCCTCGATTACCTCGAGGACACGGATCAGTACGACAACACCGTGTTCATATTCACCTCGGACAACGGTCCGGAGGGACCCGAGGTGTTGTCCGGCGTGCGGGAGCTCTACCTTCGGCTGTGGTTCCCGACCCACGGCTACAACATGGACTACGAGACTCTCGGCACTCGCGGCAGCTTCGTCGACATTGGTCCGAGCTTTGCGAGCGCCGCCGCATCGCCGTTGGCCTATTACAAGTTCTTCGCCCACGAAGGCGGCATGCGGGTCCCCATGATCATCGCGGGGAGCATGGTCGGCCAATCGGGGAGTATTTCGAGAGCCTTCACGTATGTGACCGACCTTGCGCCGACGATTCTCGAGCTCGCGAATGTGAAGCCGACTGCAGGAGACTACAAAGGCCGAAAGGTCGAGGACATCAGTGGAAAGAGCTTGCTGCCGCTGCTGACCGGACAAACCGACAGAGCGCACCAGCCGGACGAGACCATCGGATACGAGCTTGCCGGCAACGCGGCCTTGTTCAAAGGGGACTACAAGATCGTCATCGATCGAGGGCCGGTGGGCGATGGCGAATGGCATCTCTTCAACTTCGTCACCGACCCGGGCGAGGCCTCGGATCTCAAAGAAGAGAAGCCCGAGTTATTCGCGGAAATGATGGAGGAGTACCGGAGCTACTCGCGCGACTATCAGGTCTTGCCGGTCCCTGATGGGTACGACCAGCGTAAGGAGGTGTTTCGTTACGTGCTTCGCAATAACCCGGACCCGCTGCTCCTCTCGATCGTGGCCGGTTTGGGCCTATTGATTCTCTTTCTCGCATGGTTGGGAGTCCGCGCGATTCGAAGGCGCTTAAGAGGACACTCTCCACCCTCGTAACCTGTCGAATTCATACGCTTCCTGTGGCAAAGATCGCAGCGTGCCATCACTCGAGTCGTTGCGATCCTTGCCCGAGAACCGGTGTGAAATTGGGTACTTGTCTCTAACGCAGACTTTCATAGGGTGGTCCGATGGACAAAAACAAGATCTTGCTGGCAGGGGCTGCGATCATTTTGGTCGGTTTCGTCGCGTACAAGACGCTCTCTAGCCAGAGCTATGAGCCGATCATCTTCATGGGCGAGAAGTACACGCACGTTGAAAAGACTGAGGTGAACAAGGTCGAGAACCACTTCTTTACGCCAGGTGGTGTCGACGTGAACGAGGCGGGCCGCTTCATTCAAATCTCCAAATACGATCACGTAGATCTGACGGCTGACCAAGTGAGCCGTGTGCAACACCAGGTCATCACGAGTTTTGCCCTGCGAGCGGTCGAGGGCTACGACGATCGGTTCTTCGGACTGTATCGAGGCAGTGTGCCCGTGTACGGATACATGGGGGCCGATGCCTTTGTGCTTCACGTCGGGCCAGAGCAGATCAACGCAGACAACGCCGAGGTGCGCGCCGCTGCAGCCGCTCGAATCGACGAGCTTTCACGAATTCCCACGGCCTTTTAGTTGGCAGCGAGTGAAC
Organism: Polyangiales bacterium; assembly: GCA_049645265.1. Taxonomy (GTDB): domain Bacteria; phylum Myxococcota_A; class Polyangia; order Polyangiales; family Houyiibacteriaceae; genus SG8-38. The sequence continues at coordinate 14,893 of JBARTN010000101.1, forward strand.
GCGCCCATCCGATGTCCGAATCTGTCTGGTTCCCCCGACTTTTGCGCGCACACTGCCGCTCATGGGCTTGCGCGGCGTCGTCACGACCGGGATCTACTGCCAAGCGAATTGCAAGGCGCGACCGTCCCCAAGCAACGTGCGCCCCATGCGAAATGCAGTCGAAGCCCAGGCCGCGGGCTTTCGTCCTTGCCTGCTGTGCCGATCCGATCGTCTGCCGGGGCTCGGGATTGAACAGCCCGCCGCGGAGATCGCATCCGCGGTTCGATTGATCGCCGAAGGGTTCCTCGATACGGCCACCACCGAGCAACTTGCTGACCGTATCGGGTACAGCACGCGGCACCTCGTGCGCTTGTTCCAAGAGCATATTGGCGCAACGCCTGACTTCGTCGCTCGCTCGCGGCGCGCCCATCTTGCGAGGCGACTGCTCGATGAGTCCGATTTGTCGATCAGTCAGACCGCGTTCGCCGCGGGGTTCCTGAGCATTCGCCAAATGAATCGCGTGATGCAGGAGCTGTTTGGCTTCAGCCCGTCCGAGCTCCGACAAAAACGTCGACGTGACGACGCGCTCGACCCGCTCGATGGGGGCCTACGACTGCGCTTGCCGTACGCAGGGCGCCTCGATGGCCAAAGCCTGATTCGATATCTGGGCGCGCGAGCGATTCCGGGAGTGGAAACGCTGGAGGACGATACCTACCGGCGGACCATGGTCACCTGTGGCTATCCCGGCGTCGTCGACGTGCGGGATCCTCGTGACGGCCGGCACGTGGAAGTCAGCATGCACCTGGCTACCTTCGGTTCGATCGTCGATCAGGTCGAGCGGGTGCGATCCCTTTTCGGCCTCGATCGAGGTTCGACAACGGCCGAACGCGCGCTTCGGCGCGACAGCCTGATCGGCCCACTGGTTCGTCGCCAGCCAGGCCTCAGGCTCGCGGGCGCCTGGGATCGGTTCGAAACCTCGGTGCGGATCATCGTTGGCCAGCAGGTGAGTGTGGCCGGTGCGTCCACGGTCTCGGGTCGCCTCGCGGCTCGGTTCGGAGAAACCGTTGCAGTGGGTCTGCCCGGCGGGCTGCGCTACCTGTTTCCTTCACCCGACGCCTTGGCGCGCGCCGATTTGCGAGAGATCGGAATGCCCTCCGCCAGAGCTCGCACGATCGTGGCGTTCGCAAAGGCGGTCGCATCGGGCGAGGTCGATCTCATGCGGGTCGCCCCGCTCGAAGACGTCTGTGCCGCTCTCGACACGAGACATGGAGGCGCTTTCAGAGCACTGGAGGCCATATCGGTCCACAGCCATGGCGTACCTCTGGATGTCGCCGACGACAGAAACGCGACGCCGACCGCACGCAGCGAGAAAACGTCCAAGCAACGCAGAAAGGGCAACGACATGATCTTCGAAACCACGGTAGAAAGTCCGGTTGGGGCGCTGCGTCTGTTCGCAACGGATGCAGGCTTACGGGCAGTGCTCTGGCCCCGAAACGACTACGAGCAATTGAAACTCCAAGCAGAGCCGGTCGAGCGGGCGAACCACCCCGTCCTCGTCCGCGCTGCGAGGCAACTCGAGGAGTATTTCGCCAAGCGCCGCCGCGACTTTGATGTGCCGCTCGATCCCGTGGGCACGCCGTTTCAGATCCAAGCCTGGTTGCATCTGCGCGCCATTCCATACGGCACGACCCGCACCTACGGCGAGCAAGCGGCGGGCATGGGGCGGCCCACCGCCTCACGCGCCGTCGGCGCGGCGAACGGCCGAAACCCGCTCAGCATTTTCGTCCCATGCCACCGCGTCATCGGCGCCAACGGCTCACTCACGGGTTTCGCAGGCGGCCTCGAGATGAAGCGCTTCTTACTCGCTCTCGAAGGCGAGAAGGAGGATTCGACCTAATTCGATCAACCGAACCAACCCGCCTCGCAGCTGCCCTAGCTACCCCCCCAACACCTTCTCCATCCGCCGAAACACATCATCGATGACCGTCGCTTGCGGCAAAACCGTTACGCGGAAGTAGTTCCGGTAGTCGACATTGAAGCTGGAGCCCGGCGTCACCAGCACATGCTGCGTCTCGAGGAGCTCCATGGCGAAGTCTTGGTCGTCGAAGCCGGGCAGCTTGTCCGTGTCGGCGCCGACGAACGCATACATCGCGCCACCGGGCGGAAGCAGGTGCAGGTACTCACTCGCTTCGACGCCTCGGATCACGGCTTGGCGAGACTCGTACAAACGCCCGCCCGGCCGCACCAGCTCCTTCAAGCTCTGATAGCCGCCCAGTGCCGTCTGCACGCCCCACTGCCCCGGCACATTGCTGCACAAACGTAGCGACGCCAGCAGATCCAGACCCTGCAGGTAGTCCTTCGCGAGCTCATTCGTACCGTTGAACACCACCCAGCCCACCCGGAAACCGCAGGCACGGTAGATTTTGGACAAGCCGCTGAACGTACCGCACAGGGTATCTTTCACGAGGGGCGCGACCGGGACGAACTCAGCGTCGTCGTAGACCATGCCGTCGTAGATTTCATCGCTGAAGACGACGAGCTTGTGCCGTTCGGCGAGCGCGACCATGGCCTTGAGCACTTCCCGACTGTAGACGGCGCCCGTCGGATTGTTCGGGTTGATGATCACGATCGCACGGGTTCGATCGGTAATCAGGCTGGCCAGCGCGTCGAGGTCAGGCTGAAACTGCGTTTCCGGCGTGCACGGGTAATGCACCGCCTTGCCACCATTCAGCGTGACCGACGCGGTCCACAGCGGATAGTCGGGGCTCGGTATCAGCACCTCGTCGCCGTCGTTGAGCAGCGCGCGCAAAGTCAAGTCAATCAGCTCGCTGACCCCGTTGCCGATGAACACATGCTCGGCGGTCACGTTCATGACGCCGCGTTCCTGTTGCTGCAGCACCACCGCCTCGCGTGCGGGGAAAATGCCCTTCTGGTGGCAGTACGCCTCGCTCTCGGGGAGGTTCTCGATCATGGCCATCCGCATGGTTTCCGGCGTTCGGAATCCGAAGAGTCCCGGGTTTCCAATGTTCAGCGAGATGATCTCGTAACCACGACGCTCCATCTCGTGCGCGCGCTGCGCCAGCTTCCCGCGGATCTCATAGCGAACATCGTGTAGATTGTCGCTGCTTTGGATTTCAGTGTTCATCGATTCGAGCCTGTCCGATTCTGACTCATGGTAGACGCTAGTGGCCTTGTCGAGCACGCAGTTTCCGGGCACGGGCTTCCCGTTCGTGAGCCCTCGCGCTCCGCCCTCCTGCCCGAACAGCCGCGAACCACTCACGACGCAGAAATCGCCTTTGCCTGCGGCCACGCGTAGAATGCGTCCGTGGCTCGGGGACGCAGAGCAGGCTCCGCAAACCTGAATGCCGCCAGGCGGGTCGCCAAGGAGCGCTTTGGCATCCAGAAGCTCCACCCCGAGCAAGCGCGCGCGATCGAGGCGCTTCTGTCCAGCAGCGACACGCTGGTCGTGCTGCCGACCGGCTACGGGAAGTCCCTCATCTATCAGGCGACTGCGCTCTTGCTCGACCGGCCGACCATCGTCGTCTCGCCCCTGATTTCACTGATGCGTGACCAGGAGCGAAAGCTTCGAGAGCGGGGCGCGCCGGTCGTGAGGATCGACAGCACGCTTCGCGCGACGACACGCCGCCAGGTATTGGCCCGCCTCGGCAAAGGCGGCTCGCTGATCGTGCTGACCACGCCCGAGACACTGGAGTCGCTCGCCGGGTCTATACTCGCCGAGGTGAAGCCGGCGATGTTGTGTGTCGACGAAGCGCACTGCATTTCCGAATGGGGGCATGATTTTCGTCCATCGTATCTGCGCCTCGGTGCGCTTCGAAAGCCACTTGGTAACCCCGTCGTGCTGGCCCTGACCGCAACGGCTACACCGCGCGTGCGAAAAGACATCACCGGCCGTCTCAAGATGAAGAATCCGGTGGAGGTGATCGCGCCGCCGCACCGCAAGAACCTTCGCTTGTCAGCGAGCATCGTCTGGGGTGACGACAAGATCACCAGCGCTGCCCGATTGATTCGCCGATTGCAGCGACCCGGCATCGTCTATTGCTCGACCACGAAGGCGGTCGACCAAGTCGCGAGCGCGCTTGCCCGCGCCCAAATCCCGTCGGCCCGCTACCACGGTAAAATGAAAGCCGCCGAGCGTGCTTCGACGCAGCGCAAATTCATGAAGCCGACGCGGCGTCTCGTCATGGTGGCCACCAGCGCCTTCGGCATGGGCATCGACAAGCCCAACATTCGCTACATCGTGCACTACCAGGTCCCCGGATCGCTCGAGCAATACGTGCAAGAGGCAGGGCGCGCGGGCCGCGACGGCAAGCGTTCGGAGTGCGTCCTACTCTTCGATCCCAACGACCTTCACATCCAAGAGCACCTCCAGGAGCAGGGCCGATCGAACCCAGCGCAAGTCCGCCGTCTCGTCGATGCGCTCGTCGCGTGGGTGGAAGAAGGCAAATCGGTCAAGCCAAAGGATCTTGCGGTGTCTGCAAGGGTCCCCGTCACCGCTGCCCGCTCCGTGTGCGCGCAACTCGAAGAGCTGGGCCTCATCCAAATCGTGAAGCGCGGGGAGTACACCGGCGGCGCAACGGCAGAGCGAATCCGTGACGGCGCAAAGGACCTGGGCGCGCACTTGGAGACCCGCCGAATCCAAGACGCCCGCCACCTTCAGACCATCGCTGCATACGCCGAAACCGAAGAGTGTCGCAGCGTCTTCATTCGCCGCTACTTTGGCGAAACCCATCCGCCAAGATGCGGCATCTGCGACAACTGCCGCCGCTAGCTTTCATGGTGGGCTCGTCTTCGGAAGCCTAAATCGTGGAATCCAGCTTGTTCGCGATCACGATGATCAGCGCCAGTGTCGCCAAGCCCGCGACCTTCAAAAAGCCGGGAATGAAGAAGAACGTCAGGGCGCCCAACACGAGGACGCTAGCCCCAAGCTTGACCCGCCCGCTCACGAAAGCGACGAGAACGCCCGCGAGCAAAACGACACTTGCGAGGAGTACGAAGATCACGTGCGCCCCCCTCCAAGCATGCTGCGCGTGGCACGCGGCAACTCCGCGAGTCTGTGTGGTCGGTTTCCCATCGCCTCACTATAACAAGAGAAATCTGGCCTTGCGTCTACGTACTCAGCGGGACAGAGAACCCCATGAAAGCAATCGTCCAAGACACCTATGGCTCAGCGGACGTCCTCGAGCTCCGGGACATCGACAGGCCCGAGGTCGGAGACGACGAGGTGCTCGTGCGCGTTCATGCGGCTGGCGTGGACCCGGGCGTTTGGCATCTGATGACAGGCCTGCCGTACTTGATCCGCATCGCGGGTTACGGGTTCCGCGCCCCCAAGTCTCCGGTTCGCGGCAACGATCTCGCAGGGCGGGTGGAGGCGGTAGGCAAGAACGTGACGGAGTTTCAAGCGGGCGACGAAGTCTTCGGCAACTCCGACGGCACCTTCGCAGAGTACGCATCTGCAAAAGCGAACAAGCTCGCGCTCAAGCCGACAAATATCAGTGTTGAACAGGCGGCAGCCGTGCCCACCTCGGCCCTTACCGCCCTCCAGGGTCTTCGCGATCATGGCGAAGTTCAGCCTGGCCAACGCGTTCTGATCGTCGGCGCGTCGGGAGGCATCGGGACGTTCGCCGTGCAGCTCGCCAAGGCGTTCGGTGCGGAGGTGACCGGCGTGTGCAGCACGACCAAGGTGGACATGGTCCGCTCCCTCGGCGCCGACCACGTAATCGACTACGTACGCGACGACTTCGAACAAATGCCGCAGCGCTATGACGTCATCCTCGACATGGCGGGGAATCGCTCACTGTCCACTCTGAGGCGGGCCCTCACGCCCGAGGGGACGCTCGTGATCGTCGGCGGCGAGGAGGGTGGTCGGTGGCTCGGGGGCACCGACCGTCAAATCCGCGCGCTCCTCTTGTCACCGTTCGTTCGCCAGAGGCTGCGCACATTCATTGCAAAGGAAGGCGCAGAGGACCTGCTCGTTCTCAAGGAGCTCATCGAATCCGGCAAAGTCACACCAGTCATCGACAGAACCTATGAGTTGCGCGAAGCCCCCGACGCCATCCGTTATCTCGACGAAGGTCACGCCCGAGGAAAGCTCGTCCTCTCCGTGTGACGCACTTGAAACGGGACCAGCCTGGGACCCCGAAGCCCCGAAAACATTACGGATCATGGCTGCGTCCCAGCCGCTCACTTGATCAGGCCTGCGACATGCCTCACCACAAGCGCCTACTTATGACTTCCACACTTCGGTCTATCCTGATTGCCGCTCTCGTCAGCCTCCTGATCGCATGCAGCGGCTCCACGTCGACCCAGGGCACTGCCGAGGCACTGATCGAACCATACGAGGCCACCTGTGGTCCCGACGTGCTCCCCATCGAAGAAGCCAACCGCCTGCAGAACCTCTACGTCGTGTCGTTTTTCAAGTCGCAGTTGCGCAATGAGCGCGGCTACGATCGGTTTCTCACCCCCGCGTTCGCCGAGACGGAGCCCGGGGTCGCGGTCACCGTGAAGTAAAAGACAGGCCAGGCGTGGCGTGAGCGAGAAGCATCCACTCGAACGCGTCATGTTCATCGGATGCCTGATCGTCGCCGGCGAGGCGGTGTTCAGCTTGCCGTTTCACGTCGCGCGATTTTTTCGACCCACGGTTCTGCAAGTATTTGATTTCACGAACACCGAGCTCGGCGCAGTCCAAGCCGTCTATGGCGTAATCGCCATGCTCGCGTACTTTCCCGGTGGGCTACTGGCGGATCGATTCTCCGCGCGCCGACTGCTCACCGGCTCTCTTCTATTCACGAGCGCGGGCGGTCTCTACTTCGCCACCATTCCGGGTTTCAACGGCACTTGGTGGCTCTTCGCCTACTGGGGTCTGACGACCATTCTCTTGTTCTGGGGCGCGCTCATTCGAGCCACCAGAGAGTGGGGTGGAACCGACGAGCAAGGCCGTGCCTACGGTCTCCTCGACGGCGGCCGCGGCCTCTTTGCCGCAGTCGTCGCAGCAGGCGCTGTATGGGTCTTCCAGCTCATGCTTCCCGAAGACCCGACCACCGTCACCCCCAACGAACGAGTCGAAGCGCTTCGTAATGTGATCTTCGTGTACACCGCGGCGACGTCGGGTGCTGGGCTTTTGTGCTGGTTCTTCGTGCCCGAGCAGCCATCACGCCTCGGTGAACACCCGCCAGTCCTTCGAAACGTTCGCAAAGTGCTGCGACTTCGATCCGTCTGGCTCCAGGCGCTCATCGTCGTCTGCGCCTACGTCGGATACAAGGGCATCGACAACTATTCGCTCTTCGCGGTGCAGGCCTACGGCATGAATGAGGTCGAAGGCGCAAGACTGACAGCGATCAGCGCATGGGTCAGACCGGTTGCCGCGATCGGCGCCGGCTTCCTGGCAGATCGCTTCACCGCTTCGCGGGTCTCGGCCCTCTGCTTCGCCACCATGGTCGCTTCGTACCTGGCGTTCGGCCTGACCGACCCGGCGCCATCCACGCCTTGGGTCCTCTACGCCAACGTCCTCGTCAGTTGCGCGGCGGTGTTTGGTTTGCGCGGCGTCTACTTCGCACTCTTCGAAGAAGGCTCCGTGCCCCTCGAAACTACCGGAACCGCCGTCGGCCTGGTCTCGGTGATCGGCTACACACCAGATGTCTTCGTAGCGCTCGCAGGCGGCTGGTTGCTCGACCGTTCCCCCGGCATCCCCGGCCATCAACACTTCTTCCTATTCCTCGCCGCCTTCGCCGCCACCGGCCTCATCGCAAGCCTGCGTTTCCGCACCCGTGGCTAAAGCTTTCCGGCCTCTTCCGCCGTGAAGCCATCCTTCTTCTTCAAAGTGAGCCCTGCCTCGACGTCGAACTCCATGCGATGGGAGTTGGTCGCCATCGTATAGATCCTGTGCTTTCCAGGCTTCACGGGAATGATCTCGCTGGTCACGCCTTCGATCATCGAAAGGCATTTCAGATCCTCGTCGTAGAAGACGAACTGCATCTTCCTGGAGGCCCTCCCAGCTTTGACGAACACGATGTACGCCTGATCTTTCGGCGCGACGTAGGGTGATTTGTCGGCTGCAGCACCATCGGCTGGGCTCATGCCGAGCGCGAGCGCTCCCAACAGCAGCGACGACATCAGGAAGTAACGAATCGTTTTCATACGGAGCTCCTTCGAACCGCGACCGATGCGCGATGCCGTTTCAGTTTGCGCGACGCTACACCCGAAACCGACCCCCGATCCACCGTGACGGTCAGCGCCAAAGCGTGCGTGTGTTCGGAAGCTACCAAGTCAACAACAGTGAAGCGTTGCGCGCAGCGCTGTTACGAGGAACGGGCATCGGCCGAATCCACTCCGGAACTCTCGTGCCGTCGAGATCGGCGCCGCTGCTCGGTCTCCCCTGCCCGGCGCCCGTCCCAGGCACAAGGACCGCCAACAAGCCCAAGGTCATCCGCATGCGTTCGAATCGCCATTGGATCTCCTTCATGCACCGAGCTCCGCTGCCAACTCGGCGATGTTGCCCGGGGTCAAGTCGGGTCGCGGGTGTGGAACCGTCCAGACCACTCCTGGGCGCGTGATGAACGCGCCGGGAATACCGACGGCGCGGGCTCCGATGATGTCCCAGTCGTGCGCGGCGACCATCATGGCCTGCCCAGGCTCTACGCCGAGATGCGCGAGCGCCAACCGATAGGGCGCCGGGTCGGGCTTGAAGCGGCCCGCCTCCTCGACGCTGACGATCCGTTCGAAACGATCGACGATTCCAGCGTGGGTGAGCTGGCTTTGAATGCCCGTTGCCGAGCCGTTCGACAGGGCGATCAATCGAAAACCCGCCGCCGCCAGTCGAGCAAGCCCGCCGTGAACATCGGGATGCGGCGGCAGTGAACGAAATCCCGCGACCAGATTGAGAGCATCGCGGTCAGAGAGCTCCTGCCCCTGCCTCAGCGCGACGGCGCGCAAGGCCTCGACGCCGATCGTCTCGAACGAACGGAAGCTTTCGGTTGCATTGGCCACCAGGCTGCCGTGGAGCAGTCGGAAGAACCACTCGGCCAGCCTCTCTCCGCCGCCAAGCGCCTCGGCCAAAACCGAGCGCAGCTCAGTGAGGTCGAGCAAAGTCTCGTTGACGTCGAAGATGAGGATTCGGGGACGTTCCATGGATCGCGACACCGTGGACTGAAAGTTAGCGATGCGAGCTGCTCATGAAAAGCGGTCGTAGTATTCGCGGACTTTCGGAAGACTTTGGATTCGTTCGAGGTGTTCGACGAGCAGCGGGGCCAAATTGTCGGGAAGGTCTTGGGGCATGTGGTCGAGAACCCCCGAGCGAAGGCTTCGAACCCAGACCATGACCTTGAGGTCGGCGACCGTCAGCCGCCCGTCTGCAAAGTATTCACCGCCGTGCGCCTCGAGCAGTGCCTGCAGCCGTTGGAGGTAGACCGCTATCGGTCCGTCGGCGAGCGCCTGGCGAGCAGCCTTCTTTTCGGTCTCGTCTTCAATCGAGAACGTGGCTGTGACCTTGGAGACGACGTCTTCGACGGCGTCCATCGCCTCGTCGCAAAACGCAGCTTGAAGCGGGTCGGTCGGGTAGAGCCCGGCAAGCTTTCCGACGTAGCGGTTGATCGCGTTGGACTGACTCAACTCGATTCCGTCGATTTCGAGCATTGGGACGCGATTGAACGGGAAGCTCGAATGAGCATCGCCGAACTCCCGAAAACTGACGCGCTTGTCTTCGAAGTCAACCCCACCGATGTACATGGCAAGGCGCGCCGGCTCGCCTCGGCCGCCGTGAATGTCAAAATAGGTCAGCTTGAGCTTGGGCATGGCGCCGAGTGTACCTCGCTTTGGGGAGGTTTGCTCGAGCTCCGAAGCTAGGTCTCCGCCAAGAGTTGCTTCGGCAATGCCGGCCTCCGCATCAGCCGAAAAAAGCCCGCCATTTGGGCGCCGAGGTAGTGCGTCGTCGCGCGAAACGGCGAGAGTTGCGCGTCCGGTTCCTCGCCGTCCCCCATGCGCTCGAGCTGGGCGCCATGGTATCCCGCCTCGGCCATCGCGCTGATCTGCTTATTGATGAATCGAACGGGCTTCACCGGCGACACGAGCGACGGGTCACCCGCGACGAGCTTGGCCGGAAAATCCGGATCCACGGCGAGCGGCCGCGCAAGTCCGATCACATCGACCGCACCACTGGCGAGCACCTCGTTCATCACCGACGCCGAGCGTAACCCTCCCGTCAGCATGAGCGGCCGCTTGAAGGCCTGCCGAATTCCCTGAGCGTACTTGAAGAAATAGGCCTCGCGCGCCTTGGTGCTTTCGGCCCTCTCGTCATCCACACCAAGCAGTAGGGCAGGGCTCTCATAGTTGCCGCCCGAGATCTCGAGCAGGTCGATCCCCTCGGCGTCGAGCAAGCGCGCGACTTCGATCGACTCTTCGTGCGTAAACCCGCCACGCTGAAAGTCGGACGAGTTGAGCTTCACGGAAACCGCAAAGCCAGGTGAGGTCTCCCGGCGGACAGCCCGGATGCACTCGAGCAGAAATCGGGCACGATTTTCGAGCGAACCGCCCCATTTGTCCGTGCGGAGGTTCGTCAGCGGAGAGAGAAACTGGCTTCCGAGGTACCCGTGCGCCGAGTGGATCTGCACCCCGTCGAATCCAGCCTTCTCCGCCCGCGCCGCCATCACGCCGTTGGCCTGGATCAAGGCCTCGATCTCGTCGGCTTCGAGCGCACGCGGCTTTGCAAACGACGCGATCATCTTGACCGCGCCGCTGGCCGACGGCGCGACCGGATTGCGTGTGATGAACAGGCTCGATTGACGGCCCGGATGGCTCACCTGCATGAACACTTTGGAGCCACCGGACTTCGCGCGCCGGGCGAGCTCTTGAAACGCCCCGAAGTTGCTCCTCGCGTCCAAGACCACGTTGCCCGCTTGCTCCAAAAAACGCCGGTCTATCATCACGTTGCCCGTGATCAGAAGCCCCGCACCGCCATTCGACCAGCGTTCGTACAAACGAAAGTGCCGTTCTTTGGGGTCGCCGTCGATGGGATCTGCGATGTTCTCGGTCATGGCGGCCTTGGCAACTCGATTCTTGAGCGTGAGGCCGTTCGGGAGCGTGAGGGGGAATTCAATCATGGCGGGCCGATCCTGCCCCGCACCGTCGCCGTTGACAAGGTGTGGGAGACGGTTCGAGGGGACACGCTCCCCCCTCACGAGCGGCCTGATATCAAGCGCTTGAGACGCGCACCGCGAAAACCCGTCGGGAAGCCCCGTCCTGACGGTCTTCGTGGATGCGTTGGATCTTCGTATCTTTTTCTTCTCCACTTCGCAGGTGACGGGTGCCCTCCGGTGCCCTACAACGCGGATCCCGATGCAGTGGACCAAGCGCGTTGAAGACCCCAATGTCTGGCGAATCTATCGCGCAACCGTGGGGCTCAGCATCGCCTACGGGATGGCGCTCTCGCTGCTCGCCATCTATCTCGACGCGGAGGGGTTCACCAAGAGCGACATTGGCAGCCTCGCATTCGTATTTGGTCTCGGCATCGTCGCCTTGTCCCTCGTCATGGACCGTCTCATCGAGCGCTTCGGCGCGAAAGAGATGCTGGTGACCAGCTTCTTTGGGTACGCCGCCACGGTGACGGTGTTTCCCTTTCTCGACGGCTTCGCACCGATCGCCCTGCTGCGGTTCTTCGACGGTGCGTTCTCGGTCGGGATTTGGGTCGGAGCGGAGACGATGCTGCTGTCACGCGCAGGGGACCGCAACAAGGCATTCACCATGAGCCTGTACGCAGTGGCGATGGGGTTAGGTTACGCGCTTGGCCCAGGCGTCGCGTGGGCGCTCACGCGCTTCGGCCCTTTGGCGATTGGATTCGTGGCTGCAGGCGTCCTGTCCACCCTTGCTGGTGTCTACCTGCTCGTGCGCCTCGACCCGGGAAAGGCGACGCGCCACGTCATTTCCATCGAGCAGCTCGAAAACGAAGCGCCGAAGAAGCCTCCAAAAAGGCTTTCTCGCCCCGAGGTGCTCTGGCACATCAAGAACTCCTGCCTCGCCACGTTCACCTATGGTTATTTTCAAGCCAGCCTCGTGCTCTTCCTGCCGCTCTACCTCATGCACAGCAAGGGAATCAGCGAGGGGCAAACGATCTGGATCCCTGCGTTTTTCGCGCTCGGCATGCTGCTGTTCACAAACCCGGCCGGTATGCTTGGTGACCGGGTTGGCCATCTGCGCACGATGCGCGGATTGGCCACAATCGGCGCGACGACGTTGCTGGGTTTCGTATTTCTAGAATCGTATCCGGCGATGAGCGTCGCCGTCCTGGTGGCCGGCGCCACGCTGGCATCCATCTCGCCGCTCAGTCTCGCGCTACAGGGAGTGTCACTTCGCCCCGACGACTACAGTCGCGGCACCTCGATCTACAATACGTTCTACGCGATCGGCATGTTGATCGGCCCGAAAATCTCCGCCTACATCTTCGAACATCACGGCGGTGCGATCATGATCTTCCACCTCGTCGCGCTCTGGGGCGGTTTCATCCTCTTCAGCTTGGTCTTCTATCGCGACGACCCTGCGGCTCGACGGCGACATGGTAAGTTCGCTCTGCAGGGACATCCATGAAGCTCACCAACATCGACTGATGCCCATCTTCGTCGTGCCTTCTAACCCGAGCGCGCCGCGCACAGCGCCCATCCCGACGTCCATCGACGTGCTCTATCGTGATGACGCCGTCGTCGTCGTCGACAAGCCCTCTGGCCTGTCCGTTCACCGCGGCGACGACCAGGGCTCGACCTTCGCACTCAATCTTACCCGCGATGCCATCGGTCAGTGGGTCTACCCGGTGCATCGCCTCGATCGTGCGACAAGTGGCGTGCTCGTGTTCGCTCTCTCATCGGAGCATGCCCGGGCACTTCACGAATCATTCAGCACGCGCACCGTGCACAAGACCTACTTGGCATTGGTTCGCGGCACGCCTCCACCAAGCGGCGTGATCGACAGCCCCATGGCCAAACGCGAGGGCGGTCCGGACGTAGAATCGTTGACCGAGTACGAAACGCTCTTCGTCTCCGACCGGCGGCTCTCGCTTGTCGAGGCGCGGCCGCGAACGGGACGTCGTCATCAGATCCGCCGCCATCTTCGGCGCATCGACCATCCCATCGCCGGCGATGTCAAGTACGGAAACGGACCCGACAACCGTCGCTACCGCGCCGAGCTGGGCCTCTACCGGCTCGCTCTCCACGCGCAACAGCTATCGTTTATGCACCCCACCAGCGGCGAACGGGTCACGTTCGAAAGCGTCGTACCCGAGGATTTTGCCGGCCCGCTACGCCGCATCGGCGTGCCCGCGGCGCTCCTCGAGACTTGATTTGGCGACCATGGCTACGGCCGACTTGCAGCTTCGCCCAACATTTGCTTCATATCCGACCATGCCCGACTTCGACACCGCCGACTTCCACAACGTTCTCCTCGCCGGCCCGCGCTCGAGCGGAAAAACCTCCCTCGCCGAAGCCCTCCTGTTTCGCGCTGGCGAAATCAGTCGCCAAGGCAACGTCGAGGCCGGCACCGCGGCGAGCGACTTCGAGAAAGAGGAGCAAGCGCACCACTACTCCGTGTATTCGACGCTCCTGCATGCCACCCATCAAGGGAAGCGCATCAACATTCTCGACCTTCCCGGTGCGCCTGATTTCATAGGACAGGCCATTGCCTGCCTTCCGGCTGCCGAGACGATGATGCTCGTGATGGACCCAGAGCGTGGGATCGACAGCATGAGCCGGCGTCTGTTGAAGCTCGCCCGAAACCTCGACCTGCCGGTTGCGATCGTGGTGAGCCACATTGGAGAAGGGGTCGCACACCTCGGTCCATTCCTGAGCGAGCTCAAAGAAGCGTTTGGCCGTGGCTGCCTTCCGATCAACTTGCCCGCGGACAAGGGCACGGCCGTCATCGATTGTTTGTTGAACGGGGAGGGCGACAGCGACCTCGGCCCAGTCGCAGGCTTTCACACGGAGCTGCTCGATCAGATCGTCGAGATCGACGACGCGCTCATGGAGCGATACCTCGAGGGCGAAGAGCCAAACTACGCAGCGCTTCACGAGCCGTTTGAGCGTGCCATGGATCAGGCGCACGTGATCCCCGTCTGTTTTACCGACGCCCTGAGCGGCGCAGGGGTCGAGTCGCTACTCGACATCATCGTCCGGCATTTCCCGAGCCCGCCTGAAGGGAACCCGCGCCCATTTTTCATCGGCGAAGGAGAAGACGAAACGCAGTTCGTCTACACCGATGACGCGAGCAAGACCCTCCTTGCCCGCGTGTTTCACGTCACCACGGACCCCTACCTCGGTAAACTGTGCTTGTGTCGGATTTACCAGGGCACCATGAAGACGGGTGACCAGCTCTTCATTGGCGATGGCAAGAAGCCAATTCGGCTGGGCCACCTCTTCAAGCTGCAGGGCAAGCAACGCGCGCCCGTAACCGAAATTATCGCAGGTGACTTGGGAGCAATTGCCAAGATCGAGGAGCTACACTTGAGCGATGTCCTTCACGACGATCACGCCCTAGACCATGTTCACCACAAGGCGCTGCCATATCCCACACCGTTGCACGGCCTCGCTGTCGTGCCCAAGACCCGCGGCGACGAGGACAAGATCACGGAAGTCCTCGCCCGAATTCGCGAGGAAGACCCCACGTTCGAAGCGCACTTCGAGGCCGAAACGCACGAGCTCGTCATCCATGGCCTGGGCGAGATGCACTTGAGCCTGGTGATCGAGCGCATCAAGAATCAGGGTGTCGACGTCGAAACCAAGCCGCCGAAGGTCGCATATCACGAAACGATCATGAAGCAGGCAGAAGGTCACTACCGGCACAAGAAGCAAAGTGGCGGCGCCGGTCAGTTCGGGGAAGTCATGCTTCGCGTCGAGCCGCTCGAACGAGGTACTGGGTTCGAGTTCGTCGACAAGATCGTCGGTGGGGTGATTCCCAAGGGCTTCATGCCAGCCATCGAGAAAGGTGTTCGCGACATCATGCGGCAGGGCGTCGTCGCGGGCTACCCGATCGAAGATGTGCGCGTGACCGTCTTCGACGGCAAGACACACTCGGTCGACAGCAAGGAAATCGCCTTTAGGACCGCCGGAAAGTTCGCCTTCAAAGATGCATTTCTCAAAGCCAACCCACAGATTCTCGAGCCGATCGTCCACATCGAGGTGACGACGCCGGGCGACGCCGTCGGTGCAATCACGGGTGATCTTTCGAGCCGTCGCGGCAAAGTATTCGGAACCGACCTGATGAGCAGCGGCGCGGCCGTCGTGAAGGCGTCCGTTCCTCTAGCCGACATGATGGACTACGAGCCAACCCTCAAGAGCATGACCAGGGGCCGCGGCAGCTTCACCATGGAGCTCAGCCACTACGATCCGGTCCCCGAACGAATTGCCCAAGACCTGGCCGCAAAGCACGCCGCGCGATAGCGGACGCGTTCACCGCGTCGGATAGCGCTGGTCGAGCCTGGATCCCGTACACCTGGAGCTTCGAGGCTCAGTCGGCGCTCTCGGCAACGCCAAGCTCTATCCGAATTCGTTGGTACTCCGGGCTGATGCGTCCATCGGCATCGCGCACCGAACAACGAACGCGATCAAGCGCCTCCGCCGGCTGTCGTGACAGCTCGAACACCGTAAGGAACGGCCCTGGCTTGTCGGCGCGCGTCGAGAAGTCTGCCCGGCCGCTCAGATGCAGATCGTGCTCGGCCGCCGCGGCCGTGACCCGCTCGCTCCAACGTGTTTGAAATACGACGTAGAGTCGAGCTCGATCGCCAAGCGCGCGGGAGGCCGTCTCGACGTAGGCCTCCACACCGCCACGTTCCTCAAATCGACATGCGCGCCTTTGCGGGTCGTCAGGCAGCACACCGGCGTCGAGCGGAAAATAGGGCGGCGACCCCGTGATGAGGTCGTAGCGCTCGCCGCCAAAATCGAGATCGCGAAAGTCCGCGTGTCGGATGTCGATCTGGCTTTCGTGCTCCGGAAGCTCGGCGATCGCGCGTCTTGCCATGGCAACCGATTGCGCCTGCGCCTCGACGCCGAAGGCAATCCTCGGGCGAAGCTTATGACTGACCATCAGGAGCACCGAGCCCACTCCGCATCCGAGGTCTAGGTATCGCGTCGGCGGAATCGGATTTCGATGGACGGCATACCAGGCGGTGATCAGGTCGTCGGTACTGGTGCGATGCCCGCCCGAACGCTGGAAGATGTGCCAGTCCCCAATCAGGCGATCCCGCCCCGCGTCGTGAGGCCATTCCA
>JBARTN010000102.1:0-4001 GCA_049645265.1 Polyangiales bacterium
AAGGATTTCGTGCCGACGCTGCTCGTGCTCGAAGACGACCCGGCGATGATCGCCTACCTCCGCTCGGCTCTCGACGAGGTACTGGTGCACCTGAGGCCCGTTTCGACGGTCGAGGAGGCCCTCAAGATCGCTGGCCGCGAGGCGCCCACCGCAGCGCTGGTCGGCTGGCCTCTTCAGGACCGAGAGGCGCTCTCGCAGTTCCTCCCGCTGTTCCGGAGCTTGCAGGGCTGCGCCGAGGCGCCAGTCATCCTCCTGTCGGTCGACGACGACCCGCACACGCGCGCTCTGGCTGCCCAGTTCGGCGTAGACATCTTCTTGCCGCACCCGATCGAGCTCGTTCGATTGCATCATGCGCTCAGCACGGCGGTCGAGCGGGCGATGACCCCGCGACCCAAAGTCGCCGTGCTTCGCGACCCCGAGGCTGCGCGGGTCATCGACGAAACTGGGATCGATTGCTTGCTCTTCTTCAGCCTCGACGAGCTCTTGCGGGAGATCGACGTTCAGTGTCCGGACGCAATCCTGTTGGGGTCGAGCGTGACAGGCAAGCAGGTCCCGGCGATCATTCGCATGTCGGCTTGGGATTCGGAGTTCGCTCTGCTTTGCTTCGATGACTCCCCACTGGCTGACGAACGCGAGATTACCGAATGCCTGATTCGATCGTCGGGCTGGCTCGTGCACCTTCACGGAGAGGCCGATCGAATGGCGCGACTGCGCCGGCAGCAGTTGCGCTGCGGTCAAACCGGCTTGCTCACCCGCCCCGGGGCCGTCGCCGCCCTCGACGTCGGTCTTTCGTCCGCGCAGCGTCACGGGCGCACCTATTCGATTGGGCTTCTGCAAACGACAGGCCTCGATGGGCTCGACCACGTCCAGGCGCGGCGCCTGAGGACGTATCTGGGCCGCCTGATGTACGGCAGATTTCGGCGGGAAGACGTTCGAGGGCGCTGGGATGACGACACCTTCGTCGTCGGTTTCGATGGCGCGAGCGCCCGTGCGGTAGTGGAGGTCGTTCGCAGGCTTCAGTCCGACCTCGAAACACGCCGAATCAGGCAGCCCGAAGAGCTCTTCTTTCTGCACATGGCAGTCGGCCTCGCCTCCTACCCGCTCGATGGAGACACCGGTCGCTCGCTGATTCTCTCAGCCCACGAACGCCTCGAAACCGCAGTCGAACGCGATCCGGACGCCCTGGTTTGGCGCTAGCATTGCCGCTCGCCTCCCCGAGCCGGACAGGCTAAACTTCGACCATCGAACCAACTGCGCAGCGCGGCCCCGCGGAGACCGATGTAGCCGCCGACATTGAAGTGGGCGATTCGAGCTTGTTGCTCCGGTTGACCGGGCCCGGCGGGTCCAACCTGCGAACGCTCGAGGCCGAGCTCGGGGTTTCGATGGGCCTGCGTGGCTCGACGATTCACATCCATGGACCCAACCGGGACGTCGAGTTGGTCGAGCGCGTGCTTCACGAGCTGATTGACGCACTTCAGTTTCGGGAGCTGAGCGCCGTCGAAATGGCACGCGCGGCGCGGACCCTTCGCGCGCATCCACAAATGAGGCTTCGCGCGCTTTTAGACGACGTCGTGTTGACGACCTCCAGCCGGCGCATCGTTTCGCCGAAGGGGGTTACGCAACAGACTTACATCCAGGCGATCCGCAGCCACGACATCGTTTTTGGGATAGGGCCCGCCGGCACCGGGAAGACCTACCTGGCGATGGCGATGGCGATCCGCGCGCTTCAAGAGCGCCAGGTCAAGCGGATTGTGCTGACGCGCCCCGCGGTCGAAGCCGGCGAACGCCTCGGTTTCCTACCTGGTGATCTCGCGGAAAAGATCAACCCCTACCTTCGACCGCTCTACGACGCTTTGCACGACATGATGGAGCCTGGCCGGATCAGCGCGCTGATCGAGCGGGGCAGCATCGAGGTCGCGCCCCTCGCGTTCATGCGAGGCAGGACACTCAACGACAGCTTCGTCGTACTCGACGAGGCGCAGAACACGACGCGGGAGCAGATGAAGATGTTCCTGACTCGGCTCGGCTTCGACTCCAAGACGGTCATCACCGGCGATGTGACTCAGGTCGATCTACCAGGCGGCGCACACAGCGGGCTTCGGCACGCCGAACAGGTGCTCTCCCGGATCGACGGCATCGACTTCGTCTACTTCTCCCATACCGACGTCGTGCGTCACCCGCTAGTGCAGCAAATCGTCCAGGCCTACGACGTCCACGAATCGGGCTCTTCGGACGGTGACATCTAGGCCCCTCCTGGTATGCTAGCCGCCACATGACCGACCGAATCTATGACGGCGCGCTCGACCTGATCGGCCACACGCCTTTGGTGCGGCTAGCGCGAATTAGCGGTGACAAGGGCGCCGAGATCTGCGGCAAGCTCGAATCGCACAACATCGCGGGCTCGGTCAAAGACCGGCCGGCGCTGTCGATGATCCTCGCGGCCGAAGCATCGGGCGAGCTCAGGAAGGGGGCGACGGTCGTCGAAGCGACCAGCGGCAACACGGGGATCAGCCTTGCCATGATCTGCGCCGTTCGTGGGTACCGTTGCCTGATCGTGATGCCGGAGGACATGAGCGTGGCGCGTCGGCACCTGCTCAAAGCTTATGGTGCCGAGGTGGTCTTGACTGCAGCCGAGGACGGCATGGCAGGCGCCGTCGAGCAAGCGGAGCGTCTGCTGCGGACGACGCCCGGTGCGATGATGTGCGGCCAGTTCGAGAACCCGGCCAATCCGGCGATTCACTCCGAGACGACCGCAGAGGAGATCTGGGAGGCAACCGGCGGTAAGGTCGACGCCTTCGTAGCCGGCGTGGGGACAGGGGGCACGCTCACCGGAGTCGGGCGCGTTCTGAAAAAGCGAAATCCGGACATTCGATTGGTTGCCGTCGAGCCACGCGCGAGCGCGGTGCTCTCGGGTGGGAAGGCTGGATTGCATGGGATTCAGGGCCTTGGGGCCGGCTTCATTCCCGCGGTGCTCGACACCAAGCTTCCAGACGAGGTGCTTACCGTCACCGACCTTGCCGCAGAGCGCATGACGAAGCGACTCGCGCGCGAAGAGGGCTTGCTGCTCGGGCCGTCGGCCGGCGCAAACGTTCACGCGGCCCTCGAGGTGGCGGGCCGGATGAAGCCCGGGCAGCGAGTGGTCACGATTTTGTGTGATGGCGGTGAGCGTTACCTCTGCTGACCGCGCATGAGCGAGCTGGTCAAAGCTTCACGCGCACTGAGCCGCGTCGTCTCCGAGCTCGAGTTCGGTGAACCGGTGACGCACGTTTACAATCCCCTTCAATACGCGCGGCGCCCGCACGAGCTCTACTTGAGCCGCTTCGGCTCTGGCTCCAAAGAGGTCGTCTTGGTCGGAATGAACCCCGGACCGTTCGGCATGGGTCAGACAGGCGTCCCGTTTGGCGACGTGGGCTTCGTCCGTGATTGGATGGGCATCGAAGCACCCGTCGATCGTCCTCCCCTTGAGCATCCCACGCGCCCCGTGCTCGGTTTCGACTGCGAGCGGTCGGAGGTCAGCGGCTCCCGTCTTTGGGGCTGGGCAAAAAAACGCTTCGGCACTCCGGAACACTTCTTTTCGAGGTTTTTCGTCCTCAACTATTGTCCCCTGCTGTTCATCGAATCGACCGGGCGCAATCGCACACCCGACAAGCTCGCTGCCGACGAGCGGGGCGCGCTTCTGCCCGCATGTGACCGGGCACTGCGTGACGCCGTCGAGATCCTCTCGCCGACGCTCGTCGTCGGCGTCGGGACATGGGCGACCAAGCGCGCGCGCGCTGCGCTCGGCGAAGGCGGGCCTGCAATCGGCACCGTCCTGCACCCGAGCCCCGCGAGCCCGAAGGCCAATCGCGGTTGGGCGGCACAGGCCGAAGGCGACCTTCGGGGCTTGGGCATCGACTTATAGGCGCACGCCGCGCAACCATGCGCTATGCTCCGCCCCGGGGTCCGAGCAGATGCGGAGCACAGTCATCCAAGTTGCAGCCATCATGGCGCTCGTTTTTGGG
>JBARTN010000103.1:0-29799 GCA_049645265.1 Polyangiales bacterium
CCTGTCGGGCGCGCCTCATAGGACGCCGCGGTCACCACCCCCCGACGCGAGCGTGCGCCCACCAAGACCGGCTGCCCTCGCAAATCCGGGTTGTCCAGCTGCTCCACCGACGCGAAAAACGCGTCCATGTCGAAGTGGATGACTGTACGCATGTGCTCTTTTGGCACCCTACCTCAACAGGTCTTGATTGCCAGCGCGATCAAACGTACCGTCCGGCGCTATGGCTGAACCGGGCAAAGACAACCCCTATGAAGGGCCATGGGGCCCGCTCCGACGGATAGACGACTGGATCTTCCACGTCGAGATGGGGATCTTGTGGACGTTCCTAGGGGTCTCCGCGGTCATGGTGTTTCTCGACGTGATGTACCGGCGGCTCGCTGCGCCCGATAGTAAGGTCGCCGAGCTCGCGGCACGGATCCTCGGTATCGAAGATCCGGAAACGATGGCAAAGCTGACCACCGTCGGTCCGATCGCGACCGGCGTCGTCGGCATCGGCCTCGTGTACTTCGCCTTTTGGACGGCCGAGAAGCATGCGTCCGAAGGCCGAGAGCAATCGTGGATAAAGCCGCTCATCGAAACCATCGCTGCCAGCGCCGGGCTCGGGCTCCTCGGCTGGATCATGCTCCAGCCCCAAGTCGAATCGCGCTGGTTTTACCTTCTGCTTTACTCGCTGAGCGCAGGGCTGTGGCTCTTCCAGCTACTGAAGACGCGCGACGCGGGTTGGGTCAGCAAGTTCATCGCGTTTGCGCTGGTCACCGGACTGTACCTGTACGTCACGTTCAAGTACTTCCCCGACGGGTACAGTTGGTCCAAAGAGCTTTCGCTCATCATGCTCCTCTGGGTCGGCTTTCTCGGCGCCAGCGTTTGTGCCCATGAGGGCAAGCACATCCAAGTGGGCGCGCTCAAGAAGGTGGTCCCTCCATCGATGTCCCGGTTCTCCGATGCGATCGGTTACCTTCTGACCGCGGCATTCTGCTTCTTCATGGCGTTGCTCGGCTACGAGTACGCGTCCGAAGCGATCCAACTCGAAGGTCGATTCGAACAAACCAACATCCCGGATTGGGTGGCGACGATCGCGGTCCCCGCGGCGTTTGCAATGACCACGATTCGTTACATCGGCGCCGCCTTTAGCTCCATTCTTGGTGGCTCGTACGGCGCTGCTCCCGAAGAAGAAGCCGTGGTCGCTGCGACCCAGGTTTCCAAGAAGGGAGCGGAAGGATGACCCAGGTCAAAGAGCGCAAGCTTCCCCTCCTGATCATGATCGCGATCGTCCTCTTCCTGCCGTTCCTCGGCAAGGGCGGGATTCTGGCAGCCGCGATCATCGCCGCAGCACTCGTGGGTTCACCGCTGTTCGTTCTGATCGGCATCGCCACGCTCGGCAGCCTCTTCCTCTGGAGCGGCTTCCGAGAGCCCGAGCAGTTTACGATCGTCATCGAAGGCATTCGCAGCCTGGCGGACAGCCCCACCCTTCTCGCGATTCCCTTCTTCATCATGAGCGGCGCGGTCATGAGCCGGGGGCAGATCAGCCAGCGCCTGGTCGACTTCGCCACGGCTCTCATCGGTTGGGTCCCTGGCGGCATGGCGATGAGCGGTGTCATCGCATGCATGCTCTTTGCGGCGATCAGCGGCTCGAGCCCTGCAACCGTCGTCGCGATCGGCACCATGATGGGCCCGGCGCTGATCGCCGAGGGCTACCGAGAACGCTTCTCCCACGGTCTGCTCACATCCGCGGGTTCGCTAGGCATTCTGATTCCGCCGTCGATCCCGATGATCGTCTACCCCATCGTCAACCAGACCGCGGTCATCGAGGTCGAGCGCCTGTTTGCTTCGGGATTTGGTCCCGGCCTCGTGATGGGCTCGATTCTGATCGGCTACTCCTTCTATCAAGGCATCGTCGACAAGGTCCCGACCGCTCCGTTCAAGTTCAAGAAGCTGGCCGCCGCGACCCGTGACGGCTTCTGGGCCTTGATGTTCCCGATCCTGATCCTCGGTGGCATTTACGGCGGCATCTTCAACGCCGTCGAGGCATCCGCGGTCAGCGTTGCCTACGCGGTCGTGGTCGAGATCTGGCTGCACCGAGCGCTCAAGCTCAAAGCCATCCCCGGCATCTTCGCAGAGACGGGCGTGTTCCTCGGTTCCTTCCTGGTCATCCTGGTCATGGCGCTGGCACTCGGCGAGTTCCTCGAGAAGGAAGAGATCCCCGCCCTCATGGTCGAGTGGATGCAGGGCAAGGACCTCGAGCGCTGGCAGTTCCTCATCTTGCTCAACTTGATCCTTCTAGCCGTTGGCATGATGATGGACATCCTCAGTGCGATGTTCGTTTTCGTCCCCATGTTGGCGCCAATCGCCGCATCGATGGGCGTCGACCCCATGCACTTTGGCATCATCTTCATCGTCAACCTCGAGATCGGCTACCTCACGCCACCGGTCGGTCTGAACCTCTTTGTCGCCAGCGCGCTCTATGAGAAGGGGCTCGGGCACATCATACGCAGCGTTGCGCCCTTCGTAGGCCTGATGCTGATCGGTCTTGGCATCATCACCTGGTACCCGCAGGTTTCGATCGGCCTGGGTAATGCCATCATGGGTGGCGATCCCAACGCCATGGTCGACGAAGACGGCGACGGCGTAGACGACCGCGGCGAGGATGCCGGGGGCATGCCGACCATGGAAGAAATGATGCAGGACGCCATGGACGCCGAAGGTGCCGAAGACGACGAAGACCTCGAAGACGACGAAGACCTCGAAGATGACGAGGACCTCGAAGGCGACGAGCTCGAGGATGAAGAGCTCAAAGAAATCCTCGACGCCCAAGAAGCGCAGTAGCGCAACACCGTGGAGCGAGCGCGGCTGCGCCGGACGGGCAGCCGTGATAGGCTCGTCCGCCCGATGTCGTACACCGTTCTCGCAAGGAAATACCGGCCGCAGACCTTCGACCACCTCGTCGGCCAGGAGCACGTTGCGCGCACGCTCGCGAACGCCATCGACGCCGATCGTGTGGCGCATGCGTTCCTGTTCACCGGTGTTCGCGGGGTCGGCAAGACGAGCACGGCGCGGTTACTCGCCAAGGCGCTGAACTGCGAAAAAGGCCCGACGCCAACGCCTTGCAACGCATGCGCGCCCTGCCTCGACATCACCGCAGGCGTCGACGTGGACGTCCAGGAAATCGACGGAGCCTCGAACAACAGTGTCGAGGACGTGCGCCGGCTGCAAGAGTCCCTACCCTATCGGCCGCAGCGGGACCGCTACAAGATCGTGATCGTCGACGAGGTGCACATGCTATCGGCGGGCGCGTTCAATGCCTTCCTGAAGACCCTCGAAGAGCCCCCTGACCACGTCAAGTTCATCTTCGCGACCACCGAAAGCCACAAGGTGCCGGTCACCATCCGTTCTCGATGTCAGCAGTACGACTTCCGGCTCATTCCTCACCGGCTCATCGCGGAACGCGTCCGCGAGATCCTCGGCGCCGAATCCCTGTCGGCAGACGAGGAGGCGATCGCGATCGTAGCGCGTGAGGCTGCTGGCTCGATGCGCGACGCCCTCACCCTGCTCGACCAACTCGTTGCAATCTCCGACGATCGAATCACTGCGGACACTGTCGCCGCGAGCCTTGGAATCGCAGCGCGCGAGGCACTCTACGACGTGGCCGGCGCTGTGCTCCAAGGGGACGGTGCCCGCGTGGTTCATGCCATCGACGCGCTGGCCGACAAGAGCGTCGACATGCAGCACTTCGCCCGTCAGCTGCTGCAACTGATGCGCGACTTGGTCGTCCTCAAGCTCGATGCGGGAGACCCGGCCGATTGGGTCCCCGAAGAGCGAGAGGCCGCCGAAGCGCTCATCGGGGACATCGACATCCTCGAGCTTCAGCGCGGGTTTCGAGCGACGTCGAAGGTCATGGACGAGATGGCCCAAAGTCCGAACCCGAAGCTCATGCTCGAGATGGGCTTGGTCCGCGTCGCGACGCGACCTCCTCTTCAATCGGTGTCCGAGCTTCTCGCCCGGCTCGACGCGCTACAAGGAAACCCTGGGGTCACCGGTGGTCCGGCGGCGGGTTCGCGCCCTCGAAAGCCAAACCCCAAGGCTGAGTCCAAGCCTCAGCCCGCACCCGAAGTGAAGCTCGAAGCCGCGCCTGCGCCCGATCCGCTGCCCGAACCGAGGCGGCGAACGCCGAGCGAACCGATCATGCCGGCGACCAAGCACTCCGGCGGTTTTCAAACCAGCACCGGCGAGGTGCTGACCCCGATCCGCCGAGCCGCGCTCCAAGAATGGGAAGAGCTCGTCGGAACCCTCGAACAGCAGCAACCCGCGTTGGCCGCGGTGTTGGAGCATGGGATTCCCAAGGCTGTGGGCCCGGACCGAATCGTCCTCTCGTTTAAAGACGGCTCGTTCTACGGGCGCCAAGCGGAATCGCCCGAATCGATTGCCGCCATCGCGAGGGTCGCCGAACAACAGCTTGGCGCGCGTCCGGAAATTCAGATCCGCTTCGACGCCCAGGGCGAGGCGGCCACGAAGACCGTGGCGGCGGTCGCTGCCCAGCGTAAAGAGGCCGAGGCGGAGGCCAAGCGCAAAGAGGCGCTCAATCACCCGCGCGTACGCGATGCCATCGACGTATTCCCCGAATCAGCAGGAAAGCTGAAAGTGCACATCGAAGCGGACTGAGAGGATCGAATGAATTTTCGTGGCGGCATGGGAGAGCTGATGCGGCAAGCAGGCCGCGTTCAACGCAAGGTAGAAAAGCGTCGGGAGGAGCTCAATCAAGAGACGTTCGAGGCAAGCGCAGGCAATGACAAGGTGACCGCGGTCGCCAACGGCATCCCCGAGCTTGCCGAAATCCGAATCGACAAAGCGCTTCTACAAGAAGAAGACATGGAGATGGTCCAGGATCTCATCGTCGCCGCGGCCAACGCCGCACTGAGCAAAGCCCGCGAGCACGTCGACGCCGAAATCGAGAAAATCACCGGCGGCCTGGCGATTCCTGGGCTCGGCTGAGTGATGACGGCGAACGACCCCATCGCATCGCTGATCTCCTTGCTGTCCAGGCTGCCAGGCATCGGCGAGCGCACCGCGGCTCGCCTGGCTTTTTTCGTGCTCGAAGGGGACGCGCAGTATGCCGCGGCGCTTGGCCAAGCGCTGAGCACGATCCATGCAGAGGTCACCCGCTGCGAGCTCTGTGGGAACTACGGTGCCGAGTCACGATGCGCGATCTGCCAGGACCCACGCCGCGACGGATCGCTCGTTTGCGTCGTGGCCAAAGTGCCCGACTTGATCGCCCTCGAGGCCCTCGGGAGCTTCCGCGGTCGCTACCACGTCTTACACGGTTTGCTGGCGCCCCTCGACGGCGTCGGCCCCGATCAGCTTCCGCTCGATGCGCTCGAACGCCGCATCGCCGATGAAGAGATCAAAGAGGTCATCGTCGCCACGCCACTCAACGTCGAAGGAGAAGCGACCGCCCTCTACCTGGCGGACGCTCTGTCCTCTTCGCCGGTGCGTGTCTCGCGGATCGCCGCCGGCGTGCCCCACGGAGGCGAGCTCGAGTTCACCGACCAGGTCACCCTGGGCCGGGCGCTCGAAGACCGTCGCGCCGTCCGCTGAAGTCAAAAACGGCCCGAATTCAGGCTCGATCTCAATTCAGTGCGGCCCGATTGAATGTTTTGCCGGCCCCCCTCGTAGAAATGCGAGAGGTGGCCCCATGCTCCGATTGATCGTCTTTCCCGTCATTGCCCTCGCCATCGTTCTCAGCAGCACGACGGCGGCGCGCGCCGAGGTCGTGGTCGTCAGACCCGAGGACTCCTCGTCTCAGGTGGTTGTCAAGACGAGGCCGCCAACGGTCATCGTCGTCAGAAACACGCCGGCGCAGCAACCAGCTGCGAAGCCTCCGCCTCCGAAACAACGGGATCGCAAGCTCGGTCTTCACTTCGACTTCGGCGGCACGTTCGGACCGCGGGTGCTGATGGGCGGCTTCGGAGGCGCGCTTCGCTTCCGTCCCAAGGAGCACATCGGAATCGACCTGGGCTCTGGATACTACGCCGGCAACGACCACCAAGGCTTTTACCGAACCGAGATTCCCGTCACGGCGAACTTTCTCTTCTTCCTCAATCCTCAGCACAAGTTCCAGTTCTACTTCGTGCTGGGTCCGGGGCTCTCCTTCGGTCGCGTCGACACGATCAATGAGGCGCGCCGCATGACGCACATTGGAGGCCAGGCTGGCGCCGGGGTCGAGCTCAGGCTTGCGCCAGCGTTTGCACTCAATGCCGATGTTCGAGGCGTTATCCGTCACCGAATCGACAACGACCCACGACCTGAGTTCTTCGATGGGGTCCGTGGAACAAATACGTCCGGCGGCGCGCTGCTCACCTTCGGCGGGACGTTCTACTTCTGAGCTGGACTAAGGGCTGTTGCTGTTGCGGCGGCCGCTAAAGAGCTTCTTGAAGAAGCTACCCTCGCCTTCAACCGGTTGCTCGCCGTCCGGAGCCGCAGCCGGAGTCGTGTGCAGCGCGTCGTCTTCTCCGGCCTTCTCGAGTTCTTCGAGCTCGTTTTCGTCTACGAGTAAGACGAAGTCCGACTCGTCCAGAATCTCGACCTCGGTGTGCTCGTCCTCCCAGTCGCCAGCAGCTTCCTCGGCGGCGACGGGCCTCTCGTCGTGCAAGTCGGTGGACTCCCCGTCGAACGAAAACTCCGTAGAGAGCATGCCGAGCTCGCCATCCACCGCGTTCAAATCGACGACCGCCGTGCTTCTGAAACGACTTCGAACCTCGGTCACCTCGTCGTCACTCTTGCCGAGGTCTGCGAGAGCCTGGTCCACCCCAGCCAGCTTCTCTTCGGGAACGCTCACGTGATCAATGTCACAGGAAAAAGGGGCGTCGTAAAGTCTTTCGCCGCAAAAAGTAAGTCAGGCCGATTGGGAAACCCGAGTGATTTCGACCTCGAGCGCTGGGATCCGGTCCTGGCCCCAACTGGAATACGAGCCGATTCGAAGGGAAGGGACACCCCAGAGCCCCATGTCGGTCAGGGCTTCGCGATTGGCCTTGGCCGACTCCTGCCAGCTGCTGTCCTCGATGGCAGCCCTCACTTCGGCTTCGCTGATCCCGGCCCGCTCCGAGAGAAACAGGAGATCGGGAAGGTGCCCGACATCCCGAGCCTCGGACCAAATGCCCTGCATCACCGAGGCTGGGAACTCGAGCTCGAGCCCTTTGCCGACGGCGCAGCCGAAGAACACCGCCATGCAATGACCGATGCCCTGGCCCAAAGGATCGCAGACGTGACCGAACGGGATCCCCAATCGATCCGCTTCGCGCTTCGCGTCGTGCACGATGTAGAGCCTCTTCGCCGTCGGCACCGGAAGGCCTCGCATCACCATCGGCAGAACCGGCCGCACGCTGACTTCGATGCCATGGCGATCTCGCAGCTCCATCAGCTGAGGCATCGACAAATAGGAGTATGGGCTGCGGAACGAAACGAAGACCTCGATGCGCAGGGGGCTCTCACCAGAGGAACGGATCATCGATGCCAGCGTTGGCGAGGGGTCAGGGCGGAGATCGAGACTCCCTTCGAGCCCCTCGCGTCGGAGCCTTTCCTCGAGGAAGTGAAGCCGGTCGATCCCCCAGTACCAGTCGCCCCCGTAGTGGATCATTCCCGGCTGGTAGTGCCCGGCGCGTCCGAGCGCCGCGTAGTTCGCTTCGAGCGCCGGCCGGACCTCCTCGCCCGACACACTTCCGTAACGCTCGACGATCGCGGCCAGTGCCTTCCCGTCGTCTCGCCAGACCGATTCGCCGAGCTCCGCGGCGACTTGCAGCTGTTCTTCGGCGGAGCGGCGTTCGAGTAGCACCGCATGTGCCCGCCGAACGCGATCTTCGGACGGCGGCGTCGCATCGCGCGGGAAGCTGAGCCCGTAACTCTCTGCCAGAAGTGCAGCGTCGCGGATCGCATGCTCGAGCAACATCTCTGAGGCGGGATTGGCTGCCGCGCTGGGCGGTGCAACGGGAATGATTTCGATTTGGAGACCGTACGTGCTGGTCAAGCGCGGCGCGACCTGCGCCAAGAGGTGGCTGTACGGATCATCGGCCCGGTAGTAGAAGCGCGCGTGCCTGCGTCCGCCTTGGAGCACGCGGCCGACTGTGTACAGTGCGTGCTTTGCCGGCCTCGAGCTGAGATATGCGTTGAGAACGGTGCCGATGGCCCGGGACTTGGCGGACACCTAGCTGGCTCCCGCAATCTCGTACACCACGTTGACCGCATCCTCGAGCTTGCTTGGGTCCGGGCCTCCGGCTTGTGCGAAGTCGGGGCGCCCTCCGCCATTGCCCCCGACGATGCCGGCCGCTGCCTTGACGATGTCCCCCGCCCGGAATCGACCGATCAAATCCTTCGAGACGCTGCACACGAGCAATGCCTTCTTGCCATCCTTGCTCTGAGAACCGAGCAGGATCACCGCCGGGGCTAGCTTGTCTCGCAGTTGATCGGCCATTTCGCGTAGGGCTCCCGCATCGCCAAGCTCGACCGTCGCCCCTAGCACCCTGGCGCCGTCGATTTCACGGACCTCGGCCGAAAGGTCTGCGCTGTCGCCTGACATCAAGGAGCGCTTGAGCCGTTCGATCTCCCGCTGGGATTCCTTTTGCTGCTCGAGGAGACGTTCGACTCGGTCGCGAAGCTGCGGAGCTGGCGACTTGAGCAAGGAAGCTGCGCCAGTGAGCTCGGACTCCACGCGGCGTAGATGTCCAAGCGCGTTCAAGCCAGTCGTCGCTTCGATGCGGCGGACTCCGGCCGCGAGACCCGTTTCGGAAAGCACTTTGAAGAGCCCAATATCGCCGGTGCGCCGCGCGTGCGTGCCCCCGCAAAGCTCGAGCGAGGGACCGATGGTGAGCATGCGAACCACGTCGCCATACTTCTCTTCGAAAATGCCGATTGCGCCGCGAGCTTTGGCCTCGTCCATCGACAGAGCGTCGGTCGTGATCTCGGTGTTCTCGAGGACGCTGGCATTGACTAGATCTTCGATTTGCTCGATTTCAGCTGCTTCGAGAGGGCGGGTGCCGCTGTAGTCGAATCGGAGTCGGTGGGGGCCGACCAGCGAACCCTTCTGCGCCGCGGTTTCGCCAACGACTTGCCGAAGGGCCCAATGGAGAAGATGGGTGGCGCTGTGATTGCGTCGGGTCGCGCTCCGAAGCTCGTGATCGACTCGGAGATCGACGTTCGCACCGACCTCGAACGCGCCCGAGACGACCTTGCCGCGATGGACGATCAAGCCTTCGACGGGTTTTTGGGTATCGTCGACCTCGAAGCGCGCGCCATCGAGCTCGATGACCCCCCGGTCGCCCACCTGGCCGCCCTGCTCGGGATAAAACGGCGTGGCGCGCGTGATGATCTCGCCCGACTCGCCTGATGAGAGCTCCTCGACCGGACCGCCGTCCGAAACCAAACTGAGGATTTCGCCCTGAGCGTCCTCCTGGTCGTAGCCCAGGAACTCGACAGCGCCAAATCGTTGCGCGAGCTCTGGGTACACGTCGGCGACGGCGCTGCTGCCAATCTTCGAGCCTTGGCTCCGCACACGCGCCTGCCCCAGCTCTGTGTCGAAGCCCTGCTGATCGATCGCGAAGCCTTGCTCCTCGCCGATGACGTTTTGAAGATCGAGCGGGAACCCATAGGTGTCGTAGAGCTTGAAGGCCACTTCCCCGGGCAAGGAGCGCGCACCGCCGAGGTCGATCCACTTCTTGTTCTCTGAGATGATCTGAAGGCCGCGGTCGAGCGTACGGCGGAAACGCTCCTCTTCTTGCATGGAAATTTGTTCGATCAGCGCACGGCGCTCGGCTAGCTGAGGGTAGACGTCACCCATGTCGTCGGCGACGCGGAGGGCGCAGTGATGAAGAAACGGCTCATGGATGCCGAGGCGGTGGCCGTGGCGGATCGCACGCCGCATCACCCGTCGCAGCACGTACGCCCGTCCGTCCTTGTCGGGGAAGACACCCTCGGAGATCAAGAACGCCGTCGTCCGTGCGTGGTCGGCGATGACGCGCATGCTCACGTCGTCATCGGACTGGCTGTTGCGATAGCGCTTCCCCGAAATCTCCGCGGCCAAATCGACGATAGGTCGCAACAGGTCGGTGTCGTAGTTGCTCAGGACGCCTTGTTTGACCACGGCGATCCGCTCGAGACCGGCGCCGGTGTCGATCGACGGAGCCGGCAGCGATTCCATGTGGCCATCGGCATGCCGATCGAACTGCATGAACACCAGATTCCAAAGCTCGAACCAGCCTCTTCCGTCCGCAGCCGGCTCTTCGCCAAAGGTGCGCGGGTCGACGTCGTCGAGGTCGAGGCAGTAGTGAAGCTCGGAGCAAGGGCCGCATGGGCCGGTGTCGCCCATCTGCCAGAAGTTTTCTTTTGCACCGCAGCGAATGATCCGCTCGTTTGAAAAACCGGTGACGTCTTTCCAAATCGCAGCGGCTTCGTCATCGGCCGGAGCGAGCCCTTCTTCGCCTCCGAAGACGGTGACGACGATGCGCTCGGGGTCGAGGGCGAGCGTGTCGATGAAGTAGTCCCAGGCGAACTTGATCGCATCGCGCTTGAAGTAGTCGCCGAATGAGAAGTTGCCGAGCATCTCGAAAAAGGTGTGATGGCGGGCGGTGACGCCGACGTTCTCGAGATCGTTGTGCTTGCCGCTGATGCGGATGCACTTTTGCGACGAGGTAGCTCGCGAGTACGGCCGTCCTTCTTTGCCGGTGAAGACGTCTTTGAACTGGACCATGCCCGCGTTGGCGAACATGAGCGTCGGATCATTGGGCGGAACGAGCGGACCCGAGGCGACCCTTTCATGCTCGCGTTCCGCAAAGAAGCGAAGGAACGATTCCCGAATTTCCGCTGAGGAGGCCATGTGCCTCGATTGCTAGCGCCTGTGCAGCGCCTACGCAACGCCTGTGCTAGAGCTTCGGCCGTGCTCACGTGTCTGCGCGTCCGGAGCTTCGCCATCATCGAAGCACTCGAAGTGGAGCTCGACGCAGGGCTCAACATCGTCACGGGCGAAACCGGCGCCGGAAAGTCGATCCTGGTCGACGCGCTCCAACTGGTGCTGGGGGCCAGGGGGCGGCCCGAAGTGGTTCGCACCGACGCTGACGCCGCGGAGGTCGAGGCGCTCTTTGATTTGTCCGAGCAGCCTGAGGTGCTTGGGGCCCTCCGAGAGCAAGGCATCGAAACCGAAGGGGAGCTCTTGATTCGCAGGGTCGTGAGCGCGTCGGGCCGGACGCGCGCGTACATCAATGGACGGCTCGCCACCCTCGCCCAACTGAAGGAAGTCACCAAGGGCCTAGCCGACATCTCGTCGCAGCACGAGTACCACTCGCTGGCCGACGCGCGGCACCATCTCAGCTATCTCGATGCCTTCGCAGGCCATGCATCTCTAGTCGAAGACGTGGGTCAGGCGCACGCGGCACTCTTCGAGGCCGGAGCGCGACTCGAGGAGGTCGTCACCGAAGAGCGTGGCAGGGCGGATCGCGAGGACCTGCTTCGCTATCAGGTCAACGAGATCGAAACGCTGCGGGAGGCGCTCGAGAACGAAACAGCCCTGACCGTGGAGTGTGAGCGGCTTCGGCACGCGGAGAAGCTCGGCACGGCCGCGGGCGAGGCGGAAGCGCAGCTCTACGCGGACGATGATTCGATCTGCGGCGCGGTTTCGCGAATCGCATCTTCGCTCGAGCAAGCGTCCGGTTTCGATCCGAGCCTCGGGCCGATGGCCACGCAGGTTCGCGAAGCCCTTTTGCAACTGGAAGATGCGGCCGCCGAGCTAGGAAGCTACGCGCGGGACCTTTCGTTTGATCCGAACCGGCTGGGCGTGC
This sequence comes from Polyangiales bacterium, assembly GCA_049645265.1. GTDB lineage: Bacteria > Myxococcota_A > Polyangia > Polyangiales > Houyiibacteriaceae > SG8-38. The sequence goes on from JBARTN010000103.1 coordinate 11,814, forward strand.
TCGAAGACCAGCTCGATCGCTTGTCGCGAGTCAAGAAGAAATACGGCGATACAGCCGCGGACATCCTCGCCTACCACGAACAGGCGGCCGAAGAGCTCGACTCGCTCGAACGCTACGAGGAACGCTTCGACCGCTGCCAGCGTGAGTTCGACGAAGCGCTCGAAGAAGCTGCCCGGGTCGCACTCGCCCTTCGTGGCAAGAGGCAAACCGCCGCCGCCAAGCTCAGCAAAGCGATCAGCAAGGAGCTTTCCTCGCTTGGCATGGGGGAAGCCAAGATCACCGTAGAGCTGGCCGCCCTCGAAGGCGGCCCACGCGAGCTCCAAGTCGAAGGCGCGCGCCTTTCCCCGACGGGCATTGACCACGCCGAGCTTCTGATCGCGCCTAACCGCGGCGAAGACGCCAAGCCGCTCCGCAAGATCGCAAGCGGCGGCGAGCTCTCACGCGCCATGCTCGCGATTAAACGCGTGCTCGCCGGCCTGGGCCCGGCAAGCCTCTACGTATTCGACGAAGTCGATGCGGGAGTTGGGGGCGCAGTCGCGGAAGTCATCGGCCGAAAGATCCACGAAGTCGCCCAACACAGCCAGGTGCTCTGCATCACCCACCTCCCGCAGATCTCGGCCTACGCCGACGCGCACTACCGAGTTCACAAAGAGGTCGTGGGCAAACGAACGAAAAGCGACATTCGATTGCTGTCAGATACGGAGCGGCTCGAAGAGATCGCGAGGATGCTGGGCGGGGTCACCGTAACGGACCAAGCAAGAGCGGCCGCGCAAGAACTGATTCGCAGCGCAGAGGCGTAAGGTTCGCCAGCACTGGCACTGGCACTGGCGCTGGCACTGCCGCTGCCGCTGCCGCTGCCGCTGCCGCTGCTACCCCGCCTTCGGCCCAACCAGGGTCCGCAACACCCCCTCGACCACAACGTCCCCGCCCTCATCCCGCAGCGTGACCCTGACCTCGTATTCCTGCTTGGCGCTGGACTCGATGGGCGGGGTTCGGCATTCGCCGGTGATGGTGCCGCGGGCCTTCTTGATGTAGTCGAGACTCATGCCGGCAACGATGAAGCGCGCGTCGTCGGGGAGCGAGTAGCCGAGCGCGAGGTTGCCCGTGAGCTCGACGAGGTTCGCGAGCGCTACCGCGTGAATGCACGAAAGGTGATTCCGAACCGCACGGCGATCGGAAAGGCTGACTCGGGAGTACCCCTCGCCGAGCTCTTGAACCACCGCAGAGATGGAGCTGGTGTACGGGGCCAATTGACCAACCAACCGGCTGTACAAGCGCTTGCCGCCGGGAACTCGCTCCAATCGATTCCAAACGTCCCGAATGAAATTCCTTTTGGATTCGGTGGTTAGCGCTTCTGTTCTAAAAAATGTGCTGACGGCCATCACTTGAACCGTAACACGCCGGGAGACAGGTCATATCAAGGGTACAACCTCTCCTTCATTTCAACCCCCCTGCCTGGTTCCAATGGTCTCACCAACCGGCGGTTTCCAGGCAGGGGCTTTTAAGGGGCGGCTCAAACGGTAAAACTACAGCGCCGTTCAAGCGCTGATGAGCTCGCCAAGCCTGGCCAGGCTCTCGTTCGTGCCGCCCAGCATGAACTCGAGATGCTTCGAGGTCATGAAGTAACGGTAAAGCGGATAGTCTCGGTCGAAGCCCATCCCGCCGTGCACATGCTGGGCTGCAGCCACGACCCGGGCGCCTGCTTCCGTAGCGAAGAACTTCGCAACCGCCAGCTCTTTGGCGGCATCGAGGCCCTCATCGAGGCGCCAGCACGCTTGCCACATCGACGAACGCATGACCTGGACATCGATGTAGGCATCACCAACCCGCTGGGTCACCCCTTGAAACGTGGCGATGGGAACGCGGAACTGCTTGCGTTCACCCGAATACGTGGCGGTCATGAAAAGCGCCTGCTCGGCAATGCCGTATTCGACGGCGCAGATCGCCAGGTCGGTGCGATCGACCAGATACCGAAGGACCTCCTCGCCCTGCTCCGTGCCACCAAGCAGGTCAACGGCAGCCACCGGAGCATGGCTGAGCTCGAGAAGCCAAAGTGGCTGGCCATTGGTGCCCCGCTGCTCGCCGAGGCGCACGCCCTGGGCCTTGGGATCGACCAGGAGCACGACGATGGCGCCGCTATCCGTTCGCGCCGGCACGACGATCCGATCGGCGAGATCGGCGTAAGCGACGTTGCTGAAGCGTCCGGTGACGCGCCAGTCATCTCCATCGGCCTCGGCGACCGCAGAAGGGTTGAGCGGATTGCGGCTTCCCGTGTCGACGAGAGCCGGAGTCAGGATCGTGCGGCCCTGCGCAATGCCACCAAGGAAGCGGTCCTTTTGCTCCGACGTCCCGAACTCTGCCAAGGGAAGCGCGGCGGAAACGAGTGTCTCGATCGCGGGAATCGGCGCGACCGTCCGCCCGACCTGCTGGAGCAAGAGACACAGCTCGGTCAGCCCCATCCCGGCTCCGCCATACTCCTCCGGAATCGCGAGGCCGAGCATCTCCGATTCGGCGAGCTGCCTCCATGCGCGCTGGTGGAACCAGGTGCCCTCCTTGGCGAGCGCCTTGAGCGACTCGTCGGTGACGATGTCGGCGAGCACCTGCTTGACGAGATCTCGAATGCTGTTCTGGTCTTCGGTGAATGAAAAATCCATGTCGGGCCTCGTCAGCGTCGTCCGAGGCGCGGCATGCGAAGGCCCGCCTGGCAAATGATGTCTCGTTGAATCTCGTTTGTGCCGCCGCCAAAGGTCAGCACCAACGACATCCGGTAGTACTTCTCGAGCCGCCCACGAAGGAGCACGCCTTCTGAGCTGTGGTGAAGCACGCCGGCCGCCCCATGAACTTCCATCAGCAGTCGAGACCCTTCCACGTAAAACTCCGAGCCGAAGACTTTGATCGCGGAGGCATCTGCCGGCGAAAGCGTGTCCTTGGCAATGCCCCAGGCTTGCTGCCAGTTGAGCAGCTTGAGCACCTCGAGCTTGGCGTGGACGCGCGCGAGATTGCTCTTCACCCAGGGCAAGTCGATGACCATGCCACCGTCGCCGTTCGGTGTCTTTTTCGCCCATGCGATGGTTTCGGTGCAGATCTTTTCGAGCGGCCCGACCGAACAAAGAGCTACGCGCTCGTGATTGAGCTGGGTGGTGATCAGGTGCCAGCCCTCGTTTTCGCCGCCTACGATGTTCTCGACCGGAACCCGGACATTGTCGTAGTACACCGCGTGTACGTTGTTCTCGCCGAGCGCATGCATCGGTGTGATCTGAACACCCTCGGCGTCCGCGGGAACGATGATGATGGAAATCCCCTTGTGTGGGGGTGCATCGGTGTCGGTTCGGCAAGCGAGCCACATGTAGTCGGCGTGATCGGCCAGGCTCGTCCAAATCTTCTGGCCATTGATCACGTACTCATCGCCGTCCCGCACTGCGCTCGTCTGAAGCGAAGCGAGGTCGGTGCCGGACCCCGGCTCGGTGTATCCGATCGAGAAGTGACACTTGCCCTCGAGGATCTTCGGCGGGTACTTGGCCTTCTGCTCCTCTGTACCGAACTTGAGCAGGGTCGGCCCCACGGTGTTCAGCGTGAGGATGGGAATCGGAAAGCCGGCCCGCTGCACCTCATCGAAGAAAATGAACTGCTCGATCGGACCGCGGCCCTGGCCGCCGTGCTCCTTGGGCCAACCAATGCCGAGCCAGCCATCGGCGCCGAGCTGCTGCATCGCTTCGTGATAGAGGGGACCGCCGCCTTCCGCTCGATCGAGCTCGGCGAGGAGCTCGTCGCTGATCAGCTGGTCGAAGTACGCGCGAAGCTCGTCGCGCAGCGCTTTTTGCTCGGGGGTGTAGTCGAAATACATGGCCTCATGCTTCCCGGCGCAGCTGCCGGAGTGAAACATGTTCTAGTTAGCCATAGGTCCAATGCAAGTCGACGCCCGAGCGGCCATGAAAAAAGCCGGCTCGCGTGAGCCGGCTTTTCTGTTGAAAAGTCTGAAAGCCCAGTACTTTAGTCGCCCATTTTCTTCTTCACGTCGGCCTTGGCGTCCGCTGCAGCGGCTTCGGTTGCATCTTTGGCCTCGCCAGCTGCTTCCTTCGCGTCGGCGGCAGCCTTCTTGGCGGCGGCCTCAGCGTCCGCCGCGGCGCCCTTGGCACCCTCGACAGCCTTCTCGCCCGCGGCCTTGGCATCCGCTGCGGCACCGGCTGCTGCTTCCTTCGCGTCCTCGGCGGCTTCTCCCGCAGCTTCGCCAGCTGCTTCCGCAGCCTCGGCCGCTTCGTGTGCCGCGTGCTCCGCTGCTTCCGCAGCCTTATCGGCCGCTTCTTCTGCCTTCTTGCAAGCCGTCATGGCCCCGCAAAGCGCGAGGAGCAGGCCCAATCGAAAAATGTTCTTGGTCATAGTGATTCTCTCCGTTGATAACGCGGGGTACACCACTAACACCCACCTTCCCCGCTCCAGGCGTCGGAGGTAGCGGCTTAGTCCAACCGCGTCAAACTCGGCGCGTGCACGGGCGCATCCTGTCTTTACTCTGCCTTCGGTAGTCGCCGCGAGCATCCGAGGAGCGGTCACGCGTGTAACGTCCTGCAAGCACTCAGGAACGTGTTTCGCGCTACCGGTTTCCGTTTTCCGTTGAAAAAGGATTGCTGCAATCTGGCTGTCCGTGTTTTTCGAATTGTCATTTTATGTCAGCCGAGCGTTGGCGAGGCGCTCCGACCGCGGCGTGGAGGACGGCCTTCTCCGTGACGGCTCAGCCTGCTACTGATTCGGCGGCCATGAAGCAAATCAGGGTGGGCATCGCGGGTTTGCTATGGGTCGCGGCGGCAGGATGCTCAGGAGCGGCGCCACAGGAGCAAATCCGACTCGATGCTCCGGCCGAGGCGCAGCACGTCGTGCACGTCGGCCGCCTGACCGACGGACAACGCTCGTTCGAAGGCAACGCGTGGAACTCGGAGTCGGCCGCCATCTTCCGCGGCAACCGGGCGTACGTGATCTTCGACCTCGGCAAGGTGACACCAATCGACGCCGTGTACCTTCAAGGGGACAACAACGACGAGTTCATCCTCGAAACGTCGGAGGACGGCGCCCGCTTTACAACCCTGTGGACTGCGCCTGCCGTAGGCCCGCAAGGCCTCCGCGCCCGGTGGACCGGCGGCCTCGGTGGGAGCGCACGTTTTGCAAAGCTGAGCGCGATCGGTGGCGATGCCAGCGTCAGCGTCAGCGAGATTCAACTCTTCTCCGCGACACCCTCGGTCTGGCCGCCAAAGATCCCGGTCCTCGTCGAGTTTGAGTCGTCAATCTGGGCGCGGCTTTCATTGCTCTTGTTTGGCGTGATCGCCACCTTGGCTGTGCTCTTTCACCGTAGCGACGCCCGAAAGCCGCTGTCGAACCTGTTGTGGGCGGCGACTCTGCTTTGTGCAGGGATTGCGGGCTATTTCATTTTCCTGATCTGGCCGGTCGAGGCCAACGTGATCGACGTGTCGCGCGCGGTCTGCGCGGCGGTGGCCTGCGCGGTGGTCCTCCGGCTCGGCCTGCGCCCGCAGCACGCGCGCCAAGGACTGCTAACCAGCCTCCTTGCCTCCATGGCGTTCATGTCGATATTTACGTTTTACAACTTCGGCCATCCACAGTTTCACGACTTCGAGGGACGAAAGCCGACGTACGTCCATACCTGGGACATGCGCGTGTACTTCCCGTTTGTGAAGTACTTCGATGAGCTCGGCTACGACGGTGTGTATCTCGCGAGCGTGAAGGCGTACGCCGACGACAAGCTCGACGGGTCGCTCGATCGAATCGAAGGAACCCACCTTCGGGACCTAAGAGACTACGAAATACGAAGTGTTTCCGAAGTGGCAGAAGAGATCCACGCCGTGAAGGATCGCTTTTCTCCAGAGCGGTGGACCGAGTTCAAGCAGGACATGTCCTATTTCTGGAAGACGATGGGACCGCAGGCCTATTTGAATAGCCTGCGCGACCACGGCGGGAATGCCACCCCCGCGTGGCTGCTCGTCGCATACGAGATCTACGGCTCCGCGGAAGCAAGTGACGCCACGTTCCTCTGGGGTGCCCTCCTCGACCCCCTCCTGTTGCTGCTCTTCTTCATCGTGGCGTGGCGCACCTTCGGGTTGCGTACGGCGCTCGTCTGTCTGGTCGCCTATGGAGCGACGACCATTTATCAGTTCGGCAGCAACTGGGGGGGCTCGACGCTTCGAAACGACTGGATGGTCTTGCTAGGGCTCGGCGTCTGCGCGCTGGCATCACGGCGCTGGTTCCTCGCCGGACTGCTTCTCGGTTGGGGCGCCATGATTCGCGCATTCCCCGTGCTCGCGCTCGTGTTTTTGGCCGCACCGATCGCTTGGAGGTTGCTCGCAGCCGTGCGGACTCGTCGTGCCGACTCGGACGACGACGCCAGCGCGCTTTTGCAACTGCTTCCCCTGGTCAAGGTGGGGGCCGGGGTCTTCGTGGTGGTCGTGGTTCTAGGAGGCTTGTCTGCCAGCAGGTTTGGTATCGAACGCTCGTGGGGCGCGTGGTCTCAGAAGATCTCCATGCACGCCAACAAGCCCAACGTCAATCATATCGGGATCATCGCCTCGGTGAGCTATGAGCCCGACAACCTCTGGCACAACCTCCGGGCTCGAGGCGAGGACCCGGAACAATGGGGACCGCTGACCGCACAGACGATGAAAGACCGACGCTGGATCACGATCGCCGGCATGCTGTTCTACACCTTGCTCGGCATCGTCGCGTGCAGGCGATTGCGGCTCTCCGACGCAGCGGTGATCGGGACCTTGATGATCCCGATCTATTTCTATCCGGCGAACTACTACCTGCACATCCTCTTCATCTGGCCGTTGCTTCTCGCCTCAGGGGCTGGGCTAGATCGGAGTAGGGATTGGTCGCTGATCGCCGCCGCTGTTCTTGGCTTCTGCTCACTCCAGTGGTTTGGTTGGCTCATTCCCGGCCACTACGGGCAGTTCATCTTCTGGAGCGGAATGTTCCTCGGCTTGATCGCCATCCTGCTCGTCATCGCCCTTCACGCGAGCAAACGGGCAGCTATTTCCGGAACTGCTTGAAGTCGGGCGGTCGCTTCTCCATGAACGCGGAGAACGCTTCCATGTTGGCCGCAGAGCCCATCAGCGCGGCAAATCCCTCCATCTCGAGCTTCCGCGCGAGCGCGACTTTGTCACCGTGCATCGCCTTCATGATCCGTTTAATCGCCACAAGGGAGTTGATCGGCCATTGCGCCATTTGCCGCGCTTTCTCGAGTGCCCTCGGCAAAAGCTCGTCGTCTGCGAAGGCTTGCGTCGCAATCCCGTACTCGAGCGCCTTGTCCGCACCGAAGAACTCGGCCGTGAAGAGCAGCTCTGCGGCCTGTTTGTGGCCAATCGTGGCCGGCCCCAAATACGCAGCCGCCGCCTCGGTGACCAGTCCGAGGCTGACAAATGGAAAGCGCAACTTCGCGCTCTGCCCCAAATAGACGACATCGGCATGAAAGAGCACCGTCGCGCCGAAACCGATCGCACAGCCCTTTGCCGCGCAGACCAGCGGCTTATCGAATGCGCAGATCGCATCCATCATCAACTCGAAGGGCGGCTCCTCTTCCCGATTCATGTCGATCGCAGAAAGATCGAGCCCCGAGCTAAAGTCATCGCCGGCGCCCGTGAGCAAGACGACCGCAACCCTCGGGTCCACGTTGGCCTTCACGAACGCATCTCGAAGCTCAAGAAACGCCTCCGAGTTGAATGCATTACGTCGCTCGGGACGATTCATCGTGACGGTGAGAACCCCTTCGTCGTCGAGGTCAGTGAGAACAGGTGCGTCGGCCATTGAGAATCCGTAGCACATTCGCGAATGGACCGCGGCGCGGCGGAAGGCCAACCGCTGCTAAAAAGCCCGGCCGCCGTTCTCCCGCACCAACCTCAGCAAGTTTTTCAAAACCACCGAGCGCACCTCGCCGCTCTCCATCGCTCCCGCGTGCAGTAGGTGCACCGGGCGGAAAACGTGCGAAGCGCCGATGAGCTCGCCGTCTTGGCTCGAGGCGGTTGCTCGGAACTCGGAGCTCAGCTCGGACGCGGGGAAACGGTCTCCAGCCGGGAGCGCGAGGCTGAGCCTCTCGGGCAAGCCTGTGAAGAGGCCTTCCTTGGCACAGCCGACGTTGGCCAAACGGCCGCTGACGCGTTCATCGGATGGGGTCGTGCGCGGGGTACCGAAGAACTCGGCGACCGGGCCCATTGCCGCGCCAATCGCAAGGACCGTCGCGCCGTTCCAGCAAAGCTGGCGCGTCCAGTCCTGCAAGCGCTCGCTTCGAGTCGCACCCGGACGGGTCGCGATCACCGCCAGGCTGCCGAGGTCGCCGTGCAGCGTCGAGGACCCGAGCAGCGGCCCTTCGGCCACGTCGAAACCATAGACACGCAGGTCGGCCGCGAGCTCAAAGGCAGAGCCGTCATGCACGACGGTCGCCTTTCGGAGCGCTCGGGCTCGAATTGGAGAGTGTCGGTCTTGAGCTTGGTTTCTATTTGTCCGTGCCATCGGTCGGGCTCCCAGCCCCTCCCACGACGGCCTCAGATTTTTAAACCAAGAAGGCCGCCCTGAGAGGCGGCCTTTGAGCGACAACGCGCGCAGGCCACCTCAGTCGGTGAACCAAAAAAAGTAATTACGCAGGATGTCGCAGTGAGTCTTCATCTGAGCATTTATTGTACGTCCGCCCGAGGAGGCGTCAAGCACCCGACCAACGCCCCGTTGGAATCAGGGGAAACGCACCTGCATCACCCAGAAAGATGTACGTCCAAGCGAAGGTTGAGCCACTAGGAGTCACTGCGTTGATGAGGGAACGTCGATACAGCGAGCCCATGCTCTCGTAGCCCATGAAGTCCTCGTAGGAGTCGAGCTCTTGGAGTGCCGCGGCAACGTCGTCGATCTCGTAGAGCTCGCCGTGCACGGTTCTGCCTTCGCTGAGTACGAGCCCGGGATACCAGTCGATACAGGACGAGCACTGCATCGGAAACTCGAGCGGAGCCGTGCGAATGAATCACTTGGGGAGCCAACAAATCGTGATTGCGCTCGCCGCTCATCAAGGTGCCGTAGGTGAAAATCGCAGTGGGGCTTGGCGAAGCGTGGGTGTCGCTGGCTGCCTCGAGAAACGCGTCGTGGCGGTGCCCGAAACGCGAAAGGCCGCTCGTGACGATCTCGCAGTACGCCGGCGATGGAGGGACGAAGGGACCCACACGCTCGTCGCACACGCAATAGGTGGCTGCCGGATGAGCGCGCCCGTCATCGGTCAATGCAGTAACGGAGATACGACGGTAGTACCGGCCGGACACACCTTCTTTCGCGTCGAGTCCTTCCCAGTCGTGAACCCGAAATAGCGCGCCGGGGATCACCGTACCGAGACGGGGACGGACGTCGAGCGCCCCTCCCTTTCGCAGTCGGGACTGATAATGGAAGACGAGCTCGTGATCGGGCAGCCAGGCCGGGCCAAGCGGTTCAATGGACGCCGCATCGTAGCGCTTGTTCGCGCACCAGAGGTCCCAGTTCTCCAAGTCGAGATTGGACCCGTAGGCAAAGTAGAGCACGCACGAGTGTAGCACTGACGCTGGCACTGTGACTGGCGCTGCCGCTGCCGCTGCCCTACCCTCCGCCCTCAATGGACCGAGACCTGTCAGGCCGGTGCGGAACCTGCGGTTGGTACATTCGCAAACGCGAAGAGCTCGACGGGTCTTGGGTAGGCGATTGCCGGCTTGGACAGGGCCGCTGGCCGCTCAAGGACATGGCGACCTGTTCGAGTCACAAGTCCAAAGACACCCCTTGGGAACAGGCCCTCAAACGAAAGCCCGCGGCGGGGGCGCCGCGGCGGCATCACGATGAACCGGCACCGAAACCGCGACCGATCATTCCCTCGGAGATTGGAATCGACATGGATCAAGAAACCTTTCGACAAGTCCTGCGTGAAGTTCTCCTCGATGAGCTCGGCGTCCGTGAGGTCGAGCTCGGGGACCGCTGGAACGATGGTGAGCTGGTGCTCATCCCGGGCAAAGAAGGAGCCCAGGAAAAACGCATCCCCCTCGACGTCTTCTTCAAAAAGATCGTCATGGTCCGAGACAAGCTCCGCGTCCTCGAACAAAAGGTCAATGGAAACAAGAACCTGAGCGACGAAGAAAAGATCCAACTCCAGCAGTACATCACCGGCTGCTACGGATCGCTCACCACCTTCAACGTGCTGTTCAGGAACAAAGAGGACCAGTTCGAGGGACAGAAGACGTAGCGCCGTAACGATCAACCACACAACCGTAGGCGCTTCGCCTAGTGCGTTAGGCCGAGCTCGTCTCGATACCAGTTGTCGCTGGCGGCGTGGTGGTTCCAGTAATCGTCGATGATGGCCCGGCTCCGCACGGCCGTCGTGCGTTGCGGTCCGACGTTCTCTTCCCACGCTTGGATGACGTAGGGGAACTTCGGCTCGTAGTAGATGGTCAGGTCGCGGCCCAATGCGGGAAACTTCACCTCGACCGCTGCCACCGGGTGATCGATCAAGTCGGTCTCGACCTCGGACCTTCGAATCACCTCGGCCGGGTACGCGCGCAAGGCCTTGTGTCGCATTCGAATGTAGTCGAGCCCCGGTATCAACTCTTGCTTGCCAACCGGAATCGCGGAGGGGTCGATCCGGATCTGTGCCCAGATCCCATCCTCCAACCGCGCGATCGGCAGCGTCGTCTTCTGGTCGGCGTCGTCTTGGAAATACGAGTGCAAGATGGCATGGAGGCCGTCATCTCGACGGTTGATCTGGGTGTAGACATTTCCGCACCACTCTTGAATCGTGCTGCTAAGCTTGAGCGTTGGCCCCCTCGGTGCGAGCGCGGGCGTGAACGACGACGTCATCAAGGTGTAGGGGTAGATTCCGGTATAGAAGCGCCGGTAGGCGTTGAGCTTCAGCACCGAGATCCCGTTGGGTGAATCCCCGTGTTCCTGCTTCACCTGCCGGCCTGGGAGGAAGTCCTCCGTCACGAACACCAGGACGGCTTCTCCGTCGTGCTGATCGCCATACCGCGCTTGCCGAAGCGCGTAGCGGGTCAGCTCGGCGCGCCCCTGATACCAATAACTGTCAAAGGCAGGGTACTGCGCTGCGAATGACTCTGGTGAGGGCAGTCTTCCCTCGTAGGTTGAGCTCGCAGTCGATGTCGCGGCAGGACCGCCTGGGGACCCGTCTCGACACCCCGCAGCGACGAAGAAAAGAAGCGATGTGCGAAGCAGAAAGCGAATCATGGCGAATCTCTAAATCATGCCGAGCTCGAGCTTTGCCGCTTCGGTCATTCGTTCGGGCGTCCAGGGTGGATCCCAGACCAACTCGACGTGCGAGGTAGATACACCCTCTACGCGACCCGACTTCTCGGCAACCTCTTCGACGATCGCGCCGGCGACCGGGCACGCAGGCGCCGTCAGCGTCATGCGAATCTCGGCGCGGCCGTCTTCGTCGACCTCGACGCCATAAATCAAGCCGAGGTCATAGATGTTCACCGGGATCTCCGGGTCGTAAATCGTCTCGAGCGCTTCGATGATGGCGGCTTGGAGGAGCGCTGGTTCGACAGGGGTGGCGGGCTTCTGTCCGCTCCCGCCAACCGCCTCACTGATCGGCTCCGTGGGCGGATGGTGCGGCTCTGCGACCGGCAAGAACACATGGTCCGACGTGGCCCGGGGTTGGATCTTGTGGATCTTCAAGCGCTCGATGTCGTCGCCCACCGCTCTACTCCGTCGTTGCTTCGCCGCTCTCGTTGCGAAGAGCTTGGTTGAGGGTGTGCCAGCCGAGAGTTGCGCATTTGACGCGCATCGGAAACTCGCGGACGCCTGCGAACACCGCAAGCTTGCCGAGCTCTTCGATGTCGTCCTCGGTGCTGTTTTCGCTCGTGAGCATGGTGTGAAACTTCGAGAACAGGGCTTCGGCTTCGGAAAGCGTCTTGCCCTTGATCGCCTCGGTCATCGTGGAGCAAGACGCCTGGGAGATCGCGCATCCCTGCCCGATGAAACCGACGTCGGTAATCGTCTCGCCGTCCAGCTGCAGGCGTAGGGCGATTTTGTCGCCACAGAGCGGATTGTAGCCACGTCCTTCTCGATTGTGTGGCTCGGGAAACCTGTGGTTTCGAGGGTCCTTGCCGTGATCGAGGATCACTTCCTGGTAGAGCTCGCGAAGGTCCATCAGCCAAACAGCTCCTGCACTTTTTGAAGTGCTCCGACCAAGGCGTCGATGTCCTTGCGGCTGTTGTACATGCCGAGCGACGCCCGCGCGGTCGCGGCGATGCCGAAGTGCTCCATGACCGGCTGCGCGCAATGATGGCCTGTCCGGATCGCGACGCCTTCAGAATCGACGATCGTGCCGACGTCATGCGGGTGCGCCGAATCCATCAAGAAGGAAAGGACCGCCACCTTGCCCGGCGCGGTCCCGATGAGGCGCACGCCCGGGGCCGCTTCGAGCGCTTCGGTCGCGTAGTGGAGCAGGGCGTCCTCGTGCGCGTGGACGAGCCCCGCATCGAACGAAGAGAAGTAGTCGATGGCGGCACCGAGGCCGATCGCCCCGGCGATGTTCGGCGTCCCCGCTTCGAACTTGTAGGGAAGATCGTTGTAGATCGTCTCTTCGAACGTCACCGAGCGAATCATGTCACCGCCACCTTGGTAGGGCGGCATGTCGTCGAGAAGCCGTTCTTTTCCGTAGAGCACGCCAATGCCCGTCGGCCCGTAGAGCTTGTGGCCACTGAAGGCGTAGAAGTCACAGTCGAGCGCCTGCACGTCGACATCGACGTGCGAAACGGCCTGCGCACCATCGAGCAAGACCAATGCCCCGCGCTCGTGTGCAAGCGCGATGAGCTCTGAGACCGGCAGCCGCGTTCCGAGGGCATTCGAAACGTGGGCCATCGCGACCAATCGCGTCCGCTCGCTGAGCTTGTGCTCGAAGGCTTCCCGCAAGACCTCGCCTCGTTCGGTCATCGGCACCACCACGAGCTTGGCGCCCGTCTGCTGGCAGAGCATTTGCCAAGGTACGATGTTCGAGTGGTGCTCGAGCTCGGTGATCAGAACCTCGTCGCCCTCGCGAAGCGAGCTGCGCCCCCAGCTTTGCGAGACTAGGTTGATCGCTTCGGTCGTTCCACGAGTGAACACGATCTCGGTCTTCTTGGAGGCGTTCACGAACGTGCGAACCTTCTCGCGCGCCTCTTCGTAGCGAGCCGTCGCCCGTTGGGAGAGCAGATGAACCGCCCGGTGAATGTTGGCGCAGTCGCGCGCATAGACTTCGTCCACCGCGTCGATCACCGATTGCGGCTTGAGCGTGGTGGCGGCGCTGTCGAGGTAGACCAAGGGCTTGCCGTGCACGTCTTGATGGAGCGCCGGGAAGTCCTCGCGTACTCGCTGGACGTCAAACACCTCCGGGGTGGAAGCGACGATGGGCGACACCTTGCTCACGTGACCTCCCGAATCTCGTCACCATGCGGAATTCGCGAAAGCAGCGCCTCGCGCATCCGTGCCCGCGTCGGCTCATGGCTCATGCGGTCCACGATCGACTCCAAGAACGCATAGGTCAGCATTGCGAGGGCAAAATCCTCGGGCACACCTCGTGCACGAAGATAAAAGAGCTGGTCCTCGTCGAGCGCGCCCACGGTGGCACCGTGGCTGCAGATCACGTCGTCTGCGTCGATCTCGAGGTGCGGCTTCGTGTGAATGGTCGCCGTATCGGAGAGCAGCAGGTTGCGATTCTCCTGGTGGGCCTCGGTCTTCTGAGCGTCGCGGTGCACGATGACGAGTCCGTCGAACACGGCGGTGCTCTTCCCGGACACGATGCCGCGATAGGTTTGCCCGCTGCGGCAGTGGGGCGCCTGATGCTCGACCAAGGTGTGATGGTCGACGTGATCGTCGCCGTCGGTCAGATACGCGCCGTCGAGCTGACACTCGGCGCCCTTGCCCTGCAGCAGGCAGCGAACATCAAAGCGCAAGAGGGCGCCGCCCAAGGTCACGACCGTGGAGCGGTAGCTGCTGTCGGCATCCTGGCGAACATCCACGCGGCCGAGCTGCAAGCCGGCGTTCTCGTGAACACGCACGTGGTTCATCTTGGCGTTACGACCGAGCTCGACCTCGACGACCGAGTTGCTGAGCTGACCGGCTCTTTCGCCCGCATAGGTCTCGATTAAGGTCAACTCGGCACCCTCGCCTGCTGTGACGAGCACCCGCGGGTAGACGACGCCCGGCTTGGAAGACGAAGGGCTCGCATGGCTGATCTCGATCGGCGCCTCGACGACGGCGCCCACGGGAACGTCGATCCAAAGCCCATCGCGGAACAGCGCTGTATTGAGCGCAGCAAAGTGGGTAGGCGCGCCGCCGAAGTCGAGCCGCCCTTGCAGAAGCTCGGGCTGTGATTCGAGGACCTCGGCCAGACCGCGGACCGTGACACCCTCGGGAAGCGCCGAAACCAGAGTGGGAACGCCCTTATCGTCGCGCGAGAACTCCGCATCGACGAGCGAGCGCACCGGCGTGAAGCGCCAAGCTTCCGTGCGCTTGGTTGGGAGGCCCTGTTCGCGCAGCGTCGCTGCCGCCCGTCCACGAAGCGCGCGCAACCAATCTGGCCCCGTATCGAACGAGGCGGGAAGACTCGCGAGTAGCGTCTGGCGGTTTACTTCTGTCACAGCTGAGACGCGTCCCGGACCTCGCTGTACCCCTCTTTTTCGAGCCGTTTGGCGAGGTCCTTGTCGCCCGTTCGAACGATCTGGCCGTTGATCAGCACGTGGACGACGTCCGGCACGATGTAATCGAGAAGACGCTGATAGTGCGTGATGACCAGCATGGCCCGATCCGGCCCGCGAAGGCCGTTCACGCCTTGGGCCACGACCTTGAGCGCATCGATGTCGAGCCCGGAGTCCGTCTCGTCGAGCACCGCGAGCGCGGGCTCGAGCATGGCCATTTGATAGATCTCGTTGCGCTTTTTCTCGCCACCGCTGAAGCCATCGTTGACCGAGCGCTTGGTGAGCTCGTCCGGCAGCTGAACCAACTCGGCCTTCTTCTTCGAGAGCTTCATGAAATCGATCGCGTCGAGCGGTTCTTCTCCGCGATGCTTTCGAATCGCGTTGAGGGCGGCCTTCAGGAAATAGATGTTGCTCACGCCCGGAATCGCAACCGGGTACTGGAAGCCCAAGAAGACCCCCTCGGCGGCGCGAAGCTCGGGCGCCATTTCGAGTAGGTCTTGCCCCTTGTAGAGCACGCTCCCTTTGGTGACCTCGTAGCCTTCGCGGCCGGCGAGGACGAACGCAAGCGTGCTCTTCCCGGAGCCGTTCGGCCCCATGATCGCGTGCACTTGCCCCGCCTCGATCTCGAGGTTGATCCCCTTGAGGATGGGCTTGCCGTCCACTTCGACGTGCAGGTCCTCGATCTTCAACATCAGCCGACTGCTCCTTCCAAGCTCACGCCGAGGAGCTTCTGTGCCTCGACTGCAAATTCCATGGGCAGCTCTTTCAACACTTGCTTGGCAAAACCGTTGACGATGAGGCTCACCGCATCTTCTTCCGAAAGCCCCCGCTGCCGGCAGTAGAAGAGCTGGTCTTCTCCGATGCGCGAGGTCGTCGCCTCGTGCTCGAGCTTCGACGAGGCGTTCCGAACGTCGACGTAGGGAACCGTGTGCGCACCGCACTTGTCGCCGATCAGGAGCGAATCACACTGGGTGTAGTTTCGGGCGTTGGTCGCGCCGCGGGAGATTTTCACGCCGCCGCGGTAGGTCTGCTGCCCATGGCCAGCGCTAATGCCCTTGGAAATGACGGTGGATTTCGTGTTCTTGCCGAGGTGGATCATCTTGGTCCCGGTGTCGGCTTGTTGACGGTGGTTGCTCAGCGCCACCGAGTAGAACTCCCCAATCGAGTCGTCGCCCTTGAGAATGCAGCTCGGGTATTTCCAAGTGATCGCCGAGCCCGTTTCGACCTGCGTCCAGCTGATCCTCGAGCGGGCGCCTTCGCACAGGCCGCGTTTGGTGACAAAGTTGAAGATGCCACCCTTCCCGTTCTCATCGCCCGGATACCAGTTCTGCACGGTGGAGTACTTGATCTGGGCGTCCTCGTGCGTGACCAGCTCGACGACCGCGGCGTGCAGTTGGTTCTCGTCGCGCATTGGCGCCGTGCAGCCCTCGAGATAGCTCACGTAGCTGCCCTCGTCTGCAATGATGAGCGTCCGCTCGAACTGCCCGGTGTTTGCGGCGTTGATCCGGAAGTAGGTCGACAGCTCCATCGGACAGCGCACGCCCTTTGGAATGTAGACGAATGAGCCGTCGCTGAAGACCGCGCTGTTGAGCGCCGAAAAGAAATTGTCGGAGACCGGGACGACCGAGCCCAGGTACTTCTTGATCAGCTCCGGATGCTCCTTGACCGCGTCGGAGAACGACATGAAGATGACGCCGACCTCCGAAAGTTTCTCCCGGAACGTCGTGGCGACCGATACACTATCGAATACGGCATCGACCGCGACGCCAGCCAGGATCTCCCGCTCGTGGAGGGGAATCCCAAGCTTTTCATAGGTTCTGAGCAGCTCTGGATCGACTTCGTCGAGGCTCTTGGGCGCGTTCTCGTTCGTCTTCGGCGCCGCATAGTAACAGATGTCCTGATAGTTGATCTTCGGGTATCTGACCTTGGCCCATGTCGGCTCTTTCATGTCGAGCCAGCGCCGATACGCTTTGAGTCTCCATTGCAGAAGCCAATCGGGCTCTTGCTTCTTGTTCGAGATGAAGGCGACGATCTCTTCGCTCAACCCAGGCGGCGCGTACTCCTGTTCGATGTCGGTGACGAAACCGGCGTCGTAGCCCTTCTTGAGAATGTCCTCGATTTGTTCGGTTGCTGCTGACATGAGTTACTCCAACTCAGTGAACGTCGTTGTTCGGCGTGCCGTCGGCGCGCATCCGTTCGGCATCTTTGCTCGAGAGGGCGATCGACACGAGCTCCGCGTTGCCAGGAAACGCCATGTCCGCAAGGCTGATCTCGGAAAGGGCACGTTGAACCGCCAGGTTGATGCGCTGCCAGTTGGCCCGCACCCCGCAATTGGTTTCATACTCGCAAAACGAATCGGTGGTTTCATCCGAGCACTCGGTCACGGCAATGGGGCCTTCGATCGCTTCGATGACCTCGTTGACGCCGATCTGCTCGGGACGACGAGCCAGCGCGTAGCCGCCTTTTGCGCCGCGCTGCGAGATCACAACGCCGGCTCGCGCCAGCTTCTTGAGGACCTTGCTCGCCGTCGGTTCCGGGATCTGGGTCTGCAAGGCCAGGTCGCGGGCAGGATGCGCCCCGTCCGTGGCGGCCAAGTGGGTGGCCAGCACGACTGCATAGTCAGTCATTTTAGAAATTCGGAGCATTTTCAGAGAGTTATATACGGGACCGTTTCAGTCCCATATCTGGATCTAGAGTACGGCGGCCGGGGTGTCAAGGTTGGCCCATGGCCAAGACCTACGACGCATTCGACCGCAAGCTCCGGAGCTTCATCGATCGGCAGAGAATGTTCTTCGTCGCCACCGCACCGTTGACCTCGGAAGGGCACGTCAACGTGTCGCCAAAAGGCCTCGCGGGAACCTTCGCAGTGCTCGACGATCGCACGATCGCGTATCTCGATTTCACCGGGAGCGGCGTCGAAACGATCGCACATATTCGTGAGAACGGCCGCATCTGCTTGATGTTCTGTGCATTTGAAGGCCCTCCGAGAATCGTCCGCGTGCATGGTGTCGGCGACGTCGTGGAGCCAAGCAACGATGAGTTCGAAAGCTTGCGTAAGCGGTTCGATGACTACCCCGGAGTGCGGTCGATCATCCGGGTTCGCGCCGGCCGTATCAGCGACTCCTGCGGCTACGGCGTACCTTTCTACGACTACCAAGGTGAGCGCGATCAACTTCCGCGCTGGGCCGAAAAAAAAGGCGAGGATGGCGTTGCGACATACCAGCGGGAGAACAACGCCCAAAGCCTCGACGGGCTACCGAGCTTGCTCGGGGACCATTAGCACCGGCATGGGCGAGATT
>JBARTN010000104.1:0-4514 GCA_049645265.1 Polyangiales bacterium
ATGACCAGCCCGTTCAAATGACGCCTCCGCTAGAAGCACAGGCAAGCTTCTAACTTCGACGGCTCCGTTGGCTTTACTTAGGCCGCGAGAGCAACTGCGTTATCGTTGGCAGTTGTACGTCCCAAACGTATTTACGTCGTGCTTGGGCCGACGGACACGCAACCAAACCTTCAACATCCCCGTCGAAACCGGTCGCCCCCAGATTTTCAAAGACCTGGACACTATGAGGTCGGAGCCGGGGCAGCGCAACGTCGGGCCGTTTTCCGTGCAGAGCATCTCAAGAGTTGGGCTCGACGCGCCGGGCTGATACGGTGCGGCGGCTTCGCTCATGATGGGTTTTTCCTTCGGTGTGGCGGCGGCTCTTTGTTGGGCTGCGCTCGATGTGGTTCGAAAGGCGCTCGCCGGGAAGGCTTCCCCAACCGCGCTTGCCGTCTTCCTGCTGCTTGGGCAAGTGCCGTTCTTGGGGGCCTGGGCGGCGTACGATCAGACCTGGGTGACCGACGCCAGGTATTGGCCGCCGGCCGCCGCCTCGATGACGATGAACGCGCTCGCCAATGTGCTCTTCATGCGCTCGGTGCAGCTCTCGCCGCTGAGCCGCACGGTGCCCTTCCTTTCGCTCACCCCGGTCTTCAGCGCGCTTGCGGCCATCCCTTTGCTTGGCGAAGTGCCGGGGCTCATGCATTGGGCCGGCATTCTTCTGGTCGTCCTCGGGGCTCTGGTCCTCAACAGCGACCTCGGCGATTCTTGGTGGAAGTCGGTCACCCACGAGAAGGGAGCGCCGTACATGATCGCGGTGGCGGTGCTCTGGGCGTTCTCCACGGCGCTCGACAAGCGGGCCCTCTCGCACGCCTCGCCGGCCTCGCATGCCTTCCTTCTTTCCGCCGGGAGCGCGACGATTCTCGGGGCCTGGATGCTCGCCCGAGGGAAGCAAGGTCAGCTCCGGCAGGTGTTCGAGGCGCCGAAGGGCCTCCTGGTCGGCATGGTCGCCTTCGCGGTCGCGGCCCTGGCACTCCAGATGGTCGCCCTCCAATGGCTCTGGGTGGCGGTGATCGAAACCCTGAAACGCGCCTTCGGTGTCTTTGGAAGCGTGGCGTTCGGGCGCCTCTTTTTCGAGGAGCCGATCACCAGCCGCAAACTCGCCGCCGTCGTCCTGATGGTCGCGGGTACGACCATCTTGGCTCTGGCCTAGCGGAGCCGCGACGAGACCGAACGCATCAGTAATTAGGGAGACACCTTTTTCACCAGTCCGTGGCGATCGGGTTCTGAATCCGCTAATGGTGAAGGGTGGCCGAAGAAGAAAAACCGCTTCCGCCTAAGCTCGACGTTGCCCGCTACCTCCTAGCCCACGGCAGCCTGTTCGTGCATCTCGATCCGCGGATGGACACCGTGGCCGTGCCGAATTGGTATCGCTCCGAACCTCAGCTAGTTCTGCAGATTGGCTTCGATATGCCCGTACCTATTAGGGATTTAGAGGTCGATGCCGAAGGGGTTTACGGAACCTTGTCGTTCAACCGTACCCCGTTTACCTGCCAAATCCCCTGGGATGCGGTGTTCGCCCTCGCCGGTGACGATGGCCGCGGCATGGTCTGGCCCGACTCCATGCCTCAGGAAATCACGGATGAAATCGAGCGAGAAGCGGGGAGGCAACCCCCGCCGGTCGTGGAGGAGCGCCCATCGCTGAGGGTCCTGCCCGCGGTCGACGAAAGCGAGTCCAGGCCGTCGAGCCCGCCCAAACCAGGCGAAAGACCGGCGTACCTGAAGGTCGTTAAGTAGCTCTCTCCCTGTCGCTTGCGCTGTCGCTGGCACCGGCACTGCCGCTCGCACGGCTCCGAAATTAAAAAGTAACGGCCCGAAAGGGGGGGCTTTCGGGCCGTTAGAGAGATGGCGGCTTGGATGAAGTGGGGGGAGACAAGCCAAACCGCCGGTCTAACAACGCCACGGGGGACGTGGGGGGACGTCTTCGCCGCAGCATTTATGTCACCCGTTGTATATGCTACTACCATGCCAACTTTCCGGCGTCTGGAATCATGAATGATCTCATAGTGATTCCCAGATCGCGATCATTGAACGTCGTTCAGATCTGAAAAGTTTTTGAAGTTCGAGGCCTTTAACCCCTAAATTGCACCCGATCGACCGAAGGGGTGGGTTCGGATGTGGGCTGGATCACAAACGAGACAGGCTCTGAATCACCCTTACAGATGATTTACAAGTGTAGGCAAGCTGGACAGGCGTGTGGCAACTCACTTTTCATTCTTGCATTTGATTTTTCAGATCTGCATCGTGGGCAGCCCATAGTCGAGCAGCATTTGATAGCTCTCGGAGATGAGGAGCCTGCTCGAATAACCCTCGGGAGGCTCGACGAACCGGAATTCGCGGGTTGAAGCGCCTGAGTTCATCTGAGCAAGCTCTGCAATTTGGTGTGACGTGCCTGATACCGACACCACCCCACCTGCACCCGCATTCCGTGCAGATTTGATTTCAGAGTTGAAATCCGCTGTGCCTGTACCGCCGATCGTATTATCACCGGACACGGAGGTCAAATGGACCACCACCTGGTCGGGACGGGGCTCATAGGCCTGTCGGAGGTCGACCGGAAGGTGGCTGTCATCATTGTGGGCAACGAGCTCCACCTGGTCCCCGGCGAATCGAAGGGTCGTGTGTCCGGTATTCCGCATCCGACCGAGCGGCCAGGGGAACCGGTCGCGGACCCCGAGAAGGCCGGAGAGGAGGGCGGCGATGATGCCGCCGTGGGTAAAGACGATCGCTCGGCCACCCTCGGGCATCCGCTGGCGAAGGGCCGTCAGGCAGGCGTCCGCCCGCTGGAACACCTCCGGCCAGCTCTCTCCCCCGCCGATCGCGAAGGTCCGGCGGGCTTTCAACGCCGCGATTTGCTCGGGGAAGCGCTCGACGACCTGCTCCATCGTCAGGCCCTCCCAGTCCCCCACGTGAATCTCGCGCCAGGCCGGGTCGTGCTCGACTTCGACGCCGGCGGCCTTCGCGGTCTCGGCAGCTCGGCTCAAGTCCGAGCTGAGCACCAGGTCGTATCGCTGCCCTAGAAGCGCCGCGCGGAGCGTCCCGACCTGCGTGCGTCCGAGATCGCTCAGCGGAGAATCCCCCTGACCCTGCCAGACGCCCTCGGCGTTCGATACCGACTGCCCGTGTCGAACCAGGCAGACTTCGAGCGTCCTCATGCCGCAGGGGCGACGCCGCGCTCTTTGCGCGGCATGATCACGTGGTCGACGATGCCGTATTCCTTGGCTTCGAGGGCCGAGAGGAACTTGTCGCGCTCGGTGTCGTGGCGGACCTTTTCGACCTCCTGGCCGGTGTGGCGGGCCAGGATTTCGTTGAGCCGCTTCTTGGTGTGGAGGATCTCTTTGGCGTGGATTTCGATGTCCGACGCCTGCCCCTGATACCCGCCGAGCGGCTGGTGAATCATGACCCGGCTGTGGGGGAGCGCGCGGCGCAGGCCCTTGGTGCCCGCCGCCAAAAGGAACGCACCCATCGATGCCGCCTGCCCCAGGCAGACGGTCGAAACGGGGCAGCGCACGTAGCTCATGGTGTCGTAGATCGCGAGACCGGACGAAACCATTCCGCCCGGGCTATTGATGTAGAGCGTGATCTCTTTGTCCGCGTCCTCGCTCTCCAGGTAGAGGAGCTGAGCGATGATCGCGTTGGCGACGAAGTCGTTGATCCCGGTGCCCAAAAAGACGATGCGGTCCTTCAAAAGCCGGCTGTAGATGTCCCAGGCTCGCTCGCCACGGTGGGTTTCTTCGATGATGGTGATTGCGCGCGTCGCAAAATCGTCGCTCATGCGTGGAACCTAGTCCTTCTGGCCGTCCCCGCAATCCGGATTTTGATGACTGGGGTTCGGCGCTATGTTCAGAAGATGTTGCCACCCGCTTTCGAGATGGTCCGCCAGTTGATCGCCGCGCCTTCGGTCAGCTCGCCGGACCTCCGCTTCGACCAGTCGAACCGTGGGGTCATCGATCTACTGGCCGAGTGGGCCGCCGGGCTCGGCTTCGCCGTACGGATCGAGTCGCTTCCAGGTGACTCGGGCAAGGCCAACCTGATCGCCACGCTCGGGGAGGGCGAGGATGGGTTCGTGCTTTCGGGGCATACCGACACGGTCCCCTACAACGCCGAGCGCTGGACCGACGATCCCTTCGCTCTGACCGAGCGGGAGGGCAAGCTCTATGGGCTCGGCACCGCCGATATGAAGGGCTTCTTTGCGGCGGCGCTTCACGCGGTGACGCGCTTCGACCCGGCGGCGCTTCGACGACCGATCACGATTCTCGGCACCGCGGACGAAGAGAGCACCATGAACGGGGCGCGCGTCCTGGCGGAGAGCGGCGAGCGTTTTGGCCGGTACGCGATCATCGGTGAACCGACCGGCCTGCAGCCGATTCGAAAGCACAAGGGCGTGTTCTACGTGCAGGTCACGGTGGGCGGCAAAGCCGGACACGCCAGCAATCCTGCGCTCGGGGTGAACGCCATCGAAGGGCTGCAGCGGGTGC
>JBARTN010000105.1:0-2961 GCA_049645265.1 Polyangiales bacterium
CGGCTTGCCATCGATGACTTCGCCTGAGCCCCGAAAGATTCGACCCAGAATGTGGTTAGAGAAAGTGACTTGCTGGGGATGTCCGAGGAAACGAACACGGGCATCCGTCGAGATACCCTTGCCCCCCGCGAACACCTGGAGGCTGGCGATGTCTCGGTTCAGCTCGACGACGCTGGCGCTGGACACCTCGCCATCTGTGTTCTCCACCGCTGCAAGGTCCCCAAGCGCTACGCCTCTAGCGCGAACTCGAATGACATCGCCAATGATGTCCAGAACGCTGGTGTGCCGGACGAGACTGTCGAGCATGGATGACCTCGAAAGGTGTGAAGGCGTCGGAGGAGTCTGGCCCATCTAAGCAGATGGGCGCCGTAGGGCAAGATCCATTCGAACATCTCGAAGGTTGCGACTAAGTGTGCCCGTAGCGACGAAGCGTTCGGAAGTCTCTAGCGCTCACTCGAGAGCTACAGTAACGCTCTTGAGCTCGGTCCAGTCCTCGAGCCCGTGCCGGCTTCCTTCTCTGCCGAGGCCGCTCTCCTTCCAGCCGCCGAAGGGCACCTCTGCGGTGCTCACGAGCCCCGTGTTGACGCCGACCATACCCGCCTCGAGCGCCTCGTATCCGCGGACGAGTCGACTGAAGTCGTGGCCGTAGAGGTAGGCGATCAAACCGGCGGGCGTCCCATTTGCCAACGCCATCCCTTCCGCGTCGCTGCCGAAACGCGTCAGTGGCGCCACCGGTCCGAACACTTCCTCTCGGCTGATCCGCATGTCCGGGCTGACATCTTCGAGCAAGGTTGGCGTGAAAAACGTGCCGCCGGCTTCGGCTTGGCCGCCCCCGACCGTCGAACGCGCACCGGCGTCGCGAGCGTCGGCGACCAAAGCGCGGACTTTGTCGAATGCTCGGCGATCGATGAGGGGCCCGATCTGGACGCCAGGCTCGAGGCCAGGGCCGACCCGCAGCGCTGCGATCGCCTCTGCGAGGGCATCACGAAAGCGCTCGTAGATGCCGTCTTGAACGAGGATGCGATTGGCGGCGACGCAGGTCTGGCCCGCGTTCCGAAACTTCGCAATCAGGCAGCCGGAGACCGCGGCGTCCACATTGGCGTCGTCGAGCACCACGAACGGCGCGTTTCCGCCGAGCTCGAGGCTCACCCGCTTCACGGTCGAGGCCGATGCTTCGAGCAGTTTCTTTCCGACCAAGGTCGACCCGGTGAAGCTGAGCTTGCGGACCCTGGCATCCCCGATCAGCGCGGCACCGAGATCGGCGGCGTCGTCGCGATCCCCGGTCAAGACGCTGAATGCGCCGGCGGGGATACCGGCTTCCTCCGCGATGGCCGCGAGGGCCAGTGCGGACAGCGGTGTCGCCTCGGCTGGCTTGAGAATCAATGGGCAGCCGGCCGCGAGCGCCGGCCCGAGCTTTCTCGTGATCATCGCGCAAGGAAAGTTCCAGGGTGTGATCGCGACCCCTACTCCCACAGCCTGCCGGAGGACGAAAACCCGCCTGTCGGCCGAAGGCGCCGGGATGGTCTCGCCGTACATGCGTCGAGCTTCCTCGGCGAACCAGGTCAAAAAGGACGCGGCGTAGCGGATTTCGGCGCGCGCCTCGGCAAGAGGTTTTCCCTGCTCACGGGTGAGCAACGTGGCCAGCTCCTCTTCACGGCGCTCCATCGTGCGGGCCATGCGGTGAAGAGGCGCAGCCCGGTCGAGCGCCGATAGGCTGCGCCATTGCTCGAAAACGCCGGACGCGGCGTCGATCGCGGCCCGCGCTTCTTCGGCGCCACAACGAGGCACGCGGCCCACGCGCTCTCCTGTCGCAGGATCCAACACGTCCAAATGAGTCCCAGTCTCGACCCACTTGCCGGCGATGTAGGCGCGACCGCGGATTAGCGCGACCTCACTCATCAGGACTTCGCGCGGAGGTGGGCTGGAACCAAGTCATCGAGAGGTGCTTCGACTTTGCGAATCGCAAGTTGGCAGACCTCGACACCGGGCTCTGCTTGCGAACGGAGCACCACGAGCTGCCCGCCGATACGCTCCAGCATCTTGCGGTCGTACTCCATCATTCTGTAACAACCGTCGACGTTGCCGGTGCCCCGGTGCGGGCACGATATATGAATCTCCGCATAGACGGTGTCGTTTTCAACGCCCGTGATCGGGACGTCTTTGCGGGACGGGAACATCCGCTGCCACTCGTTGCCGACATCTTCGATGGTCGACTGCGGTTGGGCATTGCGCATCCAGAGTGTCACGCCGCCAAAAAAGCGCATGAGCGGTCGGGTGATTCCGTTGAGCCAGGGCCGACTACTGAACCACACCGACACGGGAACGAGCGCGAGAAAAAGCTGCTTTGGAACGCGCACACCAGACCATGCGAACCGACGCACGCAATTGTCAAGACGCCCGATTGGGTCTAGATTCACGCGATTCGGAGTTCGCGGAAGCTGAATCACCAGGAGCAACTTGAAATGAAGGAATTGATTGCGTTAATTGGCTTGGCAGGGGTCGCGGTGAGCGTGGGTTGCTCGGGTGACTCGCAGTCCAACGCGGACGCCGACGTCGCCTGTGATTCGGAGCCCGTGGTACGGACAACGTCTGTCGGGGTCGATTTCGTGCGAACGCCGAGCAGATGTTTCGAGAACTTGGCCGGGTTCGACTACGCGCTCAACAGCGTCGAGATCGACGGGCTGCGCCAAGGGTATGTCGACGAAGGCCCGGCAGATGCCGATCCCGTGCTGCTCCTGCACGGGCAGCCAAGTTGGGCGTACCTCTATCGAAAAATGATCCCGGCGCTCGTCGAGGCAGGTCACCGAGTCATCGCGATGGACCACGTGGGGATGGGAAGCTCCGACAAGCCCATCGACATCGAGTACTACAGCTACCTCGGACACGTCGATCGACTCGAGAAGTTCATCAACGCGCTCGCGCTTCGAAACATCACCGTCTTCGTTCAGGACTGGGGGAGCC
>JBARTN010000106.1:0-33795 GCA_049645265.1 Polyangiales bacterium
TGATCATCTGCAGCGGGGGCACGAGTAGCATGAACCCGATGCTCTTGTTCCGGGGCGACAGCATGGTCCCCGGCCTGATCAAGCACGAGAAGAGCCGACTCATGAAGATCGGCATTCGGCTCGCAGCGCCCCTCATGTTCAAGGACTATCCCTACGAAGAGATGTATTTCCTCGAGCATGCGCAACGGATCCGCGATCGGGTGCAGTGCGGCGTTTGCTACATCGGCGGGGTGTGTACCAATGACAGCATCCGCACGGTGATGGACGCGGGCTTCGACTTCATTCAACTCGGCAGGGCCGTGATCTTCGATCCCGATTTTCCGAAGCAGGCACGGGCGCGAAGCAACTACAAGAACGGCTGCAGCCACTGTAACCAGTGCGCGACCTTGATCGAGGCACCGGGCGGCATCTACTGCGTCGAACGCCCGGCGAACTTCGGCTGAACGTGAATCGGATGTCCGGCTTGAAATTCTTCATCGACGGGGGCGGGCCCCCGATGACCGGTTTTGTCCTCGGAAACCGTTTGGAAGGCGATGGCGCCCGCGCGGGGAGGTCCGCTCTCCCGGTCCGGTGATACGGCCTCAACGCCAAAGTCTCGCGTCGACGAGCCATTGGGTCTATCCTCAGCCCCGATGTTTCCCTCGCCTGGTGGCGCGTATCCCCCGCCAGAAGAGCTCTTTGCAGGGCGCTATGCGGTCGACGGCACTTTGCCCTGGGGCGGGGTCGCGTCGTATTACCGCGCGAGCTCCGAGGGCACGCCTCTCATCCTCTGCGTATTGCCGATCGACCTGAGTCGCTCGAAGCGAGCCGAGACCGCTTTCTCCGAGCTTGCGCACGCACTCGGGTCGATCCGCTCTGGCGCCGTCTCACGTGTGCTCGACGCCGGCATCATCGACGGGGTTCCGTACCTGGCCTTTCAAGACATGCGGGGCACCCTTCTCGGAAACCTGCTGCGCGATCGCCCCCTGAGCTCCCTGACCGTCCTTCGTTTGGCGTCCGAAGTGCTCGATGCCCTCGACGCCGCGCACGCGCAGGGACTGGCGCACGGTGACCTCACGCCGCAGAATATCGTGGTCAGCCGAAGGCGAAACGGTGGGCTCGGCGCGCAATTGGTCGGCTTGGGCGTTGTGCCTCTGATCCGCTCCTTTCCCGAGGCGAGCCCTCACGCTGCCCACACCGGCTCCGGCAAACATGCGGTCGCCTACATGGCGCCCGAGCGCTTTGGCGGCGGAACGATCACCGCCTCCGCAGACCTGTATTCTGTTGGGGCATTGCTGCACCACATGGTGATCGGCTCACCACCGGTGGGCTGGGAAGCCGACGAGGGGTTTGACGATGTCCCCGGTCTGCGCGATGTGATCAGGCGGGCAATGGCTAGGCATCCACAGAACCGATACGCCGACGCAGCCGCGATGCGCGCCGCCCTCGACTGGCTCGAGGTCGAATCGGCCAAGCAAAACCCTCAGACCCAAGACATCGCACCGTGGATGGAGACCTCGAACATCGGCTCCATCCCCGTCCCCTCGCTCAACTCGCCTCTCCCGCCCGCCCTCGCCACCAGCAGTCATCCGCCTGGGAAGATCCTCAGCACGTCGGGCGCGCGTCCCATCCCCATCAAACCCGTACAGGTCGAAGAGCTCCGCTCCGACAGCACGCTTCGCTGGCGTCAAATCACCCTGCTCTCGATCCTGCTGGCCAGCCTCCTGTTCGCGGGGTACTGGTGGGACTCACAGCGCAGTCCGAACGACGCGACGCTTCCCTTGGGCCTCGATCCCGGCGGAGAACATGGGGAGTAGCGCATCCAAGTCCGGCCCGACCGACGAAGAGCTGATGGACGCCTACGTCGATGGGGACGAGGCGGCGTTTCGACTCTTGTTCGAACGGTACGCGCCCATCCTTCTTCGCCTCACTCGACGCCACCTTCGCAACGACGAGCTGGCCGAAGAGATCGTCCAGCAGACCTTCTTCCGGCTTCACGGCGCGCGAAACGACTTTCGACGCGGCTCGAAGCTGCGCCCATGGGTCATGACCATCGCGATGAACCTCGTCCGCGAGCACTGGCGTCGAACAAAGCGACGCAAGATGACCACCTTGGAGGTCGAAACGCAGGCCGCCCCGGAGGCGGATTTCATGCCTCTGGAGCTACGGCAGCGGTCAGAGCTCCTCCACGTGGCCCTCGAGAAGCTGCCCACGAGCCAGCGTGAGGTGGTGGAGCTTCATTGGTTTCAAGAGCGGCCATACGCAGAAGTTGCCGAAATTGTGGGGACTTCAGAGGGTGCTGTACGTGTTCGCGCACATCGTGCCTATTCAACTTTGAAACAATTGTTGGTCTTGGAAATACGTGGGGATGAATGACTAGTGGCAGCAACAGGCCCGAGGCCGGCCTCGGGGAGCGCTTACGCGAGCTCGATCCTCCGGACATGCCGGGCAACGGCGAGCGGATGGACCGCATGTTCGGCAACGTGAAAGCGGAGTGCGACAAGAGCGACC
This sequence comes from Polyangiales bacterium, assembly GCA_049645265.1. Taxonomy (GTDB): domain Bacteria; phylum Myxococcota_A; class Polyangia; order Polyangiales; family Houyiibacteriaceae; genus SG8-38. The sequence goes on from JBARTN010000106.1 coordinate 2,491, forward strand.
GTTCGATTGTTGGCTTCCTGAGAAGCCGCTCCACGATGGCACGACGGATGATCGTCCTCAGCGTGTTCGCCACACTGGCGGTCGTCGGTTGGTTCGTATTCCCGTTGGTGGGCGATCAAGCCCGCACGATTCAATGGACAACCAGCCTGGTGACCTTCTGCGTCCTGTTGGTGATCGCGATGTTCATGGTCACGCGCCCCGTACACCTCCCTGCCCTACCGCATTGGCAGTCCGTGTGCCTGGTTTGCATCGCGCTCGGGGCCACCGTCTTGGCGGCGTTCTGGCCCCACCCCGCAGCGCAGGCAGCGACGCTTGATCACGGTGGCAGCGCCATGGTCGGGGCTTGCATGGGGGCCGGACTGCTCCTCGGGGTCCCGGTCTATGCTTTGCTTCGCCTAGTCGATCGCGGAAATGCGCTCGGAAGTCTCGTCGCTGCAGCGGCCGCAGGTCTCGCAGGAAACTTCGTGCTCAAAGCGCATTGCTCTGTCGCGGGCACCTCACACGAGCTTCTGGGCCACGCGTCGGTCGCGGTGTTGTTCGTGGTGGGTTTGGGCTTGGTTCACCGCTTCGTTCCAGCGAAATAGCCCGCGCCAGTCGCTGAGCAGGTTCCCCGCTCCTCCAGCCGAAAAAACAGGTATGCTTCCGCCGCCGAGGAGGATCTGTGAGCGAAGAGCTACGTCGCGACTTCAACGAAAGGGGTATCCGGAAGGTCAAGGTCGGTGGTTTCGACGTCGACGGGCTGCTGCGCGGCAAATACATCAGCCTCGAGAAATTCTGGTCCGCCCTCGATAAAGGTTTCGGCTTCTGTGACGTGATTTTTGGTTGGGACGTCTGCGACCAACTCTACGACAACGCGACGGTGACCGGCTGGGAAACCGGCTACCCGGATGCTTTGGCCCGAATCGATGCGTCCTCTTTTCGTGTTCTCCCGGACGCTCCAGACACCGCGAGCTTCATCGTCGACTTCTATACCCAGGACGGCAAGCCCCACCCGGCATGCCCGCGGAACTTACTCAAGAAGGTCATCAAGAAGGCGAGCGATGCCGGCTTCACGGCCAAGTTCTCCGCCGAGTTCGAGTTCTGGGTCTTCCAAGAGACGCCCGAGTCGCTGCACGAAAAGGATTTCCGTAACCTCGATCCGTTGAGCCCCGGCATGTTCGGGTACTCCTGGTTGCGTGCGGGGCAACATCAAGCCCTGGTCGATGACATTTTGGACACCTGCGCCGAGTACGACATCGAGATTGAAGGGATCCATACCGAAACCGGCCCCGGTGTCTGGGAAGCGGCCCTGCGCTATGACGATCTGCTCGCCGCGGCGGACAAGGCGGCGCTCTTCAAGACGACGCTCAAGCAGATCTGCGCGCGGCACGACCTCTCGGTCACCTTCATGGCCAAGTGGAACGCGGACTTGCCAGGCTCGAGCGGACACATTCATCAAAGCCTCTGGGACGCGGGAGAGCAGATCAATCTCTTCGCAGCTGCTGGAAGCGAGAGACTGAGTGAGACCGGGCGTCACTACTTAGGTGGTCTGGTCACGCTCGCTCCGGAGCTCACCGCCCTCTATTCGCCCTTCGTCAACAGCTACAAGCGCTACGTACCCGGAGTCTGGGCTCCGTTGAATGCATCCTGGGGCATCGACAATCGGACGTGCGGCTCGCGCGTGATCCTCGGTCCGAGCGATCACGCGACGCGAATCGAATTCCGGCAGACGGCCGCGGACATCAACCCGTACATCGCGATGGCGGCATGCCTCGGCGCGGGCCTATACGGGATCGCCGAAAATATCGAGCCACCGGAAATGACCAAGGGCGACGCGACGAGCGACAGCGACCCGGCGCTCGCCCTTCCCCTCACCCTCGAAGCCGCCGTCGAACGTCTTCGAGGAAGCGAAGTCGCCCGGATGGCGCTCGGTGACGATTTCATCGATCACTTCATCCGCACCCGAGACTGGGAGTGCCGCGAGTACCGCAAGGCCGTGAGTGACTGGGAGCTGCGCCGTTACTTCGAGGCGGTTTAGAGTGTTGCAATGCTAAAACGATTCCTATCGGAACGCCCCCTTCGGCTGCCCCATTTCAAGCCGTACGTCCCGCGGCCGAGCGACCCGTCGATCTTCTGGTTCAACAGCGAGCGCGACGATGTCATCTCGGACGTCGTGAACCGAATCTGCGCCGCACACGAGGCCGACCGCACTCGCTTGGAAATGGCGCTCAACGATGCCGCCTTCCATGAAATTAGGCGGCTCGAAAAACAGCGCGACGAAGAGGCACGCGACCGGCTCGGGTATTGGCGCTCGATGATTCGCCGTATCGGCAAGATGGACGACACCGAGCAGAGACGGGTCTTGCACACGATCGTGACCAACATGGCCCGCGACATCGCCGGCAACTTCGACCCTCGCGTCTATCGTTTCGCACGGCGAGCCGCGCCACGCTTGATTGGCGGCGTCATGGAGCCGCGGCGCCTCACCGAGGGTCTGATGGCGGGGTCCCCGGTGTCGCTCGACCGCGTCCTCAGGGTCCAGGGCGACCTCGACCACCTTCGGAGCTTGCAAGACAGGGGAAGCCTGGTTTTCGTCCCGACGCATTCTTCGAACCTCGATTCGATCGTCCTTTCGCAGGCTCTCGAGACATCCGGCCTGCCGCCGGTCGTCTACGGCGCCGGTAAGAACCTTTTCACCAACCCCATCATCAGCTTCTTCATGCACAACCTGGGGGCCTATCGCGTCGATCGGCGGATTCAGGTCAGCTTATATAAGAACGTACTGAAGTTGTACTCGCAGGTGATGATCGAGCGCGGCTATCACTCGCTTTTCTTTCCGGGAGGCACGCGAAGCCGCTCCGGCATGATCGATCGCCACCTAAAGCTCGGTCTGCTCGGCTCTGCAGTCGGAGCATTTACCACCAATCGGGTGCGACGGGTCGACCGTCCCGTATGGTTCGTGCCGACGACGATCAACTACGCGCTCGTCCTCGAAGCGGAAACTCTGGTCAAGGACTGGCTCACCGAAGAAGGGCAGGCTCGGTACATCATCGAGGACGACGAATTCTCTCGAATCGATCGTTGGTTCGCGTTCTTCCGGAAAATGGTCGGAATGCGCGGTGGCTGCATCATTCGTTTCGGCGAGCCGATCGACCCGTTTGGCAATGCCGTCGACGCCGGGGGCCAGTCGCTGACACCGACCGGTCGGTCGATCGACGCAGGGGGCTATGTCGAGCACCGAGGAAAGGCCGTCGTCGACCCGGCGCGCGACGCGGCGTATACGCGGGAGCTCGGCGAGGTACTCGCACAACGCTACCAGGAAGACACGGTCCTGATGAGCACGCAGGTCGTGGCCCACGTGCTGTTCCGCGATATGGTGCAATTGACCCCGGGGATGGATCTCTTCACGCGGCTGCGACTCCGCGGCGAGATCGGTGTGGATAGTGAAACTCTTTGCCGGGAGCTTGGTGAAGCCCGCGATCGTCTCCTCGCACTCGAGGGGCAGGGCCGGGTCCGAACCAGCGATGTCGTCAAGGAAGACTCTCCGGAGGAGCTGCTCGAACGCGCCCTGAGCTTCTGGAACGGTTACCACAATTCGACCGCCGCAACGCGAGAAGGCGATCGCATCCTCATCGGTGACCCGTCGCTGCTGCTCTACTACCAAAACCGGCTGGTCCCGTTCGCCGAGGACATTGCAAGCCCCGAACAACTCAAAGCGGCGTGCGAAATCGAGCTGCTGGGGGTCCACCAATGAGCCTTCGAATCGGCGTGGTCGGCGCAGGTGGATTTGGACGCGCAATCGCGCAGGCCTCGGCCCGACATGGACACGAGGTCGTCGTCTGGAGCCGAAAGGATCGCGAGCTTCCCGATCCAATCCAAACGTCGACCGACATCACCTCCGTACGGGATTGCGAGCTGATCTTCATGGCGGTGCCCGCGCGTCACGCGGTCGAGGCCGCCGAGCAGCTGGGCGAAGTCGTGGATGGCCGGCACTTGATGGTGCACATCAGTCGAGGCCTGATCGGGCCGGAGCTCAAGACCATCACCAAGGTCATCGCGGAAAAGACGGTATGCCGACGGCTCGGTGCCCTCGCAGGGCCACTCGTCGCCGACGCGTTGGCCGAAGGGCGCCCGAGCGGCGCGATTCTGGGCACCGGGTTTCCGGAGCTCACCGAGATGGTTCGCGAAGCTCTGGGCGGCTCGGAGCTTCGCGTCTATGACACGCCGGATGTCGTTGGCGTAGAGCTCGCGAGCGCGACCGTTGGCTTCCTGACCGTCGTCCTCGCCTATGCCCAAGAGCTCGACGTAGGCCCGAGCACACTTGCCGTACTCGCGACGCGCGGGATGGTTGAAGTCTCCCGGATCGGGCAGACGCTGGGCGCCAAGGAGGCGACCTTCATGGGCCTTGCAGGCCTCGGCGACCTCATCGCCGCCGTCGCAGGAGACGAACGCCCCGAGCTCCTGCTCGGCCGCGCTTTGGCGAAAGGGGCCACGCTCAGCAACGCGGTCGGTGAAGCCGGCGCGTACATCGAAGGCATCGAGGTCGCCGCCCAAATGATGGAGCACGCCAGGCGACTCGGCCTGGAGACGCCGATTTCGTCCACATTTGTTGCGCTCTCCCAGGGTCGCATGAGCTCCGATGATGCTAAGCAAGCGCTCATGGAGAGGCGCGTAGGCAGAGAATGACCGACACACAGAACTTGGTTTACTGGAGCTTCCCGACGCGGGTGGTGCTCGGCGAAGGAGCTGTTTCGCAATGCGGGAACGAAGCGCACCAACTCGGCGCAAAGCGCGTGTTGCTCGTTTCCGATCGCGGGGTCGAACAGGCGGGCTTGCTCGAACCGGTTCGCGCCGCTCTGGACGGCGCTCGGCTCCCGCACGAATCGACGCTCGACGTCTCATCCAACCCGCTCGAGGCCGAAGTCCTAGGCGCGGCGCGAGTCTACGACGACTTCGAGGCCAACCTCGTGCTGGGTGTCGGGGGCGGAAGCGTGCTCGATGTTGCCAAGCTGGTACGCTTGGCCGTTACGCACCCCGGCCCTCTGGCGGAGTACGACGACGCCACTGGCGGAAGCACAAAAATCAAGGCTCCTCTTCCCCCCATGATCGGGATCCCCACGACCGCGGGAACAGGGAGCGAAGTCGGCCGAAGCGGCGTCGTGACGATTCAAGCCACCAACCGAAAGACCGTGATTTTCTCGCCGCTCTTGTTGCCGGAAGTCGCAATTCTCGATCCGATCATGACGCAAACCATGCCTCCAGGCATGACTGCGGCCACGGGCATGGACGCCCTCACCCACTGCGTCGAGGCCTATGCATCCCTGGGCGATCACCCGATGGCCGACGCCATTGCGCTTGGCGGCGTTCGACTCTGCCATCGCTCGCTCAAGGCGGCGACCGACGACGGCGACGACCTTCAGGCGCGGGAGGATATGCTGAAGGCAGGCATGATGGGTGCGGTCGCATTCCAAAAAGGCCTTGGTGCCTGTCATTCTTTGGCGCACCCGCTCTCGGCCGAGCTCGGAATGCACCACGGTCTGGCCAATGCGATCTGTCTACCGGCGGTGCTCGATTTCAATCGCGCAGCAGTGCCCGAGCGCATCGCAGAAATCGCCCGACAACTCGGCGTTCGCGGCAGCGACGAAAGCACGATGGCGTTCGAGTGCGCAGGTGCCGTGAGAGCGCTGCGGAAGTCGATCGGTCTGCCCTCCGACCTTCGATCACAGGGCATCGAAGAAGGTCAGCTGCCACGATTGGCGGCACTGGCTTTTGCCGATTCCTGCCACCAGCTCAACCCTCGTCCCTGCACCCAAGACGATCTCCTCGCCCTCTACAAGGCGAGCCTCGACGATGGCTAAGCGCAAAAAGGGCAAGCTCGAGTCTGTCGCCACGTTGCTCAAGAGCGTCTACCCGGCACCTGACCAGCTCGAAGCCGCGAAGGCGTTCTCCTGGTGGAGTCGCTCGGTCCCCCCGCGCATCCTCGCGCACGCGCGGCCTGTCCGGCTTTCGCGTGGGGTTCTCATCGTCCACGTGAGCTCTTCGGTTTGGGCCAACGAGTTGCACTACCTCAGTGACGATTTGCTCACCCGCCTTCGCGAGGCCGCACCGACGAGCGGCATTGAGAAGATCCGTTTTCAGGTCGGGCCTTTGCCTGACATCCCCAAGCGCCTCCAGGCTGCGCCGCGCCCACCAGAGCCCGTGCGTTTGGCGGCCTTGCCAGAGGAGCTCGGACGAGCGCTGAGCCGGGTTGATGATGATGAGCTGCGAAAGGCGATCGCCGAGGCCGCAACCACCAGCTTGGCGAGAGTGCGAAAGCCGAAGGATTGACGCGGTTCGCGGATGGGGTCAGCGGGGATCTCTTGCGGCGCGGATCATGGCTTCCAAGATTTGCGGGCCCTGCGGGGAGGCAAGGAGGGTGCAGACATCGTCGGGCAGCGCGAGCGTCACGACCTGCAGCGTTCGCTCCGTGAGCACCGGGAGCGTCACTCCGAGCTCCCTTCCGATGCGTCCCATCAGGTCGATTCCAGGGTCAGCAACTTCGGCGTTTTCGAGGCGGGCGATCGTGCGCCTCGAGACGCCCACTCTCTGTGCGAGCTCAAGCTGACCGATGCGGCCCCGGAGCTCGCGGAGGACCGGAAGGTTGGCGGAAATGACATCAACGCTGGCCATGGAGGGACAGTATCGTCCTTACAGAGCCAAATCAAGGCCATTATTGCCTTTTGAGGCCCCCGGTCAGCTCGGAGACCAACGCGCGGACCGCGGCCACTGCCTCATCGGTGCTGCCGGCCGCTTCAATCGCTTGAACCACGGCGCTGCCGACCACGACGCCGTCGGTATGCGGTGAGACGGTCGCAACGTCTTTCTTGGTCTTCACCCCGAAGCCGATTGCAAGCGGGCGCCCGAGCTCACGCTGCAATGCGCTCGCCCGTTTGGACGCGCTCGCCAAGTCGGTTGCTGTCGAGCCTGTCACACCCGTCATCGAGACGTAGTAGATGAACGAAGTCGCCATTTCCCCTGCCTGCTTGATGCGATCCGGATCGCTCGTCGGGGCGACGAGGGGAACGAAGTCGAGGCCTCTTGCGATCGCCGGCTCTCGGAGCCCTGCGCTTTCCTCAGGCGGGAGATTGACGACGAGGAATCCGTCGACGCCGCTATCCGCCGCATCATCGACGAGCTTCTGCTCACCGTAGGCAAGAATCGGATTGTAGTAGCCGAAGAGCAGAATCGGTACGTTGGTGCGGCCGCGAATCACGCGCACCGTTTCGAGGACCTTGGCGAGCGTCGTTCCTCCAAGCAGGGATCGTTGCGCGGCACGTTGAATCGCCGGACCATCGGCTGTCGGATCACTGAATGGCACCCCGAGCTCGATGACATCGGCGCCTGCATCGGCCGCGGCCACCACTAGCTCAACGGTCGCGTTCAGGTCGGGGTCCCCGGCACACAGGTAGATCACCAGCGTAGCGCGGTTCTCATTTCGCGCGTTCTCGAACGCGTCAGCGATGCGACCCACCTCGCTCAGCCCCTTTCCTCGAGCTTCTCGATGACCGTTTCGAGGTCCTTGTCGCCCCGCCCGGACAAGCAGACCAAGATGTCGGCGTCCGGCCCGAGCTCCTTGGCCAGCGTCGGAAGATACGCAAAAGCATGGCTGGTTTCGAGCGCCGGGATGATGCCCTCGGTTCGGCATAGCTGCTGAAATGCATCGAGCGCGGCGTCGTCGGTGACCGCCGTATAGGTCGCGCGGCCGGTGTCCTTGAGCCAGGCGTGCTCGGGACCGACGCCGGGGTAGTCGAGCCCCGCACTGATCGAATGCGCTTCGACGATCTGGCCGTCTTCCGTTTGAAGCACGTAGCTCTTCGCCCCGTGCAACACACCTACACCGCCTGCACACAGTGGCGCGGCGTGGCGACCGGTGGCGATTCCGTCGCCTGCGGCTTCGACCCCGATCAAGCGGACAGCCTCGTCATCGATGAAGCCGGCGAAGATGCCCATGGCATTCGAGCCGCCGCCCACGCAGGCGACGACCGCATCGGGAAGCTTGCCCGCCTGCTCCAACATCTGGACGCGCGACTCATGACCGATGACCGCCTGAAAATCCCGCACGATCATCGGATAGGGATGCGGACCCGCCACCGAGCCGACGCAGTAGTGTGTGGTGCGCACGTTGGTCACCCAGTCGCGCAGCGCCTCGTTCATGGCGTCTTTCAAGGTCGCAGAACCTGAGGTGACCGAGTGCACCTCTGCGCCGAGCAGCTCCATCCGCTGGACGTTGGGGGCTTGGCGGCGCACATCCTCGGCGCCCATGAACACCTCGCAGGGCAAACCCATCAGCGCGCAGGCGGTCGCGGTTGCCACACCGTGCTGGCCAGCGCCTGTCTCTGCGATGATCCGGGTCTTGTGCATCCGCTTGGCCAGCAGAATCTGGCCGATGGTGTTGTTCACCTTGTGGGCGCCGGTGTGGCACAGGTCCTCACGCTTGAGCCAGATTCGCGTCCCCAGCTCTTCGCTGAGACGGGACGCAAAATAGGTCGGCGTCTTGCGCCCGGCGTAGTGATGGAGAAGCGAATCGAGCTCGGCCTGAAACGCCGAATCCCGCTGAGATTCATGGTAGGCGCGCGTGAGCTCGTCGAGCGCAGGCATGAGAGTCTCGGCGACATAGCGTCCGCCGTAGGGCCCGTACCGCCCGGAAACCGATTCGAGGGGTTGCATGAGGCGCGGAACGTAGCGCATAGAAGAGGGGGGCGCATGCGTATGACAGAGCCGAGCCAAGCCAGCCCGCAACCACTCGACCACGAAGCCTACGAGCGCCTGCTGCAACGGGTTTCGTTCCTGCATCAGTGGTTTCAGCCGACCATCGAAGGCGTCAAAAACATTCCGCTGGACGAAGGCGGTCTAATCGTGACCAACCACGGCCATTTCGGCATCGACCTTCCCATTCTCTTGCGGCTCATCCTCGAAGGGAGGGGCCGAATCGTTCGGTCACTGGGAGATCGCGTGGTCTTCGCGGTGCCGATCTTTCGCGACCTCGCCCACAGCATGGGCGCCATCGAAGGTGAGCCTGGGGCGACCATTCGGCTACTGCAAGATGATCAATTGGTCCTGGTCTACCCAGGCGGAGCAAGGGAAGCGCTCAGCGGTCCCGAGGATGCATATCGATTGCAATGGGAGAACAGCCACGGCTTCATTCGCACCGCCCTGCGTGCGCAGAAGCCGATCATCCCAATCGCAGGGCTCGGCAACGAAGAGCTCTACGTGCAAGTCGTATCACAGGACCGCGTTCGACAAAGCGGTGTCGGCCGGATCATTTCGCAACTGCTCGGCGACAAGTACGTCATGCCTATCTACATGGGCCTCGGCGCACTTCCCTTCCCAACGGAGCTTCACTACATCGTCGGCGAGCCAATTCGACTGCCGCACGGTCCGGAGGCGGCCGACGATCCGGAAACGGTGGCAAACCTGCAGCGTCAGGTGACCGAAACGACGCAGCGACTGATCTACGAGGGATTGCACCAACGCAACCAGGCTGCCGCTGACACTGGCACTGGCACTGACGCTGGCACTGACGCTGGCGCTGGCACTGACGCTGGCACTGACGCTGACGCTGGCACTGACGCTGACGCTGGCGCTGTATCTCGCGCCGCGACGTGATAGGGTTCGCCGGGGATCTGGCGATGCGATACAAGCTCTACCGCAGGACCTTCAGCAAGCTCACCGTGCTGACCGGCGCAAGCGTGCTGGTCTTTCCGGCGTGCAGCGATGAAGCCGTCACGCCGGCCAACGAGGTCACGCTCACCAGCAACGAACGCAATCTTCTCGAGCGCTTCGCGAAAGTGTTCTTGCCAACCGATGGCAGCTCACTGAAACCGCGCTCCGAAGTACCCGTCGTCGACAACATCGAGCACGCGTTTTCCTTGATGGATGCGCCAACCCTCGAGCAAGTCCGCATCGGCCTCAAGCTATTCAACTACGGCTCCGTTCTCATCGGGCTGCACTTCGCGCGATTCATCAACCTTTCGGCGGAGCGGCAGCTCACCTATATCAAGCAATGGGAACAGGGCATCGAGATCCAACGCGGGATCTCCACGGTCCTCAAGAAGCTCGTCTGTTATGGGTACTGGACGGACATCGAAGCAGGCCGCGCCATCGGCTACCAGGGCCCGGTTTCCGACGCCGGCGAAATCGCAAGCCTCGGCAATGCGCCCATGCCCCGCGCGACGAACGGGTGACGTCCATGGCGAACCTACCGATAGCGACGACCCAAGGCCTTCCCGCACTGAAAGTCACGTCGCCGGATCAGATCCCCGGGGCAGGCCTCGACCTCGAAGCGGATGTCGTGGTCATCGGCTCGGGCGCCGCCGGCGCAGTGACGGCCTGCGAGCTGGCGCGTTCCGGAGCACGAGTCGTGGTCCTCGAAGCAGGGCCGCACATCCCGTCTAGCCAATTTCAGGAGCACGCGCCGACCGCACTCGAGACCTTGTACCAGGACCATGGGAACCAGCTGAACACCACCGGTGACCTGGCCATCCTTCAGGGCAAGTGCATTGGAGGCTCGACCGTCGTCAACGCAGCAGCCTGTTTCCGGGCGCCAAACCAGGTTCTCGCAAATTGGGCGAAGGAGCACGGCCTGGACAATCTCTCACCCGAGGCGCTCCGTCCCTACTTCGAACGAGTCGAGCGAAACCTCTCCGTCCACCAAAACAAGCCGCACGAGGTCAACTACAACGGCCGGCTCCTCATCGAAGGCGCCAAGAAAGTCGGCATCCCGGCGTCTCCGATCTCTCGCAACATACGGGATTGCGCGCTCACGGGGCACTGCATCTCCGGATGCAAGACCGATCGCAAGCAGTCGATGCTGGTCACCTACCTGCCCTGGGCCAGCGAGTTGGGCGCGACCATTCTCAGCGGCACGCGAGCCGAAACCTTCGAGGTCAGCGACCGGCGGGTCACCGCTGTCCGCGCGGTTGCCACCGATGCCGGCGGAAAAGAAAAGCCCGTCCACGTGCGTGCCGGCCTAGTCGTCGTCGCTGCCGGCGCGGTGCAGACCCCGCTCCTGTTTCAGCGGAACAAGATCGGGAACAGCAGCGGCCAAATCGGACTCAACTTCGCATGCCACCCTTCCCTGGCGGTATTCGGGGAGCACGAAAAGGACATCTACGCCTGGGTTGGCGCCACGTTGACCGCGCAGGCGGGCGACTTCGAGAACCCCCTCAAAGGCGGCTACTTGCTGGAAGCCGGTATGGTCGGCCCCGTCATTACCAGCGCCTGGATCGACGGAGGTGTCGGCAGCGACTTCGTCGAGTTCATGGTGAACAGCAAGAAGTTCCAAGCTGCAGTCACCTTGATTCACGACCACAACGTCGGCCGAGTCTATCTCGACGGCGATCGCAAGCGCATCGAGTACGACCTCGACGATCGCGATTTCGAGTCGATGCGGGAGGCGCTTCGCGGGACCGCTCGGATCTACTTTGCTGCCGGCGCGCGCCGCGTGTACCTACCGACGACTCGGAGAACCACGATCGAGAGCGCGGACCAAGTGGACTCGGTGATCAACAGCCTTCAAAACGGCAAGCACATGTATCGCATCAACTCGTACCACCCGCAGGGGACGATGCGGATGGGCGCCGACCCCGCTAAGAGCGTCGTCGGGCCGAACGGGCTCTGCCACGACCTCGACAACGTCTACGTGCCAGACGCGAGCCTGTTCCCGTCCTCGCTCCTGGTGAATCCGCAAATCACGGTGTACATGATGGCCAGCTACATCTCCGATCAAATCCTGGCGCGCGCGTAGCGGCGCCAACCCGCAAAGCACCATTCCGCGAGACCAGCTACTCGGTACGCTGCATGCGGCTGAAGCACCAAATCCCGCCGTCCGCTTCGGCCAGCCTCCAGCCCTCCGCGCCGAGACCAGCAAACTGCTGGGTCATCGCCTCGGGCTTCTTGGCGGGGCGAACGCATTTGTATTCCCAGTTGTGGGAACCCCAGTGGCCGTGGTGGGGATGGCCCTTGCCACAGTGCGCACACGCCTTGCCGTGCTTGCACTGTGGGCCGGCTTTGCCCTCGGTGCAGTGCGGGCAGCTCTTGCCCTCCGTGCAGTGAGAGCAGTCTTTGCCAGCCGCGCAGTGCGGACACGCGGCGCCCTGCGCACAAGTCTGACAAGACGCGGCCTTGCCGTCGGCCTGCGATTCGGCCGGGGCGCTACCAAGGGCGAGCCAGATCAAGCCGGCGGTGAGAGCAGAACCTAGAAGCACAGAACGCATGAATCCTCCTGAAGGTGAGGCGCGTAAGCTAGCACGGCCGGTCAACTTGGACACTGACCTCAACTACACAATCGGAGAACGGCTCGCGACGGGCGTGCTCGGCCGCGCCCCTCCCGGCGTAGACATCGATGGAGAAGAACGCGAGGGAACTGGCCCCAATACGACCTCCTGCGCATCGACTTATGCATAGGAGAACGGCTCGGGATGGGCAGCACAGGGAGTGGGGGGCGAGGCCAGACGTGCGATGTCGTAGGGAGCCAGCCGAGCGGGTACCCCGCGACCGAGCACGCCCGTCCCGAGCCGTTCTCCGATCGTATGGTTGACCGTTGTCCGGGTGTCGCGTTTTCGCCCGCCGGTTGGCTCCCCTATGCGCCTTTCGCGGCCTCGATGAAGCGCTTGACCAAATTCGGATCCTTGCGACCCGGCTCCGACTCGACCCCCGACGCAACATCCACACGAAATGGCTGCACCGCGCGGACCGCCTCGGAGACGTTGTCGGGCGTCAGTCCACCGGCCAAGGTCAGCTTGCGCTCTTTGGCGACCTCGGCGGCGATCGCCCAGTCGAAGGTTCTGCCCGTGCCACCCGGGATCCCGGGAACACTCGCATCGAGGAGGAGATGCTCGCCGGGGTAACTTCGTGCGAGCTCGATGGCGGAGCCGTCCTTCACAGCGATCGCCTTGTACGCCTTCGGCAAGAGCGCGGCGAGCAGCTCGGGCGGCTCTGCGCCATGGAGCTGGGCCCAGCCGATGCCGGTTTCGGTCAAGATTTCGCGAACCTGCTCCAAGCTGAAATCGACGAATACCCCGACCGTTTGGGCATGATCCCTCGCAGCCTCCACGATCTCGCGGGCCGTCGGAAGATCGACGCATCTCGGAGAGGCCGGCCAGAAGTTGAGGCCGATCGAGTCGGCGCCCGCCTCGATGCAACGCAGTGCGTCGTCAACGGTGGTTAACCCGCAGATTTTGACCTCGGTCATGTCCGCAGGATGGGCCGACACCGTCTCATCGTCCAACCTGCACCTGAGCGCTTGCCGATCGAGGAGCCCGGTTCTAAAAGGGCCTCCCAGTCAGACCCGGAGGACGAGCGCAGGGGCTCCTAGGGGACTAGAATCGATGATAGAGCATGGAAACATCTGCCGCTGTGCGCGTTCAGCCCAGTCCGCGTGAAACCCTAGACTCTGTGGTGATTCGCTTCGCCGGCGACTCCGGCGACGGAATGCAACTCACCGGAAGTCAGTTCACGACTGCGACAGCAGACGCGGGGAACGACCTGGCGACGTTTCCAGATTTCCCGGCGGAGATTCGTGCTCCGGCCGGCACCACCTACGGGGTGTCGGGCTACCAGATTCAATTTGCATCGCACGATGTGCTCACTCCGGGTGACGCCCCCGACGTGCTGGTGGCCATGAATCCCGCCGCGCTCAAAGTGAACAGCGAAGCGCTCAAGCCGGGTGGCCTGCTGGTCGTCAACACGGGCGCATTCAGCTCCAACAACCTCAAGAAGGCGGGCTACGACAGCAACCCGCTCGAAGACGGCTCGATGGATCGCTTTCGCATCTTGTCGCTCGACATCAACAAGATGACGCTCGATGCGGTCAAAGACGTCGGTCTCGGCTCGAAGGAGGCCAATCGCTGCAAGAACATGTGGACGCTTGGGCTCATGTACTGGCTCTTCGGCCGCGAACGCGACCAGACGATCGCCTGGCTCAAGAGCAAGTTCGCGAAGAATCCCAAGGTGGCCGAGGCGAACGTCGCCGCGCTCAACGCCGGTCACATCTATGGCGAAAACGCGGAATTGCCGCACGGAATCCACGCATATGAAGTGCCCGCTGCCCATCTGACGCCTGGCGAGTACCGAAACGTCACCGGCAACGAAGCCACCGCCTGGGGCCTCGTCACGGGTGTACAGCTTGCAGGCCTGAAGATGTTGTACGGCTCCTACCCGATCACGCCAGCCTCGAGCCTGTTGCACCAGTTGGCGCGCCTAAAGCATTTCGGCGTGACGACCTTTCAAGCCGAAGACGAAATCGCGGCGGTTGCGGCGGCGATTGGCGCGAGCTTCAGCGGCTCGGTCGGAGTGACGGGGACTTCGGGACCAGGCATCGCCTTGAAATCCGAAGCGATCGGTTTAGCGATTGCCGCCGAGCTCCCCTTGGTGATCGTCAACGTGCAGCGAGGTGGGCCCTCGACGGGGCTCCCGACCAAGACCGAGCAGTCCGACCTCTTCCAGGCTGTCGTGGGACGCAACGGCGACGCGCCGCTGGTGGTCTTGGCCGCTGCAACACCGGGTGACTGTTACTACATGGCGATCGAAGCGGTTCGGATGGCCGTGAAATACATGACACCGGTCATCTTGCTGACCGATGGGTACCTGGCCAACAGCGCGGAACCTTGGCCGCTCCCCGACCTCGACGCGCTGCAGCCATTCCCGGTCGAGTTTCATCGTGACCCGGAGGGTTTCCATCCGTTCCTTCGAGACGAGCAAACACAGTCTCGCGTCTGGGCGGTTCCGGGCACGCCCGGCCTCGAGCACCGCATTGGCGGCCTCGAAAAGGACCGAACCACCGGCCACATTTCATACGACCCGCACAACCACCACCGGATGACCAAGATCCGTCACCAAAAGGTGGCTGGAATCGCCAGGGACATCGAGCGAGCAAAGGTCGACCAAGGTGAGGGTGAAGGCGACTTGCTGGTAGTCGGCTGGGGCTCGACCTACGGCGCAATCAGTCAGGCGGTGCGCGTCCTACGCGAGAAAGGTCACGACGTTTCCCACTTTCACCTGCGCAACATCTGGCCGCTTCCCGAAGGCCTTGGCGATCTACTTCGCTCCTTCAACAGCGTTTTGGTCCCGGAGCTCAACTACGGGCAGCTCACGATGCTGCTCCGGGCCGAGTTCCTGGTCCCTGCCGAGCGCCTCACCCGGGTGACAGGACAGCCTTTCCGAGTCGCCGGCCTGGTCGAATCGGTGGAAGAACGACTTCAACGGAGCGCAGAATGAGTCCCAACTCCCCCAAGAAAGAATACTCGCGCAAGGACTTCACCTCCGACCAAGAGGTACGCTGGTGTCCCGGCTGCGGTGACTACGCGATCCTTGCAGCTGTGCAGCGCATCCTTCCGAGCCTCGGGTCGACGCCGGAGAACACCGTGTTCATCTCGGGCATCGGCTGCTCGAGCCGCTTCCCCTACTACATGAACACATACGGTTTCCACACGATTCACGGGCGGGCGCCTGCAGTGGCGACCGGCGTCAAGCTCGCCAACCCCGAGCTCGACGTCTGGGTCGTTACCGGTGATGGCGACGGCCTGAGCATCGGCGGCAACCATCTGCTCCACGTGCTGCGACGAAACATCGACCTACAGATCATGTTGTTCAACAACCAGATCTACGGCCTCACGAAAGGGCAGTACTCGCCCACCTCACAGGTCGGGCAGGTCACGCCGTCGAGCCCGCTCGGCTCGATTGATCAGCCCGTGGTACCGACGCGATTTGCCTTGGGCGCGGGCGCGACCTTCGTAGCGCGCGCACTCGACATCTCGAAGAAGCTTCCAAAAGCATTGACGGCGGCGCGAGAGCACAAGGGCGCCGCGTTCATCGAAATTCTCCAAAACTGCCCGGTGTTCAACGACGGCGTCTTCGATCTCGTCACCGATCGAAAAACGGGCCCCGCCCACCAACTCTGGCTCGAGCACGGACAGCCCATGACGTTCGGTGCCAGCGGCGAGAGGGGCCTTCGCTTCAACACCAAGACGCTCAGCCTCGAAGTCGTGACCATTGGCGAGGACGGCGTCACGGAGCAAGACATCGTCATCCACGACGAGGCCAATCTCCAGCTCGCGTGGATGCTGACCGACCTGCCCGACGTCGTCGCCCTGGGCGTTCTGTACCGCCACCAGGGTCCGGTTTACAACGAGAGCGTCGAAACGCAACGGGAGCTCGCCGAAGAGCGCTTCGGAGAGCCGGACCTACACGCCCTGCTTCGGCAAGGGCACACCTGGACCGTCACCTGAGGGCGCGCCCTCGTCGATGGGCAGGGTCAAGACGATGCGAAGGCCGTGCGGTTCACGCACGCCAGCGGTCACGAAACCAGCCGAACGGAATGCCAAGTCCGCCAATTTGGCGAGTCCGAGCTTCACGTTGGGGCGGCGGTCGATCTTCGCGAACGGCGTGAATATCGCTCGAAGCTCTTGATCGCTCGGGCTCACGCCGTCGTCTTCGATCGTCAACACAGCCGCAGAGCCGACCACTCGGGTTGCGACTCGGATCGATGCAACGGTCTTCGTCGCTGCCATGAATTGAATCAGCCTGCCAAGGGCGTCCTGGGCCAACCAGAGGTTGAGTCGGGCCACCGGATCTCCACTGCTCAGATCGAGCGTTACGCCGATTTCGAGGTCCGATACCGCATTTCTCACGAGGTCGTTCAGAGAAAGGACACGCGTTTGAAGTGGAGTGTCGCCAGCGAAATCCCCGAGGTCACGCATGAGCTCGCGCCCCTCTTCCGCCGCGTTCCGGACCTCGCCCATGTACTTTTCGAGCGCAGCAGGGTTTGAAACGTTCTTTTTGGCCAGATGGGCGTTGCCAATGATCACCCCGAGGATGTTGTTGATTTCATGAACGACGCCGGCGGCAACGTCTCTCGTCGCTTGCATACCCTCCGGATGCAGGATGCCTCTTCCCATTGGTGGCGCTTCTTCGTCGCTCATGATCGTCAGACCTCGAGTAGCTTCTTGACCGCACGAATCACACGCGGCGCTTGAATTGGTTTCTCGATGTAGGCGTTCGCTCCGAGCGCCATCGCGCGGTCGCGGTCGTTCGGCGCGTTTTCCGTCGTGATAATCACGATTGGTATATTTTCGTGCCGCGGGTCGCCTCGGACGTGCCGCACGAGCTTTAGTCCATCCATCACCGGCATGTTGACGTCGGTCAGCACGAGATCGAACTGCCCCGAAGCCAACGCGCGGATGCCTGCTAGCCCGTTATCGGCCTCGACGACTTCCATGCCAGGGATTCGCAACAGGGACTCCGCCAACATGTTGCGCATCGTCTTGGAGTCTTCGACTACGAGGCAGCGGTACCGTTGCATGGCTTGCTCAATCCTACGATACGATCCGGCGTGCTCAAAGTTCGAGCCTCATCGCCTACTTGCCCGGGTGAGCGCCGCGAGCATGTCGCCGAGAGCCCAAATCCCCAGTGAATGATGTTGCACCCCGGCCCGCTGCACGGCCATGGGCATTCCCGAAACGACTGCGGTTTCTGGCGCCTCGACCAAAATGCTTCCTCCTTGCGCGAAAATGTCTCTCGCTCCCTTTGCGCCGTCGTCCCCCATACCGGTGAGCACGACGCCAATAGCCCTGTCACCGAGTACGCGAGCCGCAGAGCTGAAGAGCTGATCGACCGATGGAACGTAGTGAGACCCTCGATCGGGCGCAACGACTCTAATCGCGGGACCGCGGTCGGACGGAACGATCTCGATACAGCGACCCCCCGGGCAGACGTACGCGTGCCCGCGAGCGAGCCGCTCGTATGCCTTGGCTTCCGACACCTTGGCAACGCCAGTCTTGTCGAGGCGATCTGCAAAGGTGCGCGTGAACCGAGGGGGCATGTGTTGGGCGATCACCAGTGCAGCGTCGAGATTGTCGTGCAGGTGACGGAACAGGGTGACCAGTGCGCGCGGCCCGCCCGTCGATGCGCCGATCACGATGACTTTGGAGGGCACCCTCTTGAGTACCGAAGGCTCCCGCATTCGACGCGCGGGCGTCCCGAGGTCCGCGTCGAGTCCAAAGACATCCGCGATGTCATGTTGGAGCGCGAGCGGCGATAGCTGCTGGACGACACGCACCTTCTCGACGAGCTGGTCACGCAATCCCTCGAGCGGAGCGTCCACCCCGTATGGTTTCTCGATGAAATCGATCGCCCCGAGCTCGAGCGCGCGGAAGATGTTTTCTTTTGCCGAAAGGCCGGATACCACGACGACCGGGAGTGGATGACGGTCCATCAGAAGTTGAAGGAACTCGAAGCCATCGAGGCGCGGCATGTCCAGATCCAAAGTGATGAAGTCGGGTGGACTGGCTTCGACCACTCGCAGGGCGTCTGCTCCGTCGCGCGCAACGTCGACCTCAGAGATTCCAGCAATGCCTGTGAGAATCGCGGCGATTGTGCGGCGATTCAACGACGAGTCGTCTACGACGAGCGCGCGGAGCTCCCTCACCTAAATGAGCCTCGGGGGCATGTCGGTGAACGGGATCGGGCGCCGGTAGACGATGTCCGTGGTGAGCTGCGTGATCTCGAAAGCCGTGCTCGAACGAAGGAGCGTCTCGGCGTGGCCAAGGAGCAAATAGCCTCCACGGTTCAGCCGTTGGTAGATTGTGTCCAATACCTTCCTGCGAGAAGCATCGTCGAAATAGATCAGGACGTTTCGGCAGAAGGTCACGTCGACGCGCCCCACGATTGCGGCGCGCCGCTGATTCATCAGGTTCAGATGACCGAAGTGGCACATCGACCTGATGCGCGGGTGTACCTGCCTGCCTTCATCGGTTTCGATGAAGTATTTGTCGTATTCGGGAAGCATCGCCCTGAAGCTCGCCGAGCCGTAGGTCGCCCCACGCGCCTTGCTCAGGACTCGCCGCGAGATGTCGTTTCCGAACACACGGACGTCCCAGCCCTCGAAGAGACCGCTCGCATCGACGAGCATCGCGATGGTGAAGACCTCTTCGCCGCTCGAGCATCCTGCACTCCAAACGTCGAGCCGCTTCGACCCGCGCGCAAGCGCCCGCGCCCGCATTGCCGGAAGGATCTCATCGGTGAAGGCTCGAAGTTGGTACGCCTCGCGGAAGAAATAGGTCTCGTTGGTCGTCAGAACCTCGGCAGCTGCTTCGAGCTCTCTTTCTGCCTTTGGGTGGTACTGCAAGTAACGGTAGTACTCCGCGAAATCCCCGACTCCCAGCTCGCGAAGACGCACTCGAAGACGCCGTTCGACGACATATGCGGTGTCGTCGGCAAAGTAGATCCCACAAAACTGGTTGATGAAATCCCGGAGCAGACGGAACTCCCTCAGGTTCAGAGTCGGCCCCGCGTCGTGCAACAAGGTCACGTCACGCACCTAGCCGAAGGCCGCTCTCGATCGCGTGCCTAACCATGGAATCGGTCTCAGCCGTCAATGCCTGGTGCAGGAGCTGTCGCGTGTGCTCGGTATCGAGGTCGAGCAGCAACTTGATCGCCAACATTCGAACGTTCCAGGCCGAATGCGCGAGGCCTCGGCTCACGAGCCGCTCGGCGTCACGGGGGGGCAGTGTTCGAGCGGCGCGAAGCCCGGCCTGGAAAATCTCCTCGTCCGCGTGCGAAAGCGCGCGCTCGACGGCGGTTGCGACTTCCGAATCCCCAAGCCAAGCGAGGGCATCCAAGGCTGCGGATACGACGACCGGCTCCTTGTCTTCCAACAGTGCGCGAATGCGGGGGATGGCCCCATTGGCTTCACGCCGCCCGAGGGCTAGCGCCGCCTCCGCACGTGTGGGTGCAAATGGGGAGTCGAGCGCGGTACGAAGCGGGCCATCGGCCTCACGCGTGCTCATTTGGCTGAGCGTTCGAACCGCGGCGATTTGAACGTCGATGTCTTCATCTGCGACCGCGTATCCGATCAACTGGGCAATCTCGCTTGCGTTGGCGATCGCCAGCGCCTGCACCGCGGCTCTGCGCGTCCGTGGGTCGCCACTGTGCAGGCCGCGCTTGAGAAGCTCCTGGGCACCAGCCGAATCGAGCCGCGAGAGCACGTGCGCGATGTCGGCGCCTCCGGGGCCTTCGAGGTCGGCCTCTTGGAGCGCCTGTTCGACGGCGGCGGGCACTCGCTTCGCGAGCCCTTCGAGCGCGCTGGTCGCCGCGGCGCGAACCTGATGCGACTGACTACTCAGGCATTCGACCAGCGCTCGACAGTCGCGCGGGTCGCCCCACCACAGAAGACTCTCTGCCGCCGCGGCCCGGACAGCGTCCGTTGCGTCCGTCAGGTCTCGCTCGATGAGGCTTCGGATGCGATCTCGGATGGCAGCCGGCACCTCGTCCAGATGCCGGTAACTGAGCTCGGCGGCGAGCTCGAGCGCGATTGCCCAAACCCGCGGCTCGCCGCCCCGCTGCATCAGAAGCGGTTCGATGAGCGCACTCCCCGACGCCCGAAGCGCTCCGACCGTTTCCGGGCTGACTACATCATCGGCAATCGCTTGGAGGACCGCTTCGAGCGAGCTCTCGTCTCGGCACAGCACCGCGAGGTAGGCGGCCCCCTGCCGGGTCGGAGTATCGCCGTGCAGCAGAGCCTCGTGAAGCGCGCGCCGGAACGATTCGTTCGACGCGCTCAATCGGTCGATCAGCTCGTCGTGGTCATCCTGGGTCTCGCTGGCTAGCACCGCGATGGCGCGAAGGGCCGCGGAAGAAGTTTGCGGCGACGGATCGGTCGCGAGGTCGAGGAGGAACTCCAGCGCCTCGGGCTCGCCGGTCCTTCCAAGAAGCTCCGCGGAGATCCTGCGGACGATCACATCATCCACCGCCGGCGCGAGCTCGGTCCAGGTCAGCCGCGTGCCGAGTCGGGTGAGCCCTTCGAGAATGGAAATACGGAGAAAGAGGTGCGGCGTCGCGAGGCGCTCCTTGAGAAGACCCTCCGCTCGGCTACCACCGATGCAAACCAGGGCTTCGACGGCCGCAGCCGCCACGTTCGCGTCGGGGCCACGCACCAGCGGTTCCAAATGATCGATCATGCGAGGGTCTCGCGTCTTGCCCATCGCCTCGACGAGGAACTTCTGAGGGCCTCCGCCCGCACCTGCCAACGCGTCGGCGAACTTGTCCACCTGGCCTTGAGCCACCATCCCGAGGACTTCGATCGCCGCGTTGCGGAGGCCGGTGTTGTCGGTCTCGACGAGGCGAGCTAGAAGCGCGTCGATTAGCGCGTCCTTCTCCGCCGATTGCGCGGCCAGGGAAATTGCTTCACGGCGCACCCGCCAGTCCGAGTCCGATAGCGCATCGACGATCTGGGTCAGCGGTGTGCCCTGAGGACGAAGGCTCATCCCCTGGACGGCCTGACGCCGGACGTCGGGATCGGCAGAGTGGAACGCCTCGTCGAGCCGATCTTCGCTCATGGCGTCTCCGAAGGCAGGAACGGCATCTCGACAGGCCCGATGTCGAAGCCTGGCTGGGCGACCCGCTCTGCATCGAGCAGAAATACGAGCCGCTCATGATACCGGTAGGCCGACTTGATTCCCCGCTCGAGATGGCGCTCATCCAAGATCGGCACTTCGCGCTGCTGGTTGTTCTCCGACGAAAAGACATCGTGGACCGCATCCACGACAACCGCGACCAGCCCTCGACTAGTCTCGAGGATCAGCCATTTTGTGCGTCGCATTGGCTCCTGCGGCGCCAAACCGAAAAGGCGCCGCAAGTCGACGACGGCCACGACTTCCTCGCGGTAGTCGGAAACTCCTAGAACCGCAGCACGCTCGCGGGGCAGCTCAATCAGCGGAAGCGGGTTCACGATCTCGCGAATGCGCGCGATCTCGAGCGCATACATGACCGAATCCACCTCGACTCGGATGAGGTCTCTGGCGAGTGCCAGACCGTAGGTCCTGCTCTCGCTCACTTCAGCCCTCCCAGCAACGCCCCGGGATCGATGAGAATGACCATCTCTTCACTATCACTCGACGAGTCTGAGGGAACACGGGCGATTCCGACGACGTACTCGGAGAGGTCAGCGCTCATGGTGGCCGCGTACTCGATCTGCTCGGGCTGCAGTTGAGACACCTGAACCACGCGATCCACCGCGACCCCGATGAGCTCTTCACCAACGTCGACCAGAATGACGCGTCGGAGCGGTTGCCGATCGAGCACCTCGAGATTCAAGAGCGTGGACAAGTCGACCAGGGTGATGATTTCGCCTCTCACAGCGACGACCCCGAGGAAGTGCTTGGCCGAACGGGGAACCTCGGTCAGTGGCGGCGGCATCAGAATCTCTCGGACCGCGGACAGCGGAAAGCCGTAGGCCTCATGGCCCGCCGACACCACAAGTACCGGGATCGCCCCGTGTTCGCTATCCGGATTGGGAACCAGAGTCGCTCTTTGTGCACCAGCAGTCATGCGCGTGCCTCCACCGATAGGAGGGCCTCTGCACCGTCGAAGTACTCGGAGAAGAGCGCGGGAGCGTCGAGCACCAGCGCTAGCTTCTGGTCCCCCAAGTCCGTGGCTCCAGCGAAGCCGCGAACGGAAGACAGAGTTGGGCCAAGCGACTTGGTGATCACGTCCTCTTGGCCCACAAGCTCGTCGACGACGAATCCAAGCTCTCGATTGCCCATCTCGCAGACGATCACGAATCGGCTTTCTTGCTGTTTCGCCCCTTGGAGACCGAACAAGCGGGCGAGATCGCAGATCGGAAGCGTCTCCCCGCGCATCGTGATCACTTTGCGGCCTTGGATACTGCGGACGTCTTGCGGCGCAAAGGTGACGGCTTCGCGAACTGCACTGATCGGAAGCGCAAATAGGCGCCCCCCCACCGTGATGATGAGAGCGCGTATGATGGCCAGCGTAATCGGAAGCGTCACCGTGATCTTGGTGCCAATGCCCTGCTCGCTCGCGATCGAAACCACCCCCCCCAACCGCAGAATGTTGGTCTTCACGACATCCATACCCACGCCACGGCCCGACAAATCGGTGACTGCGGCGTTCGTGCTCAAACCGGGAAGGAAAACCAGGTTCAACATGTCCTGGCGAGTGAGATCCTGGCTGGCCTCCGCAGTCAGCAGGCCGCGCGACACTGCCTTCTCGCGTAGCTTGTGGGGGTTCATGCCGCCACCATCGTCCTCGACCTCGATGACGACGTTCCGGCCCTTGTGGTATGCGTTGAGAGCAAGCGTGCCTTCCGCCGGCTTCGCGAGGCGCATCCGCGTCTCGACCGATTCGATGCCGTGGTCGATGGCATTGCGGACCAGATGCATCAGTGGATCGGCCAGCTCCTCGACGATGAGCTTGTCCATCTCCGTGTTCGCGCCGGTGATGACGAGGCGAACTTGTTTGTCGTGCTCCCTGGCGGCCTGCCGCACGATGCGGGCGAACTTGCTGAATACCTGCCCCAACGGGACCATGCGAACATCGAGGATCCTCGTGCGCAGCTCGGATAGCTGGCGATCGAAACCGCGGCCGACGCGATCGAGCGCTCGAAGCGATTGCCTGTACTTGGGGTCACCGTCGAGGCCAGCGACTGCGCGGCCCACGGCAGTGCGCACCAAGGCAAGCTCGCCCACGACGTTCATCAGGTCGTCCAACTTGCGAATGTCCACACGAACCGAGTTGGCCAGCGAACGAAGTGAGGCCTGCCCCATCTCGTCCTCGGGCTGAGGCAGAACGCTTTGCGAGCCGGGTGGGATCGAGGTGAGAGCCGGAGGAATCGTCGGCAGATGCTTTTGCTCCTCGATCGCCTCGACCGTTCCGTACCGCCCTTCGAAGTGCGCCTTGAGCTCCGACTCGGGAACGCGGCTGGCAAGGAGCACGACGAGCTCGATGGACTCGTCATTGCCCCCTTCCAGGCTTGGCAAGTAGGTGATGATCTCAGCGTCGTCGTGCACCACGTCGCGCAGTGCCTCGATCGAGTCGTCGATCGCCGTCAGATCGAACGTCGCACGGAGGCGATAGAGCTGCATCCCCTCACGGATGCAGGCGCGAAGTCGATGTTCTTCGTACTCCGTGAGGACCGAGAGGACGGCCGACCCGATCGCGTACTGATCCAGAGGGTCGCCGTCCTCCACCGATGGCTGAGTGCCCATCGAACGGACGGCTGCCACGTAAGCGTCTACTCCGGGCGTTTCTTCGGGCGCCTGAGGGTCTTCGAGCGCCAAGAGCCGTTGAAACCGCTCGACCGAATCGAAGAGCACGTCGAGCAATGGGTCGCCGATCTCGGTGCGACCGAGACGCAAGTCGTCTAGCAAGTCTTCGAGCGCGTGGGCGATGGTGCCCACGTGCTTGTACCCAAACATCCCGGCGATGCCCTTCAGGGTGTGAACGCTGCGGAAGATTTCGTTGATCAGTGACGAATCGGGGCGCTCGGCCCGCTGATGGGCCTCGTCGAGCAGCAAGAGGTCGCGTGACAATGCCTCGACGAGCTCTTGGGCCTCGGCCAAGAACTCCTCCTGCACGGTGTCGCGCGGGTCACTCACCCCGACACCTCTTCGATTGGATCGACCAAGCCCCGAATCAGCTTTCGAAGGTCGTCGACCCCGAACGGTTTCGCGAGGAAGGCGTCTGCGCCGAGCTTGGCGCCCCGCTTGGCATCCGGACCATCGGCTCGCGTGCTGATTAAGATCTTGATAGCCCCCTGCTGCCGGGGGCTCTTGTTCATGAAGGCGAGCAGCTCGAGCCCATTGATATCGGGCATGTTGACGTCGACGATGACGACGTCAAAAGCGTTCGAGGCGAGCAGCTGGAGGGCTTCGAAGCCGGTCTCGGCCTCTTGCACTCGCGCGAAATCGGCGTCCTCCAGAGCCGCACGGACGAATGCACGCACGGCGCTGCTGTCATCGACGATGAGTGTGTGAAATGTCACCCGAAACCCCCACGGACAGGATAACAGAGACAAAGAGGGGGAGACCCGCCCTATTCACGCCCGAACGAGTTGGATTTCGGTTCATCTGCGGCGCAGGATGAACAGGCGCACAGGCTCCGTAGGAAGCGATAGCTGTAGATCCCCGTCTGGTGACCGTCGCGCCAGACGAGTCTGAGCGCGTAATTCCCGACGGATTGGATGTCACTCAGCTCTAGGTCCCCACCGTCCACGAACCGAATCGGACCTGCATGACCTTGGCAGTGCGCACAAGGACAGAAGCCGCGCAGGAGCTCGTGTGGGTAGACACTCCGGTGTCCGTCGGCCCAGTCGATCTCCATGACTCGAGCGCCACGAGGCGCACGTAGCTCGATCGGCTCCAATGCGTCGCTCACGGGAGGCGGCCTTCCCAGCTGCCCGAGGCCGCCGCGGTGCGCTCTCGAACGGTGACCGTTGCATGGTATGCATCGAGTTTTGCAAGCGCTTCGCGGATCTCTTCCCGCTCGCGGTCGGGCCAAGGCTGCTCGTCAAACTCGGAGGTCGCCTGCACCACGATCCAACGGCGAAGCGATGCCGCTGACAAGACCAGCCGCCCGCCACCGCAGGCTCGACACACGATTCCCCCCCGCACAGCATCAAACGACGCCGAACGCCCTGGGGCCGGCGTCTTGCCGCAGAGGACGCAGCGATCGAGTGTGGGCGCAAAGCCGAGTTGCGCGAGCGTTCGAATCTGGAGCGAAAGTAGGGCTTCTTCGGGGGGTGCACCGTCGTTGAGCGCCGTCAGCAATCGCACCGCAGTGTCGAAGACCGCGGGTTCGGGCTCGTGGTCCGGTACGCGCTCTCGGATGACAGCCAGGGCTGCACCGGCGGCCCCAATCGCCTCGAGGCTCCGGAGGATGGCGTGGAACGAGCGGTCGACCGACACGCGCTCTAGATGCGCGAGCTCACCGCGGCCAGGGCGGAAATGCGCGTTCATCAAGACGTAGGGCTGCAAGGCCCCGCCGAACCGGCGCTGACTCTTTCGCGCGCCCCGGGCAAGCGCGGAGAGCTTGCCGTAGTCCTCGGTCAGGAGAGTGACGATTCGGTCGGAGTCGCGATAGTCGACGGACCGCAAAAGGAGCGCTCGGCTTTGGCGGCTTCGACTTGGCACGGCAGCGCGGAGGATAGCTCAATCGGATCGTCCTGTGCAGGCGCACGCCGAACGAGGGAAAAGGTGGCCACGATGATTGCGAAAAGTGCGGCAGTCGTGATCACCAGCACTAACGCCCCGTATCCGCGCCGGCTGTGCACCGTCGCTAGCGGCGCAGGAGGCAAGGCTTCCGGGCGCTCCGAGTCGAAACGGGCAAGGACCTCGTCCGCGTCGATATCGACCGCAGCTGCGTACGCTTTGATGAAGCCGCGAACGAACACGCCGCTAGGCAGATCTTCGAAGCGATCTTCTTCGAGCGACTCGAGTGTCCTGCGCGGTATGCGTGTGGTACTCGAAACCTCTTCGATCGAAAGATGGCGCGTCTCGCGCTCCGTCTTCAACCAGTAACCGATCGAATCCGCCCTCATCGCGCGTCCTCGAGTAGGGTTTGACACATTCGTCCGTCGTTCGAGTACGGTTCGAGCTCCACGCAACGCTCCAAGTCGGCGACGGCATCTCGACGATGACCCAAACGCGCGCGGACCTCTCCGCGCAGCCGCCAGGCTCCCTGAAGCTCCACGCTCTTCGAACAAGACGGATCCGCCTCGAGCGCGCCCACCAGCGCGCGCTCGGCGTCTTTCAATTGCTGCAGATGCCAGAACGCTCGCGCCATCGTGTAGTACCCAACACAAAATCGTGGCTGAATGCGGACCGCCTCCATCGTCGAGCTCACCGTCTCTTGATATTCCTCCAGGTGAAATTGTGCCAGCCCTAGATTGCCCCACGCAAGATGTGGAGCGGTGTTCAGTTCATCACTTGCGGACTCCCGGAGCACGACGACGGCCTCGTCGTAACGACCGAGCTCGATCAGGCACAAGCCGTAGATATTGCGAGCCTCTGCAAGTGTGGAACCGCCGTGCTGCTGCTTTTCAAGAAGCTTGATCGCTGTGGCCAAGTGCGTCTCGGCATTTTGGTAGCTTCGGCGTTCCATCTGAATGAAGCCGAGAAGCAGGTGGGCCTCGGCATTCTGGGCGTCGAGCTCGAGCGCCTTGCGCAAGTGTTCAATCGCGCCCGCGGTCTGCCCCTCGTCGCGAAGGCTGGCTGCGAGCTGAAATTCGCGATACGAGCGCTCGCCGTCGGGCGTGCCCGTCGCCGACGTCGTTGCACACCCCATGGCTAGGCAGGCCAGCCATACAACACCCCAAGTACGCACCACGGTGTGGGTCTACTTAGTGCTTGGAGCCCGGTCAAGAAGGGTGTCGGATTACCGACAGCTCAGGCCATGCCGAACGTCCTCTTTGAGGGCGAGCAGCGCGTGAAGCTGGCGAAGGGCGGAGGGATTGCCAATGGTGATCGTTTGATCACCTACCGAGAGATAACCGCGATCGCGCAACTGAGCGACCACGGCCTTCACTTCATCGAGAGCCAGTGTAGTTCGACTGGATAATTCGAGTGGCGAGAGCTCTAGCAACCCCTCGTCCACGTCGTCGACCGCCCGGAGAAGCGTGTTCAGCACCCGGATGGTGGGATCTGGAAGGAGGAAGTTGTCGATCTGCTCCTCGGTTCGCTGCATGCGGCGTACGAGCTGCCGCGTGACACGCTCGCCTAGCTCCGGTTGGCGCCGCACGAGCGCCCGAAAAGTGTCACTTTCGATAACAAGGGCGACCGTCGTCTCGATGGCCTGCGCTGTGGCGGTGCGATGCGCCCCTGGCAGCAGCGCTTCTTCGCCGACCAACTCCTCCGCCCCATAGAGGCCAATACTGCGCTGGACGCCGCGCGCGCGCTTGAACAGCTGCACCCGGCCCTCTCGGATCAAGTAGAGCTCGGTGGCCGGCGCTCCCGCGTAGTAGAGAGTCTCCCCCGCAGAGAAGCTGCGGCGGTAGCCGTCGGTTCCAAGCTCTTCGGCCGATTCCGCCATCCGGTCTGGTTACCCCAGGAGGCCTAAGGGCTGCAACCGCTATTGCGCCAGGTGGCAGGCGACCTCGTGCCCGGACTCGATGGCCCGAAGTCCTGGAACCTCACGATCACAAAGGCCTTTTTTCGCGATGGGACAGCGAGGATGAAACGCGCAGCCGCTCGGCGGATCGAGGGGGCTCGGCACGTCGCCCTTCAGCAAGAGTCGATGTTGACGCGCCGTCGGGTCGGGCTCGGGCGCCGCACTGAGGAGAGCCTGGGTATAGGGATGACGAGGGCGCGCGTAAATCTGCTCCGAGGTCGCAAGCTCGACTACGCGCCCGAGGTACATGACCGCGACGCGACGGCTAACGTGCTCCACAACGTGAAGGTCATGTGCGATGAAGAGGTAACTCAGCCCGAGCTCTTCTTGAAGGTCACGGAGCAGGTTGACGATCTGCGCTTGAATGGAAACGTCCAGAGCGCTGACCGGTTCGTCGGCCACGATGAAGCTCGGGGACACCGCCAGGGCTCGTGCGATGCCGATGCGCTGCCGCTGTCCACCCGAGAACTCGTGCGGGTAACGGCGCATGTGCTCGGGCCGCAGGCCCACACGCTCGAGGAGGGCCGCGATGCGCTGCTCTTCTTCGGATGCGGAGCTCACCTTTCGATGCACACGCAGTGCCTCGGACAGCGCCGCGCGTACGGTCATGCGCGGGTTTAGCGAGCTGTAAGGATCTTGGAAGATGATCTGCATCTTGCTACGGAAGGTCCGCAACGCCGATTGCGACAAGCCGGTGATGTCTTGCCCTTCGAAATAGATGCGCCCGCTGGTGGGATCCTGGAGTCGCAGGAGCAAACGGCCGAGTGTGCTCTTTCCGCAGCCCGATTCGCCGACCAACCCCAAGGTTTCACCCGGCATCACCTCGAGGCTAACGCCGTCGACCGCGCGAAGCTCGGCGCGCCCACGCCCGATGCCGCGCGAAGGGCCACTAAACGACTTGCGCAAGGATTCAGCGCGAACGATTGCTTGCTCGCTCACCCCGACACCCCGGCGTGAAAGCAAGCGACGTCGGACTGTTCGAGCAGCTGCAAGGCGGGCTCTTCGACCCGGCAGACCTCCGTGACCAGGTCGCAACGGTCCTGAAAACGGCAGCCGCTCGGGAGCTTGCGCAGGTCAGGAACCATTCCCCGAATGGTCGGCAGGCGCTCCCCTCGATTGCGGACGCTCGGGAGACTGCGCAGTAGCCCTCTGGTGTACGGGTGCCTCGGCGTCTGAAAGAGAGTCCTGGTTTCCGCATGCTCGACGATCTTACCGGCATACATGACCGCAATCTCGTGCGCGAACTCCGCCATCACGCCTAGATCGTGGCTGATGAAAATGATGCTCATGCCAAAGTCACTTTGAAGCGAGCGAAGCAAGTCCAGAATCTGTGCCTGAATCGTCACGTCGAGTGCTGTCGTTGGCTCATCCGCAATCAAGAGGCGAGGTTCGCAGGCAAGCGCCATCGCGATCATCGCGCGCTGCCGCATGCCTCCCGAAAGCGTATGCGGATACGAGTCGATGCGCTGGGACGGCGCCGGGATGCCGACGAGATCCAAAAGCTCGATCGCGCGGACCTTTGCAGCACGACGGCTCAAACTCTGGTGAAGTCGAATCGCTTCCACGATTTGCGATCCGACCGTGTACACCGGATTGAGCGAAGTCATTGGTTCCTGAAAGATCATCGAGATCTCGTTCCCGCGGAGGCTTCGCATCTCCGACTCCGGAAGCTGCAAGAGGTCGCGCCCATCGAACAGAGCCTCACCACCTTCGATGAAGCCGGGCGGGCTCGGGACGAGTCGCATGATCGACAAAGAGGTCACGCTCTTCCCGCAACCACTCTCCCCCACGATACCGAGGGTTTGACCGGGAAACACGTCGAACGAAACGTCGTCGACGGCTCTCAGATAGCCCTCATCCGTCTCGAAGGCCGTGACCAGGTGGCGCAGGCTGAGCAGCGGTTCCGTCATGCGGCGCTACCTTAGCACCAGTGGAGAAATGCCGTGCGTTTCAGGGGCACGATGCGAATTCAATCGACATGCCGGGGCTCGGAGCTTGCTGGAACGCGCCGTCTGGAACCTCGGGGTTCACCGAAATCGACTTCACCCGAACCGACGTGTCCGCATCGTTGACCTGGTCGACGAACCGCACCTCGGTTGGAAACGATTGGCCGTCGACCTCGATGTATTCGTCGTAGGTCGCTTCCCACCGTGTGTCGCCGTTCGCAGCTCGTTCGACCGAGCGTCGAAGGGTGAGGCGCTGTTCGGCCGGCGCCTTGTCGAGGTCGTCCTCGTGTACGGCGAACGAGACTTCCTGCGTCGTTCCATCGGCAGCGACGAGCGTCACCACATAGCGCCCCTCGCGGCACTCCATGGACTGCTCGGTGGCTTCGATCATCGGCGTGTCGCCGGTCAGGAGACGAAGCACATTCTCTGCATCAACCGAAATCCCCAGCAGACGAGCGATGTTCTCAGGGCACGTCGGGCCGTGCAGAAACGCCCCCGACCGTAAATCGCTCAGCTGAAAGCTCTCTCCGTCGCTGGTCAACACAGCGGCTGGCCCAACCTGAGTCATCACGTCGAAGCGAACCCGGTTCGGCCGCTGCAGGAACATCAAGACGGTGCCTCGAATTCGCCCGTCGCGCGCCCACTGCGTCACGCGGGCTTCGGCTTTGATCGCATGCCAGCCGGCCTGTTGATTCCGGTGGTCGTCGAGCGCCTTGCCCGCATCGCTGCGCATTTGGAGAGGACAGGCCGGAGCCGACTTGCAGCCCGCGGCGGTCAGCAAAAGTAGAAGCGACGCGGTGAGACACGCGCGCGTCACTAGTTGTTTAGCGCTCCCTGGTTGATCCATTCTTCGATGACCTGGATGCGGGCTTCGCTGATCGAGCTGCCCAGCGGCATCTGGTCGCCACAGGTCTGCACGTCGCGCAGCTTTTGGACCATGATGGACCCGTCCGGATCGAAGGGAATCACGATCGTGCCCTGCCCTGCGCAATCACCCGGGTCGGCAGCTAAGGCGTCGACGACCGCCGGGTACGAATCGCTCGCCCAATTGCTGGTGTCCATCAGATCGACACCGCTCAGGTCCAGCGCCGCGAGGCCAGCAGGATTTGCACCACCGGGGATGGGTCCGCCCTGACGACTCGGATTCTGGTCGATGTTGTCGTTCGCCGGCGCATGGCAAATGAGGCATTCGGTGAACATGATGGCGAAGTAGATGCTGCTCCAGCTGGGATCGGGAAGAACGCCCGGTCCGCGGTAGACGCAGATCTCGTCGTCGACACTTTGGCAGAGTTCGAGCTCGAGCGCCGCGGAGGGCGGAATTTCGGTGCGGGCGACTACAGGTGCCTGACAGGCGAGCCAGTTTCGAACGATCTCTTGCCCTTCGCTCGAATCGATCGAAGGAAGCTCGGCGGAGCGCTCGGGACGATCCGGATCGGGCGTG
>JBARTN010000107.1:0-5666 GCA_049645265.1 Polyangiales bacterium
TTGCGCCGCAAGCAGCGTGTCCCGATTGATGATGTTGAACTGAATGTGCCACATCTTCATGTCGCACGCGGTGCGGATCAAGGCCATCAGCTTCCGGGTCCCCGCCTCTCCCACCAAGGACGCCGGCGAGAGCTTCATGTTGAGAAGCCTCGCGGCGCGCTCCTTGTATTGTGCGCACTTGGTGCTGCTGATCGACATGAGCGTAGCGGTCGGCCCTTTGACGTCCACGCCCTGCGAGGGGCTGATGCTCTCCGAAAGCGGCTGCCTAGCCTTGCGCCCATCGGGCGTCGCTCCGACCACCGCACCGAGGGGAACGTGCGAAGTGACGGAGACGTAACGCAGATCGAGCTCGCCACCGAAGGCCGTCCGGTGATGCCGAGCCAGATTGGTGAAGCACGCCTCGATGTCATGGCCGATTTGATCGACCGCCGGATCGTTGTTGCCGTACTTGGGGGCGTGCAGGCAGAGTTGTCGAACCGCCTCTTGCCCCACGAAGTCCTTGTCGAGCGCGGCGAGCAGCTCGCGCATCGTGAGCTTGCCTTCTTCGAAGACCAGCGAGCGAATCGCGGCCAAAGAATCGATGACGGTGCCAAAGCCCATTACGTCGAAGAACCCGAGATAGAGTGCACCTTCGATCGGCCCTGAATGAATGTCTTTGCAACTCGCCATGCAGAGGTCGTGCAGCATCGAAAACATCGGCGAGGCGATGTGCTGCGACTTGAGGGTGTCCGACACGTACTGCTGAATGAACGTGTGTTGAACGACGTTTTCGACTTGCAGAACGAAGGCATCCCAGAGCTCGTCGAACCCCGTGAACGTCCTCGGGTCGCCGGTGCGGATCCCGACCAGCCCATCGCCGTAGCAAGCGAGCCGCCCGTCGTGAAGCGTCATTTCGAGAATCGCACCGAGGTTGATCCAAGCGCATCCCGTCGCCACGCCTTCCCGGTTGAGCATCTTCGTTTCGGAGCAACCGGTGACGCAATAGTCGTTGGCTTCTTCGATGGTGCCACCCTTCGCGACGAGCAGAGGGATGATCTCGTCATCACAAAAGAGCTTGGGGAAGCCGGAGCCATCCTTGATGGTTTCTGCGATGGCGTGGAGAAAGGCGTTGGGCGTTCGGGCATGAATGCGCGCCGCGAGGTCCGGATAGTGCAGTGGAAACTCCCGCTTCGATCGCAAGATCAGATACGAAAGCTCGTTGCTCGCATCGCGGCCGTCCGGCGTGAGGCCGCCAATCGTGGTGGCTTCCCAGTGCGCAAAGCCATCGGTCAGCGAAGGCATGCCGGGCTTCGCGTACACGTCCGTGCTCCGGGCCATGCCGATCCAGATCGACTCGAGCAACACCAACGCTTCGTCGTCGGTGAGCCGCCCCTCGTCGATGTCCTTGCGGTAGTAGGGGTAGAGGTACTGGTCGATGCGGCCGTTGCCGACCACGCCGCCGATCGCCTGCTCGAGGCGCGACACGGTTTGAATGAACCATTGGGACTGCACCGCTTCGCGGAAACTCCGCGCCGGATGCTCGGGAACTCGTTCGCAAATGTCGGCGATTTCGAGAAGCTCTCGGCGACGCTCCGCACGCGACTCTTCAATGGCCATCGAGCGCGCCAGTGCCGCGTATCGATGCGCAAAGGCCACCATCGCATCGCAAACCAAGCAGACCGCTTCGAGAAACGGCCGCTGCTCGACGTAGGCCGCCGTGTCGATCGGATCCAAGGCTTCGAGGCGCTCCGCCGCTTCTCGTCGAATCGAGCCAATGCCGCGCTCGAGCACCTTGCCGTAGTCGTGCGCCCAGGCCAGCATCGATCGTCCCGCCGCCGTCGGTGTGACGACGAAGATTCGCTCCATCAGGCGTCGCGTCTCTTCGGGGAGCGCATTCATGGTCGCCTGGTGGTAGGCGTCGCGCTCCCAGTACGGAAGAATCTCTTCCTTGAGCGCCGTCACATCGTCCTGCGTAATCGTGATGGGCTCGCCGGGCTTGCTCGGCGTCAGCTCGTGAGGGTGCGTATAAAAGCGCCCGGGCCCCACGAGCTCACAATAGACGACCGCATAGCGTCCCGGTGGCCCCGCGCTCCCGACGAGGAGCTCTTCGTCTTCGATGTGGATCGGATGGTTATCGAGAATGTGCGCCAAGGCCTTGCCCCAGCGCAGCACCATCGGCTGCCCTTCGGTCGTCTTCATCGACTCGGTCAAGAGGCGAGCGCGATCGAGGTTGAGCTGAATCGGTGTGTCGCGAAAGCCCTCGAGCATTCGCTGAATCCGTCCACGTTTCGATTGCGCGGCATCCCCGACCAGGCCAATCGGCTCGCCGCGTTCGATGCGCGCCTCGTGTGGCGTCAGCACCCTCGACCCAGCAGCGCTTGGCGTGGATTCGATCGCTTCGAGCATGGCCCCGACTCCTTTCGACGCACGGTCCCGGATCGTAGGGCGAACATACGAGCTCAGGCCCAGAGCGGGCAATGGCGGAGGCTGACTCTTCGATGTAAGATATTGACATCATGCGTGTGAGCTCGTGCATCTTGGTGCCCCGGATGCTCCGGATTTTCGAACCGCACGTCCACGGCGGCTATGAGGTTCACTACGTCCTTACAGGGCGCGGCGCCTTTGATCTCGAAGCGCAGACCATCGCAGTAAGGCAAGGAGACTTCTTCTACACCCGCCCCGGTACGATGCACCGAATGGTGGTCCCCGATGGGGAGTATCTCTTGCAATACATCGCCATTCTCGAGCTCGATCCGGATCACGATGCAGAGCTTGCCGATGACTTGGAGGCGATTCTTGGTGAAGGCCGGATTCGACGACTGGGCGACCGCTACCATGCGCTCTTCGCGCAAATGAGCCGCCAGGCTTTGTCGATCGATGTGCGCCAGCGACGTGCCGCCTCGGCCAGGATGGCGGGCTTCCTCTACGACCTGATGGTCGACACGCCGAGCACGAGCGGAAGTCATCCCGCGGTCGAGCAGGCCCTGGAGTTCATGCGCTCACACGTGGCCGTCGCATACAACCTCGATGATCTCTTGGCCGATGTCGGGCTCGACAAGTCCTATTTCATCCGGCTCTTCAAAAAGAACGTGGGCGTCCCGCCGATGAAGTACGCGATGAACCTGAAGATGAGCGCGGCGTCGGACCTGCTCCGCAGCACCAGCGACCCCCTCGCCGCAGTTGCGGCGCGCGTCGGCTTCGACGACGAATACCACTTCGCCAAACGCTTCAAGCAATGGAGCGGCGCGCCACCGGGCGCGCATCGGCGTTGAACGTTCAGTCGGGCTGCCGCTAGGACACGAACCGCGAGCGGCCCGGATCCCACCGGACAGCGCCTGACTTCCCGAGGGCGATTTGATCCTCGAGCCGGCGCATTTTTCCTTTTCTCACGCCGAGCATGATGCCGATGGTGAGCGTGCCGACCAGCCCTCCCCAGAACGTCATGGCGCCAATCGTCAGCCCAGCCTCGTAGCCCCGGGTCGGGCAGACAAGGTCACTGCCCTGCGCCACGTCGGCGACTAGCCACAAACGGGGAGCGACAGCGCCTACCCAAGTGGGAGCTCCGCGCCACAGTTATGCCGAATTTTTCACGCTGCGTGCCCATCTCCAGACCGCGAGATTGCCCGAACTGCGAAAAGCGGTACATTCGGCGTCGAAAAAAGCCACGCAACCTCCTCTCCCTCACGTCGATAACCAGGTCATCGACATGTCACCACTCCTGCAAACACATCTGAGCTGCGTCCAGCAGGCGTTCCCTCTGGGCTTCATCCGAGCGCTGGCATTGGCCGGGCTGCTGGGCCTCGTGAGCTGCGGCGTAGTCACCTGCCCCGAACCGCTGAGCAACGTCGATGGGGTGTGCCTGAAGCTCGACCGGGACGCCGAGCTCGACCCCTGTGACGGCGTCGACAACGATGGCGACACCGAGGTGGATGAAGACTGGCCCGAGCTCGGCGAGCCCTGCGGTGAGGGGGCCGGTGTGGGCGAGTGCGTCGAAGGTCAATGGGCGTGCGCGGGCGATGGCAAGGGCGTCGTGTGTGAAGGCGCGCTCGGTCCGGTTGCAGAGGTTTGCGATGGCAAAGACAACGATTGCGACGGTACGCCGGACAACGGTCCCGAGGAAGTCTGCGACGGGGAAGACAACGATTGCGATGGGCTGACCGACGAAGGGGTGTTGTCGGTGAAGAGTGAGGCGTTTGCTGATCATGCGACCATCGCGGCGATCGAAGGTGGGTTCGTGGTCACGCGGCTGGTCGGCGACGGAATCCGCGTCGACACGTACGATACGAACGGCGAGCCGACTGGCGGTCTCGACGTGGTCGACAGCCCAACGGCTAACATCGCGTTCTTGACGTCCGATAGCCATGGCGACCGTGTGCTGGCGGCTTTCGGCCAGTACTTCTTCCATGTGCTCGACATCCACGTCGACTCGGACCTGGTCCCCAGCGTGGTGGGGATACAGGGGCTTCACGAGGACTGGCGCCAAAGCATCGACTTGGGCATCTACTATCCTCCGTTCCACCCACGCGTGGTGGCGTCCCCGCCCCGCTTCGTAGGGTATCGCGATCTCGTGACGTTCGCGCTAAACCCGTTCACCAAAGACGACCTCGCGGGGCTGACGCAAGCGCCGACGATCGCGACGGAGCTTCCGATCTTTACCGAATTCGACGCGGCCGGCCCATACCTGGTCTGGAAGCAAGGCGACAACCTGCATGCCGGCTGGCTGATGGACAATGGCGACGTCGAATTGGACATCGATGTGGCACGTGGCGATACGCCCGGCATGGCGATCAGAAGCGGGGGGCCGGCTTTGCTCTACATCCAGGACCGGAGCCTTCGTCTGAGCGAGCTCGGCGGCGTGACGTTTCAATGCACGCAAGGAAGTTTCTGCAATGCCGCGATCGGCCCTGATGAGCTCCAGGAGCCGGCCGGTCCGACCGGGCTTGCGTACGACGAAGCCCGCGACACCTGGTTCGTCGTGGCAGGCACGCAGCTCGCCGTGGTCGGCCGGGGCGAAGGTGGCCCGGTGGTTGAGCAATTGCAGGCGCTCCGCACGCTTCGCGATGCGCCGAAGCGCGTCGAGGTCACCGTGAGTGGCGGGACGGCGGCGGTCGTCCATGCCGAGAGAGGCGGGCAATCCGGGCTAACGTTCCTGGGGTGCTTCTAGGGAGAGGGATGCGCTGGGCCGTTTGCGTTGTTGCTGCAGTGCTCGCTGCGTTCACGGCTCCATTGGCGCACGCCCAGAGTGACGAGGTCGGCGAATCTTCGGACGCGCTTCGTTGGCTGGTCGTGCCGGCACTCGGCGGGGACACGGACGCCAGCGACGAAAGCGTTGGTGTCGAACGGCTCCACACGGCTGCAGAGGCCTTGCGTCAGGAGCTCGTGATGCGCGGGCATTCCGTTTGGCGTGCCGACCGTGCATCGGAGCGCTTCGAAGTCCTAGGCTCGACGCCGGCCCCGACGATCAGCCAGAGCGACATCGATCTCTGGGTCGAGCGTTCGCGCGCTGCAGTTCGGTACCTGGCGCGTGCGGACTACAAAGCGGCGCGGCGAGAGCTCAAGGCCGCACAGCGCCTGGCGGACCGGGCGGCGGCGGAGCTCAACCGGGAGGCGGCTCGGGCGCAACAGGTGCTCGACACTTGCCTCTTCATGGTGCGCGCCTACGTCGAGACGAAGAACGACGCGGAGGC
>JBARTN010000108.1:0-4294 GCA_049645265.1 Polyangiales bacterium
AGCTTCCCGACGACGTGAAGATGGTCATGCCGGGCGACAACGTGAAGATGAAGGTCAACCTCATCACGCCCGCGGCGATGGAAGAAAAGCAGCGCTTCGCGATTCGCGAAGGCGGCCGAACCATCGGTGCAGGCGTCATTTCAAAGATTATCGAGTAAGACAATGGCAGCGAACAAGATCCGGATTCGACTCAAGGCTTACGATCACCGATTGCTAGACCAATCGGCGACGGAAATCGTCGACACGGCGAAACGCACTGGTGCGCGGGTCGCGGGTCCGATTCCGCTGCCTACACGCATCAACAAGTACACCGTGCTGCGTGGACCCCACGTGGACAAGAAGTCGCGAGAGCAGTTCGAGATTCGGACTCACAAGCGACTCTTGGACATCTTGGATCCCACTCAACAAACGCTCGACGCCCTCATGAAGCTGGATCTTTCAGCAGGTGTCGATGTCGAGATCAAGTCATAAGGCGGTAGGTCCATGCCCAAGGTGAAGGTCTACAACTTGAGTAAGAAGGGCGTCGGAGAGATGAATCTCTCGGACAGCGTCTTCGATGCGACTGTCAGCGAGAGCCTCCTCTATGATGTTCTCAAAGCCCAGCTCGCGAGCCATCGCAAAGGCGCCGCTTCGTCCCAGACCAGGGCCGAGGTCAGCCTGAGCACACGCAAGCTCTACAAGCAAAAGGGCACCGGCGGTGCTCGTCATGGCTCGAAGCGCGCGCCGATTTTCGTCGGTGGCGGCACGGTCCATGGCCCGAAGCCTCGTGACTTCGGCTACAGGCCCCCGCGAAAAATGCGGCTCGGAGCGCTCAAGGGCGCGTTGAGCCTCAAGCTTCGTGAGGGTCAGCTCCTGGTCGTCGAGGACTTCGAGCTCGGCGAAATCAAGACGAAGAAGCTCGCCGAGGTTCTCGAGAAGCTCGAGGTCAACGGCGGAGCGCTGATCGTCGACGGCAAAGAGAACGAGAAGCTCCGCCTCAGCGCGCGAAACTTGCAGGGCCATTCGGTTCTGCCACCCGAGGGCGTGAACCTGTACGACCTGCTCCGTCACGAGCATCTCGTGCTCACGCAAAACGCGGTGCAAGCTCTGGAAGCACGGTGTCAGTGATGCACGCCGAACAAGTCATCAAGCGCCCGATTTATCTCACGGAGAAGGGCGCCAAGCTTCGCGAAGAAGAGAACAAGTACACCTTCGAGGTGGACCTCGACGCAAACAAGCTCCAGATCAAAGACGCCATCGAGACTTTGTTCAAAGTCACGGTGCGCGACGTCCGCACGCTGGTCATGCGTGGTCACATGCGCCGCATGGGCAAGACCTACGCGAAAACCCAAAACTGGAAAAAGGCCATCGTTACCCTCCGCGAGGGTGAGACGATCGACTTCTTCGAGGGTGTCTGAGTATGGCAATCCGTAAGTTCAAACCCACGTCGCCATCCCGCCGCTTCTACGAAGCGCCGGACTTCGACATGATCACGCACGGGAAGCCCGAAAAGAAGCTTCTCGACTCCAAGAAGCAGACCGGCGGGCGCAACAACCAAGGGCGCATCACCTCGCGTTTCCGTGGGGGCGGCCACAAGCAGCGCTACCGCAAAATCGACTTCAAGCGCAACAAGATCGGCGTGCCCGGTACGGTGAAGGCCATCGAGTACGATCCGAACCGCTCGGCTCGCATCGCGCTCTTGCACTACGCCGATGGCGAAAAGGCTTACATCCTCGCGCCGGACGGCCTGCAGCTCGGCCAGCAGGTGCTTTCGTCCCGTCACGCCGACGTGAAGCCTGGCAACGCGATGCCGCTTCGCCACATGCCGCTCGGCACGATGATTCACAACATCGAGCTCAAGATCGGAAAGGGCGCACAGCTCGTGCGTTCCGCCGGAACCGCGGCCCAGTTGATGGCCAAGGATGGCAACTACGCTCAGCTTCGCCTTCCCTCTGGCGAGGTTCGGATGGTGCACCTCAACTGCCGTGCATCGGTCGGGCACGTCAGCAACTCGCAGCACGCCCGTCTGACTCTCGGCAAGGCTGGCCGAAGCCGTTGGCTCGGCCGCCGGCCGCATAACCGAGGCACTACCATGAATCCGGTCGACCACCCGATGGGTGGTGGTGAGGGCCGGACCGCAGGCGGACGTCAACCCTGCTCACCCTGGGGTCAGCTCGCCAAGGGCCTGAAAACCAGAAAGAACAAGTCGACGGACAAGTACATCGTTCGCAGGCGGAAGAAGAAGTAATGGCGCGTTCAGTAAAAAAGGGTCCGTTCATCGACCAGCACTTGGAAGACAAGGTCGAGGCAGCGAACAAGTCGGGCGATAAGAAGATGATCCGCACTTGGTCGCGCCGTTCGACCGTGACGCCCGATTTCGTCGGGAACACCTTCGCCGTTCACAACGGCCGGAAGTTCGTCACTGTTTTCGTCACCGAGAACATGGTCGGGCACAAGCTCGGCGAGTTCGCGCCGACCCGGACCTTCGGTGGTCATGCGTCGGACAGGAAGGGCGGCCGCAAGGTCAACCCCGAGACGGGGAAGAGGTGATCATGGAAGCGGTCGCAAAAGCACGGTTTCAAAGGATTTCGCCCCGTAAAGCGCGAGTCGTGCTCAACATGGTGCGCGGTAAGAGCGTCGCCGAGGCGCTCAACGAGCTCCGCTTCACGACGAAGTCGGCGGCTCCCATCGTGGCAAAGGCCATCAGCAGCGCGATCGCAAACGCCAAGCAGAAAAACGAAGAGCTCAATCTGGACGACCTGTTCGTCAAGACAGCATTTGCCGACATGGCGCCCAACCAGCACATGCGGCGTTGGCGTCCTCGGGCGCAGGGTCGCGCTACGCGCATCCTCAAGGGAATGAGTCACATCACCGTCGTCGTGAGCGATGGGGAAGAGAGCTGAAGCGTGGGTCAGAAAGTACATCCTTATGGGTTCCGTCTCGGCGTCGTAAAGACGTGGAAGTCCAAGTGGTACGAGGACAAGAACTACGCCAAGTGGCTTCATGAAGACCTGAAGCTCAAGCGCGTAATCCGAACGAAGTTCGCACACGCTGGCATCGCCGACATCGAGATGGAGCGCGCTGCGAACAAGGCCAAGGTGGTCATCTACACCTCGCGACCGGGTATCATCATCGGCAAGCGCGGCGCAGGCGTCGAGCAGCTCAAGGCCGACCTTCAGAAGCTCACGGAGAACGAGCTGTTCCTCGACATCCAAGAGGTTCGCAAGGCCGAGACCAACGCCCAGCTCGTCGCGGAGAACATCGCAACGCAGCTCGAGCGTCGTGTCGCTTTTCGCCGCGCCATGAAAAAGGCCGTGCAGACTGCGATGAAGTTCGGCGTGAAGGGAATCCGCG
Source organism: Polyangiales bacterium (assembly GCA_049645265.1). Taxonomy (GTDB): domain Bacteria; phylum Myxococcota_A; class Polyangia; order Polyangiales; family Houyiibacteriaceae; genus SG8-38. Next base: position 3,334 of record JBARTN010000108.1, read on the forward strand.
TCACGGCCGGTGGTCGCCTCGGCGGTACAGAAATCGCGCGTACCGAGTGGTACCGCGAGGGCCGCGTGCCGCTTCACACGCTTCGGGCCGATATCGACTACGGCGAGGTCACGGCGCACACCAAGGCCGGCACCGTCGGCATCAAATGCTGGATCTTCAAAGGCGAGCAGCTTCCGCATCGCCCAGGTGCAGGGGCCGTGGGAGCCCGGGTCTAAGGACGAGCCATGCTTCAACCAAAGAAAACCAAGTTCCGAAAACAGATGAAGGGCCGCATGCGCGGCAAGGCCTACCGAGGCGGCAAGATCTCGTTTGGCGACTTCGGACTGCAGGCGCTCGAGCCCGGCCGGATTAGCCAGCGACAGATCGAAGCGGCTCGTATGACGATTCAGCGCAAGGTGAAGCGTCAGGGCCAGCTCTTCATTCGAATCTTCCCGGACAAGCCGATCACCAAAAAGCCGCTCGAAACTCGTATGGGTAAGGGCAAGGGCGGTGTCGAAGGCTGGGTGGTAGTCGTGAGGCCCGGTCGCATGCTCTACGAGATCCAGGGCGTCCCAGAGGAAATCGCTCGTGCAGCGTTCGCGCTCGCCGCCCACAAACTCCCGCTCAAGACGACGTTTCGGTCGAGGGAGGCTGAGCTATGAAGCCAGAAGACATCCGCACCAACACGCTCGAAGAGCTTTCGGTCATCGAAGGCGACTTGCGCCGCCAACTTTGGAAGGCGCGCTTCGACAATCACACCAATCAGCTCGACGATACGAGCTCGATTCAAAAGCTTCGCCGGGATCTCGCCCGCGTGAAAACCATTCTCACCGAGCGCCGCGCCGAAGCGGCGAACAAGGAGTGATCGGCCATGACTGCTGCTGAGCCAGGACAACCGACACCAAAAGCCGCCAAGGAGCGTGGCCGCCGTCGTCGCTTGGTCGGACGCGTCGTGAACGAGACGCAGACCGAGGGCCGAGTC
>JBARTN010000109.1:0-34115 GCA_049645265.1 Polyangiales bacterium
CGCGGCAGCGCCGCCGAAGGCAGCGACCGCGTCAGGGCTCTCGAATCGTCAGCGTCGACTCCCGGAAACCGTTCGTCCCGGGCACGTGGACCCAGAGGCGCCGTTCTGCGAGCTCGCCGTTCATGACGCTCACGACGATGTAGGCACAGGGCCACATCAGCTGGCCGTCATTCGCAAAGGTCGCCGCGTCTTCGTCGGAAAAGTACGCACCTGCATCGCAGTGCGAGTGGTAGATCACTTTCACCGGCCTGCCGTCGATTTGCCCCTGCTCGAAGGTGCGCGCCGCGCGTAGCTCGTTGATCTTGAAATACATCTTCGAGGTCCGCGGGAATGTGACCGGGTCGAGCTTGTGGTACTTGTCGGCTTCGTTCTCTTCTCGCTGAAGCGCGTCGAGAAGCGCAGGCTGCTCGGCCGGTCCAAAGACGAATCCGCAACTCTCGCTCGGATAGCATTCGAGCGCATGTCGCTCGATCTCGTCGATCACCGACTTGTCGATCTCGAGGTCTCCGGAGATCCACGGAAACGCCTCACCAATCATAGTGCTTCTCCCATTTCATCGGCGCGAAGTACCGGTCACCCCGGTCACAGGCGATCGCGACGACGCAGCTCGCATCGGCGCGCTTGGCCACTTCGAGCGCAGCCGCCACGTTCGCGCCTGTCGAATGCCCGACGTGCAGGCCTTCTTCGGCCGCCAATCGGTCGGACATGTCCCAGCCCGCATCGGTGCTGACGGGAAGAATCTCATCGGGAACCTTCGGGTCGTAAATCTCGGGCACGAGCGAGCTCGCCATGTGCTTGAGGCCTTCGAGACCGTGCAGCGCTTCAGCCGGCTCGACCGCGATGCACTGAACCTGGCGACTGTGCTCGTGAAGTCGCCGCGTCGTTCCCATGCAGGTCCCGCTGGTTCCGAGCCCGGCCACGAAGTGCGTGATCTCATCACCGACCTGCTCGATGATCTCCTGTCCGGTGCCGAGATAATGCGACCGCGGATTGGAGGGGTTCGAGTACTGGTCGGCGTAGAAGTAGCGGTCCGGATCCTCGGCCACCATCTGACGCACCTGTCGGATCGCACCGTCCGAGCCCTCCATCGGGTCGCTGTAGATGATCTCCGTGCCGAACGCCGTAATGATGTCCTTGCGCGCTTGCGTGACGTTGGAGGGCATCACGAGGTGAATCGGGTAGCCCATCGCTGCGCCGAGCAAGCTGTACGCGACACCCGTGTTGCCGCTGGTCGCGTCGATCAAAATCTTGTCGCTGCGAAGCCGGCCGTCTTCGATGGCGTCGAGCATCATCTGGCGGGCAGGGCGGTCCTTCACCGAGCCGCCCGGGTTCGCGTATTCGAGCTTCAGATAGAGTTTCGTGCCGGGCGCGTCCTTCTCGAGCGCGCGCAAACGGACCATGGGGGTGTCGCCCACCGCCTCGACGATCGACTCCATCTTACGAAAACGCATCAAGCCTCGCCGCTGAGTCTCAGCTCGCCCGGAAGGTCGCGCGCGGCTGCGATACCCAGAACCTCCTTGAGGTGCTCGACCGCCGAAAAGGCGCCTAGGATCGCAGCGGCGGGCTCTGCAAGGGCCGGGGAGCCTGCGAACCGCATGAGCGCCGATGTGCTCGGCAATCGCAACACCGCGCCGCTCGGGTCCGTCGAGCAGCCCGCCCGTTCGAGATAGTCGGCCGCCACTGCATAGGCGTCCGCGTCGCCGCCTGCTCCGCGCCGAAATCGGGCATCGAGCAGGCGCTCCTGGCCTGCCTCGCCGATCTCACCGAGAAGAAGCTGGCGCGCGTATCGACGCCGTGCCGTGGCGTCCAGGCTCAACGTGGGGCCCCGCCCGCGATGGCCGGAACGATGCTCAGGGTGTCGCCGTCGTTGAGCGCCGTCTCGAGGTTGTCGAGAAAGCGAATGTCCTCGTCGTTCGCGTAGAGGTTCACGAAGCGGCGTACCCCCTTGTCGTCACAGAGGCGATCCTTCATGCCGGGGTGACTGGCCTCGAGGCGTTCGATCACCTCGGAAACCGTGCCGCCCTCCATGAGGACTTCGTCTGCTCCACCGGTCAAGGTTCGGAGTGGGGTTGGTATGCGTACCGTAACAGCCATGTTCGTTCCTTTCTGAGTCCCAACAAATGGGCGCATGAATCAGGCGGCGCAAGCCGCCGTGTACCGCTCCATCCGCAAGTCCTGAATCTCTCCTGCACACAAAGGGCAGTCGCTTCGACGGCGTACGAACGTCTTTCGTAGCGAACCTTTGAGCGCGTCATAATGCCAAAGCTCGCCCCCTGGGCGTTCGCCCTGGAGCAAGCGAAATGCAAAAGCCGCTTCCAGACCACCGAGCACCCCGACGACCGGGCCGACTACGCCTGCTTCGGCGCAGGTCTCGATTCGGTCGCGCGGGATGTCCTCGAAGAGGCAGCGAAGGCAGGCGGAATCGGGAAGGGCGCAAAATGCCCAGCCTCCCCAACGGATGGCGCCTGCTTGAACCGCCGGGACCGCACTGAGATGCGCCGCGTCGGCGACCAAGAACTTCGTCGCGAGGTTGTCCGCCCCTTCGACGACCAGGCTGTGATCCTTCAAGAGCTCCATCGCCGTGTCGGGGACGAAGCGGCCCTCGACCGCCTGCACCGAGAGCCCGGGCGAACGCTCGCGAAGCACCTCCACCGCGCGCTCGATTTTCGATCGCCCGACGTCGTCGCTGGTGTAGAGGGTCTGCCGGTGCAGGTTGCTCTCGTCGACCCGGTCATCGTCGATGACCGTGATCCGCGCAGCGCCACTCTCCGCGAGCAAGCGAAGCACCGGGGCGCCGAGCCCGCCTGCACCCACCACCAGAACGCGATGCCCATCCATCACTTGAAGTACTCCCCCAAGCTGAAGTAGCGCTCGCCCGTGTCGCAGAGAATGGTCACGACCGTCTTGCCAGGCCCGAGCTGCTTGGCAACCTCGATCGCCGACCAGACGTTGGCGCCCGCGCTGATGCCAAGGAGCAAACCCTCTTGTTTGGCCAGCGCGAGCTTCGTGTCCCAGGCATCCCGGTCGCTTACGCCGATCACTTGGTCGACCACTTCGGGGTGGTAGTTCTTGGGGATGAAGCCTGCGTTGAGGCCTTGGATCTTCGTCGGTCCCGGAGGGCCACCGATGAGCACCGGGCTGGCGGCCGGCTCGACCGCGAACACCCGCGTCTCGGGGTTGCGCGCTTTGAGCGCCTCGCCGACACCGCTCACGGTTCCACCCGTGCCGACCGCCGCGACAAAGGCGTCGATCGTGTGGCCCTCGAACGCGCGCAAGAGCTCCGGCGCGGTCGTTCGCGCGTGCACGCTGGGATTGGCCGGATTCGAAAACTGCTCCGGCATGAACGCGCCGCGCTCTTCGACGATACGCCGGGCCGCTTCCATCGCGCCTTCCATCACACGATCGGGCTCGGTGAGCACGATTTCAACGCCGTACGCTTCGAGCAAGGCGCGCCGTTCGAGCGACATGCTCGCCGGCATCGTGAGGATGAGCTTGTACCCTTTGCGCGCGCAGACCAACGCCAGACCGATGCCCGTGTTCCCACTGGTCGGCTCCACGATGGTGTCGCCCGACTTCAGTCGACCTTGCGCTTCGGCGGCTTCGATCATGGCGAGGCAGATGCGATCCTTGACCGAGCCACCGGGATTGAGGTGCTCGCACTTGCCCCAAATCGTCGCACCACCTGCAGGCGAGAGATGGCGCAATCGAACGACGGGGGTTTCGCCGATGAGATCGAGGACGCTTTCGACAACGGCTGCGGACATCAGATCGAATACACGTAACGTCGAGGAGGCGCGCGGCGAACTCCGTGCGCATCGCCTCGATCACAGAGATCTTGGATCGTGATCGCGTCAAAGCACGCCTCGATGTTGTCGGAAAGCTCGGAAAAGACGGTTTCGGTCACAACGCGGCTGGTTTCGTCCGCATCGCTATGCCCGTCGTCGCCTGCGAGCAGAATCGGCCCTTCGAGCGCGCGCACGATGTCGCCGAGCCGGATATCGTCCGGGTCCATCGCCAGGGCGTAGCCGCCACGAGGCCCACGCTTGGAAGTCACCAGCCCCGCCCGCTTGAGATCCTGAAAGATCTGTTCGAGGAACCGCGGGGGGATGGCCTGCCGACGCGAGATGTCTTTGATCTGCGTGGCCTTGCCACCGCCATGAAAGGCGATGTCGAAGATGGCGCGGACGCCATATCGGCCTTTGTTGGAGAGCTTCACCCTGCGGGATCTATGGGTTCCCACATCGGAATTGTCAAGAATGGCCAACACAAAGCGACTTGCCCGCCACTGGGCGAAGGCTCGGCGCTATTCGGCGCTCGCGATCGGTAGCCGGCCGCCGCCGAACGCGGCGCGCTCGGCCTCGGAGACGCTTGGAAGCCCCTCACCCAGGTGTAGGGCGGCCCGCTCGAGAATGGCCTCACAGAGGTCGCCGAAGTCGTAGCCGGCCCCTGCGGCGATTTTGGGCAGCAAGGACGTGGGGGTCATCCCGGGCAGGGTATTGACCTCGAGGACGTACTCGTTCTCGTCCGAGGTCACCAGCAGGTCGACCCGGGTCGCACCGGTCGCGCCGACGGCATGGACAGCGCGCTCGGCCAGATGCAGCACGCCCTGGTAGCGGGTCGGCGAAAGCCGGGCCGGGAAGTGATATTCGCTCTGTCCTTTTTGGTACTTCGATTTGTAGTCGTAGAACCCGCCCTTGGGCTCGATTTCGATCGCGCCGAGCGCGTTGCCGTCGAGCAGTCCAACCGCCACTTCACGGCCGCGAATCAGGCGCTCGACCAGAATCCAATCGTCGAAACGCGCCGCGTCCTCGCAGCGCTGGCGTAGCTCGCTCAAGCTCGTGGCCCCTCCTGCACCGACACTCGAGCCACCGCTCCGGGGCTTGACGAAGCTCGGGAATCCAAACGAGCTATGGATCTGCTCAAGCCGGTCGAGGTCGTCACGTCGCACCGCGTAGTACGAAGGCGTCGGCACGTTGTAGAGCCGAAAGAGCTCCTTGCTCTTGAGCTTGTCCATCGCAAGCGCGCTCGCAAGGACGCCGGAGCCGGTGTAGGGGATGCCCATGGTCTCGAGCAGGCCCTGGATGCAGCCATCTTCGCCGTAGGTGCCGTGAAGGGCGATGACCGCAAGCTCGATGGTGGTCTGCCGGAGCACCCGGTCGATGTCCCCGTCGACGAAGACCTTTTGGACCCGGTAGCCACGGGCCTTGAGCGCCTCGAACATGGCTTCGCCAGTCTTGAGGGAGATCTCACGCTCCGCGCTCACGCCCCCAAGCAGTATGCCAATCTCTTTGTCCTTCATTCGATTCTCCTCGAAGCGCAACCTATGCGAAGAGCGGGCCAACCCACTTCACCCCAAAAACGCCGCAGTGGGTTCCACCGCTCGTGTCTTGCGTGCCACGGCGGCGACGCCCATCTGACACAAACGACCCCTGCCCATGCCCGTTTGGCTGTAACAGTGGCGATCGGCCAGAGCTAATTACCGGCAAACCCGCCGTATGGGCCCCGGGGCTGCCAAAGTCAAATCCATGGGGATTAAGGCCCATAATCCAGCTAGCCTCAGGATGGGCGGCTCGACGCGGAGAGATTTGTCGCCTTTGGAGATCACGTTTCGTTGCCTCGCCGTGGGCTCGGTGGTACCGAGAGAGAACGAATGGGTCCGTTGACCCGAAAACCAAATCAATAACCGCTTTTGTCTGGTGGAAGTGCGAACGAGCATGGCTCACGGCCCTCAGGGCAACGGGGCAATGCGCGGGTGGAGCGAATCTCCGCTCCCCGTCGCGACCCCTCGTATCGCCCACCGGAGTGACAGGAACGAATACAAAAATGACATTCACGGAAGCAGCCGTGGAGGTTCTCCGCTCGGCCGGAAAGCCCCTCCACTACAAGAAAATCACCGAAATCGCGATCGAGAAAAACCTTCTTTCGCACGTCGGTAAAACCCCGGAAACGACGATGAGCTCGAGGCTCGCCACCATGGTCAAGAAAGACCGCGGCGACGCTCCGATTCTCAAGGTCAAGCCAGGCGTCTTCGCCCTGCGGGATTTCCCGGAGGATGCCGTCGAGGAGGCGGCAAGCGACGATTCCGACAGCGACGCCCCAGAGGCCCCAGAGCAGAAGGCCGGCGACGAAGATGGAGCGGCCCCTCTGGAAGCCGATGAAGCGGAGGAAGAGATCCTGATTGTGGCGCAAGAGCTCCCAGGCGCGGATGTTTTCCCGGAAGAAGACGACGACGACGATCTGATTCTCGCCAACCTCGACGATGATTCGCGCGATGGCCGCAGGCCCCGCAAGCGTCGGCCCCGACGCCGACGCGAACGGGATGCGGAGGGCGCACCGACGGCGGAGGCCCGGCCTGAACGCCGGCCAGCCGCGCGCAGCCGGACGCGCAAAGAGCCTCCGGCACCTGCACACAGGGCTGCGGAAGCCGGCGAGCCCGTGGGTCGGGACCTTTCCGACGCCATCGAAACGGCGCTTCGTGGTGGCAGCCGCAAGCCGAGAACCCTGGTCCAGGTCGCCGAAGCGCTGATCGACACGGGCCGGCTCGCCGGAACCCCATCCCTGCTGGCCCCGACCTTGGGTGCTGCCGTCAGGGGCGACAACGCCAAGCGCCGGGCATCAGGCGGGCGCCCCAGGTTCCGGGAGGCCGATGGGCTCGTCGCGCTGCTCGAATGGGACCTGCCGAGCGATGCCGTCAACGCCGAGCGGGACGCCTTGCGGGCTGCGGATCGGCAGCGGCAGGGTGTCCGCCGGGCATTGATCAAGCGTTTGCGCGATCTGCCCGATGGCGCCTTGCTCGAGCTCCTGGCCACGTGGCTCAACGCAGTTGGCGTTCATTCACTTCGAGGCGTTCGCGCCGATGCGGGCGACTTCAGCCTCGCCGGCACGCTCCGACGAGGTCCTGAAGAAACTCCGCTGGCGATCACCATCTTTCGCGGCAACCAACCGATCCACAACGACGCCGTCGTGGCGCTCCGCGGCGGGCTTCATCACTTCGATCACGCACGCGTTGGCTGGTTGATCACCCTGGGCCAAGTCCGCGAGGGCACCCTCGGCGAAGCACATGCCGAAGGCGCCGCGCCTTGCGCCGTCTTCGACGGAGACGCGCTGGCGGTCTCGATGGAAGAAGTCGGCGTTGGGATTCACCGCGCATCGCTTCCCTTGGCGGTGCTCGACGTCGAGCTTCTCGACTCACTTGCCGGCGGCGCGCCGCGGATCGGCAGCAGCGCAGCAGCGACTGCGAGCGCCGAAGAGAACGGTGATTCCGACAACAAGCGACGACGAAGCCGACGGCGCGGCCGACGGCGCGGTGGTCGGGCCGAGGAGGGCGAAGAGGGCAGCCGCGACGAATCGGTCGAGGCCAGTGACGCTTCGGACGGTTCGGAAAGCGCCGACAGCGAGCCGGCCAAACTGGAAGCCGAATCGGAATCCACTCCGCAACCGGCCGAAGACACTGAGAAAACGCCCGCAGACCTCGAACCGGCGCCCGAAGCCGAGGTCGAGCAACTGTAGCCAAATGGAGACGCCTGAGCCACCTGCGGGTGGCGCAAGGTAAGCGCATGCCCTACCGTGTCGGCCTCTTGATGGTTATCGGGAGTGGGTCATGCGAATCGCACTATTGGTCATCGGCGTTGTTTTTCTCAGCGCGTGGCACTCGCGCTCAGAAGCGGGTCCCTCGTTCGCTGTAGATCTGTCCGTTCCTGCCGCGGCAGGAATCGACTACCGCACCGCGGTCGGTGACCACCCGACGTCACTTGCACTCGCGCGTGCCATCGACGCGCGTCTGATGGTCCGCGAGAGCCGGCAAGGTGAGCCAATCCACGTGCAGCACTGCCGGGTGAGCGAGGGTGGATGCCGCGCCCGCATCGCGACGATTTCACGTCTGATCACCGAGACGAGCAACCGGGCAGGCGTCGACCCGTTTCTCACGGCAGGCATCGCAGTGCGGGAATCGGGCCTCAACCCCCTGGCGGTCAGCGCCGTCGGGGCGCGCGGCGTCGTGCAGCTGAATCCCAAGTACCGAGGCAAGAGTGTGCCGTTCATCTATAACGCGCGGTATCGCGACGAGTGCAGCCGCCGTCCGGGCGCATGTCAGCGGGAGGTGCTCGAAGCCGGCCTCGGTCTTTACAAGTGGGCGGTCGACCGCTGCGGTGGAGACGTCAAAAAGGGCCTGGCTTGGTACAATTCGGGCCGTTGCGATAAGCAGAATGGGTACGCCTCCTCGGTCCTGCGGGAGCGCCGACGGCTCCTTCGGCTCGCCAAGGCGACCGACCCGGGCCTCCAGGCCGTTTTCACCGATTAACCCGGAGATTTCTGGGAAACGATGAGCCGCTCGAAGGCTCGGCCCATGGCCTCGGCGATTCCTTCGATCGCCCTCGACTGGGACGCCGGATCGTTGGCGCAGAGGGCCCCGACCAGGCGCGAGCCGACCAGCACGGGCACCACGATGACCTCGCGCCCGTGGCTACCAAAGGCTGCCCGGAAGAGATGATCGGCGGCCGTCTGGCCATAGGCTCCCTGGAACACTCGGCCGCTGTGGAGGACTTCGTTGAGAATCGAGGGATTGGTCGCGGGGATCCAAAGGCTTCGAATCCCTGCGCTCGTCACCTCATCGCCGGCACCATCCCATCCGCGAAACACGCCCTTGCGTAGCGCGAGGAACGCGGCACCGCGCGCGGCGGCTAGGCAAGCCTGACAGGCGACGCGTACGACTTCATCGCGCGAGCTAGCGCTTGCAAGCTCGTCCAGCTGCGCAGCGATCGCCGGATCCGACGCCGAGGGGGGCCGCGGGCTGGACGAACCACGAAGTGAGGAGCGTGCAAGCCGGTTCGGCCGGCTGGAGACGGGCGTCTCAGGATGGGGCGTGATCGGCGGAGGCGCGAAGGTATGCGGCGTCAGCGACGTCGAGAGATGGGGCAACGGAATGTGGCTCGCCTTGGGAGTGAGCGAAACATCACGCGTGGGCGACGTGTTGTTCCAAGCGCGATCCCAGACGGGGCTCGCCGTCGAGACCAGCTCGGAAAGCGACGCGTCGAACGAAGGCAGGGTTTTTTCGGTGCCGCTCGGGGGCTTCGCATTGACCAGTGGAACGGTACCGCTAGGCGTTGCCGAACGGCTGCGCGCAACCGCCACGGGATCGCTAACCGGGGTGGGTTGATCCGCCGGGTAGGCACGGTCGATCGACTCGAGGAGATCCGAGAGCTTCGCGACCGTCGGTAGGATGCTATCCCCGAGCACCTCGCTGAGCTTGGCCACCGACCGCTCGTCAGTGGGGTCCGCCATTGCGACGATCGCGCCGACTCGACTCGGCCGTAAGGGCATCGCACAAAGATCCCGCGCCACGGCTCCCGGCAAACGTCGAACGAGATCGTCGTCGGCGCTCGCAAGCTCGCGGGCTCGAAGCATCGGGCCGAAACCCATGCTGACGAAGAAGCCCGCCAGCGCACCCTCATCGAGTCCTTCCGCGACGAGGCTTTGAGCGACGCGGCCCGAGGGAACGAGCGGATCACCGGCATCGCTGGCGCGTGCCTGAGCCTCCGTGACGAGTCCGGCGTCAACGAGCTGATCGACCAATCGCCCTAGCATACCCCGATCCCTAGCCAGGCTGGAAGCGTGCGGCAAGTGCGAGAGGCTGTTAGCATCGCTTTCCAATGGCTCGAGTGCTGCACATCGAGGACGATCCCAACAATCGGCGCCTCGTGCAGAAGCTGCTCGGGGCGGCCGGACACGAGGTAATCGAGGCCGAATGCGGCGTCGACGGGATCCGGCTCGCTCGCGAAATGGTCCCGGACCTCGTCCTGGTGGACATCAACATTCCGGACCTGGACGGATATGAAGTGACCCTGCGCCTCCGTGGGATGCCGGCCCTGCAAGACGTACCCATCGTGGCGATCACGGCCGAGGGGGACCGTGCATCGACGCTCGCCGTGGGCTGCGATGGCTTCATCGCGAAGCCGATTGCAGCAGCACACTTCGCGGAAACCATCGCGGAGTTCCTCGGAGGGCATCGCGAGTGGGCCGACGACGGAAGCGATCGATTGCTTCGCGAGCGCACGCAGAAGATCGTCGAGCGGCTCGAGAAAAAAATCGTCGAGCTCTCCGAAACCAATCAACGGCTGGAAGACATCGCGCGACTTCGCCGAGAGTTTCTCCAAAACGTCAGTCACGAGCTGGCGACGCCGATGACGCCGGTGGTGGGTTACCTTCGTCTCTTGCTCAACCAAGAGCTCGGCCCGCTGACCGATTTGCAACGCAAGTGCCTGGGTTCGATCGAAACCTCGACGCAGCGACTTCGAACCGTCGTCGACACCTTGCTCGACGTCAGCTCACTCGAGACTGGGCGCATGCACTACTACACGCGCCCTTACGACTTTCGCGACGTCGCAATCAAAGCACTCGCTCAAATTCGACCCAAGCTCGTCGAGCGGGACGTCACGCTCATCGAACGTATTCCGGACGTACCGATGCCGGCGCAAGGAGATCCGGACAAGCTCATGCGCGCCATGGTGCATGTGCTCGATAATGCTTCGAAGTTCACGCCGACAGGCGGCGAAGTCGCGGTGGAGGTTCGCCCCGAGGGAGACGAGCACTTGCTCTTCGCGGTGTCCGACAGCGGTCCAGGGGTTCGTCCAGAGCACATCGCGCGCATCATGGAGCCCTTCTATCAAGTCGACGGCTCGGTGACGCGCGACCACGGCGGGGTCGGCTTGGGCCTGGCCTTCGCGAGGCGGGTGACCGAAGCGCTGGGCGGCGGTATCGAGATTTCGAGTCCGCCTGCGGGCGAAGTGGCCGAGCGGCAGCTGGCGGGCACGCTGGTCGAGCTTCGGGTTGGACGTCTGCCCGAACGGCCCGAGACTCCGTCGACGTGATCTACCTCGACCACCACGCAGCAGCGCCGACGCCCGATGCGGTCCGGCGGGCAATGGAAGAAGCGGCGGCCGTTGCATGGGCGAATCCGTCGAGCACCCACGCCGCGGGCCGGGCCTCGCGACAGCTACTCGAGGCTGCCAGGGAACGCGTTGCCGAATCGATCGGCGCGACGGCTGCCGACATCGTGCTGACCGGCGGCGGCACCGAAGCCTGCAATCTTGGAATACGCGGGCTCGCCAAGGGCGGTTCCCGGCTCGTGACCAGCGATGTGGAGCACCCGGCCGTGGCGCAGAGCGTAAACCGGCTGCAACGCAATGGCTGCGAAGTCGCGACGCTGCGCGTTCTCGGAGGGCAGCCGCCGAGCCCCGAAGAGCTGGCGCGGCACCTGGGCCCCCAGACGCTCGTCGCCATTCAATGGGTCAATCACGAAACCGGCACCATCCTGCCCATCGATCGATACGCCGAGGCCTGCCGCGGACATCAGGCGCGGTTGTTCGTCGATGCGACCCAGGCGTTGGGCAAGCTGCCGATCGACGTCAGCGCGCTCGGGGCGGACGCCGTCGCTCTTGCGGCACAGAAGATCGGAGGGCCGGCCGGAGCCGGTGCCTGTTGGATTCGTCGCGGCCTCGACCTCGAGCCGGTCTTCGATGGCGGCTCGCAGGAGCGGGGCCGTCGACCGGGAACCCCGGACACTCCCAGCATGGTCGGTTTCGGGGCGGCCTGCCGTTTGATCGGCTCGCGACTCGCGCAACAACCGCGCGTGGCCGCGCTTCGCGATCACATCGAGGCTCGCCTCATCACGTGCGGCGCCGTCCTGAACGGAGGCGCCCCACGCACGGGCACCGTCTCGAACCTCAGCTTCCCCGGCTGGCAGGGTCCGCTCTTGGCCGCTGCGCTCGACCTCGAAGGGGTCTGCGTCTCGACCGGAGCCGCCTGTTCGTCCGGCCTGCAGGAGCCATCCGCCGTGATTCGCGCCATGTATCCGGATGAACAGTGGAGGGCTGGCTCCGCGGTTCGAATCAGTTTAGGTATGGAGACCAGCCGGCGGGATATCGACGTGGCGATTGCGTCGTTTGAGAGAGTTCTCGTTCGGGGCTGCGCCTAGAACCTCAGACCGATTGGAGCTCTCGGGACGATATCTTCATGTGATTTCTGGTTTTCATTTGTAAACATGTGAAATCAATGGATTTTAATGTTATGTATGTTGTGTTACGGCGCTTTCCATTAAGTGTAACCGCCCACGGATGATTTGTTCAGTGCAGAGCATCCATGTCTGAAGTGAAGCGAGTGCTGGTTGCGATGAGTGGCGGAGTGGACTCCTCGGTTGCCGCTGCTCTGCTGCGCGAAGCGGGGCACGAGTTGGTGGGGGTCACGTTGCATTTGTGGGACGCAGACGGCGAGCAGCAGGTCGGCCGATGCTGTTCTCCCGAAGACCGGGACGACGCACGGCGCACCTGTGAGCACCTGGGAATCCCGCACTACGTCCTCGATGAGCGCGACGCGTTTCGCAAGCACGTCATCGACCCCTTCGTCGCCGAATATCAGGCCGGGCGGACCCCGATTCCCTGCGTGAGCTGCAACCGCACCGTGAAGCTCACCTATCTTGCCGAGGTCGCGCGGCGCTTCGACGCGACCCACATCGCCACCGGGCACTACGCGCGCCTGGAGCGAGCGGCGGACGGCCAGCTTCGATTGCTGAGGGGCCGCGATGACGACAAGGATCAAAGCTATTTCCTCTTCGGCCTGCCGCAGCCGACGCTCGAACGGCTGGTCTTTCCACTTGGCGAGCTCACCAAGTCAGAGGTACGCAAAGCCGGCCGGCGCCTCGGCGTCCCCAACGCGGACAAGGCCGAGTCGCAGGAGCTCTGTTTCGTCCCCGACGGACGCGTCGGCGACTTCATCAGCCGCCAGGGAAACAGGACCCAATCCGGTGCCATCGTCGACCCGAAGGGCACGGTGCTCGGCCGTCACGAAGGCGTCGCGAACTTCACCCGTGGGCAACGGCGCGGGCTGGGCCTCGGGGGAGGTGGCGCGCGCTACGTTCTTAGGATCCTGCCCGATACGGCCGAAGTGGTCGTCGGTGACGAATCGCAGCTCTACGAGCGGGAGCTCAGCGCAACCGACGCACACTGGGTCGCCGGCCGACCGCTAGAACCGTTCCAAGGCGAGGTTCGCATTCGATATCGGCATCGCGGCGCCCCGGCGGACGTGACCCCCCGCGGCGATGGTTTCGAGGTGCGTTTCGATGAACCGCAGCGCGCGATTACGCCCGGCCAGGCGGCGGTGGTATACCGTGGCGACGAGGTGGTCGGTGGCGGCTTCATTGCATGAGCTCGGCGCGTTGGTCCTGTGCGGGCTGCTTGCTGTCGGCTGCGCGAAGGGCAGCGGCGAGGGCAGCGCGGTCGGCCAGGTCTGGGCACCGGACTGCGGCCTCGAGGGCGCGCCCTTTGCGTTGAACCCGGGCTACTTCGCGATGCAGCCGAGCACCTCCGTCGAGATCATCGACATCACCATCCAGCGCGGCAGCGACCTACCGAGCTTCAGCGACGGGATCGCGGTCTTCATTCGCGATCCGGAGCTGCTCAAAGAGACCATGCTGGGCACCGAAATCGAGCTCGGCGGCCTGGCACCGCCGGTCGAGATGACGCTGTATCTCAACGCGACCTGTCCTGGATTTTCTCGCATTCCGGTCTTCTACGCCGCCGTCTCCGGCACGATTCGCTTCGACCAGCTGTACGTGCCCTGGTTGAACAACGACACGAGGGAAACGGTAGCCGTCTTCACCAACGTCGAGCTGGTCGACAACAAAGATCCGCTCGAACGAAGGGCCGTCCTCGATGGGGATTTTAGCTTCCTCTTCGAAGTCGGGAGGCCCTTGCAATTTTTCTGAGTCCAATGCCTTCCAATCGGTCTGAACAAGGCGAGGTCCGCGCGGTGGGGCGTGGGGGCGACGCCGTCGTCGAGACTTTGAACGGCATCGTGCTGGTGCCTGGAGCTCTACCGGGCGAGCGGGTGGAGCTCATGCCAACGGGGTCCAAACGAGGGGCCGCGCGTGGGAGGCTGATACGGGTGCTTCGCCCCGCAGCGGGACGACGGGAGCCTGCATGCGCCGATGCCGCTCGTTGCGGTGGCTGCCCACTGATGATCGCGAGCCCCGAGTTGCAACGCGAGATCAAGCAGAGCTTTCTTGCGGACGCTTGCCGCGGACTGCCGGGCGCGGACGATACGGAGATCGAATGGGTGGATTCGCCCGTGACACTGGGGTACCGAAGGCGTGCCCGGCTCGCCTGGCATCGGGACACGATCGGCTACCGCCAGCTTCATTCAAAACGCATCACCCACATCGGCGAGTGCATCGTGCTCGCGCAGCCTCTGCGCGAGGCCTGGGACGCGCTGCATGCCCACCTCGCTCCTTCGTTGCGTGGCGGGGGAGAGATTCAACTTCAGCTCACGAGCGCCGAGCGTGTCGTGGTCGACCTGCGCGCCGACGACGACCAGCGACCGGAGCTTTTCGAAGCCTGTGAGGCACTCTGCGAGCTTCCCGTGGTCGCGGGCGTCACGCTGCGAACCAAGGGCGACGGACATGCAGCGAGCTGGGGGGAAACGCGTGTCGCAATTCAGACAGGGGCGTCCGGCCTTCTCGAAGCACCAGGGAGCGCGTTTTCGCAAGCCAACGATCGAGTCAATGACGCGCTCATCGAAGCCGTGGTGCGTCTCGCGGAACCCCAAGGCTTGCGCGTCCTCGAGCTCCATTGCGGAATCGGGAACTTCACCGTCGGACTCGCGGCCCAGGCCAGCGCCCTAGTTGCCGTCGAACGAGATCCCCTGGCCGCCGACGCGTGCCAACGCAACTTGAAACGCTTAGGACGAAAGGCGCGCGTGACGGTCGGCGATGCGAACCAGCCACCCAAGGGCCGGTACGACGTCGTCGTGATCGATCCGCCACGGGAAGGCGCCAAGGCGCTGTTTGAGCGTGGTGCTGTCTTGCCCGGCCCGAAACGACTCGTCTACGTATCGTGTGACACGGCGACCCTGGCACGTGATCTTCGCCTCGCCACCGCGAAGGGGTACCGCATCGATCGTCTGATGGGTTTCGACATGTTTCCACAGACTGCACACCTGGAGTCGCTCGTTCGCCTGGTTCGCGAGTGAGCGCAGTGCGCTGCGTTGCTCCGACACCACGGCGGCGCTAGCTTCTGCGCGGATATGCGCTGCCCCTACTGTGGAACTTTGGAAAACCGTGTGATCGACTCGCGCTTGTCTCAGGCAGGCGAGGTCACCCGACGGCGGCGCGAGTGCGAGCATTGTGGTCGACGATACACGACCTACGAACGGGTCGAGCAGACGTTGCCCCTCATCGTCAAGAACGACGGCCGCCGGCAACCCTACGACCGCGCGAAGCTGCTTGCTGGGCTCAGACGGGCCTGCGTGAAACGTCCGGTCTCCGCCGAAGCGCTCGAGCGCTTTCAGCACCAGGTCGAACGCTGGCTCGTCGACACTGGCGAGCAGGAGGTTCCTTCCACGCGGCTCGGAGAGCACGTCTTGCACGAGCTTCGGGGCCTCGACCCGGTGGCGTACGTTCGTTTCGCCAGCGTCTACCGGGACTTCCAAGGCGTCGACGAATTCGTCGACGAGCTTGCAAAGCTCAAGGACTGACATGCGGTCGGATTTCGAACGCGGGGTGATGAAGCGAGCGCTTGCGGAAGCGAAGCGCGGCTATCCGAGCCCGAACCCCCACGTGGGTGCCGCGATCGTTCGCGACGGGAAGATCATCTCCGTTGGTCATCATAAAAGCGCCGGCGAAGCCCATGCCGAGGTCGATGCAATTCGGAATGCCGCAGAGTCGGTCGAAGGCGCCACGCTCTTCGTGACCTTGGAGCCCTGCAATCACCACGGTCGAACGGGCCCATGCACGGAGGCGATTCTCGATGCCGGGCTCGCCCGCGTCGTCATCGGCTGCCCTGATCCGGCGCCCCATGTCGCGGGCGCAGTCGACCGTTTGCGGTCGGCGGGCGTCGAGGTCGACGTCGGTTTGATGGAAGGGGAGTGCGCAGCGCTCGTCGCCGACTTCAGCAAGCACATCCGGACCGGCCTCCCGTTCGTCACGCTGAAAGCCGCCGTGACACTCGATGGGAAGATCGCGACGCGCTCCGGAGACTCCAAGTGGATAACCGGAGAGGAAGCCCGCACCGAAGCCCACCGGATGCGCGATCAGAGCGATGCGATTCTGGTCGGGGTGGGGACCGTCTTGAGCGACGATCCGAAGCTCACAGTTCGACGGGTCGAAGGCAGAAACCCCATTCGGGTCGTCCTCGATGCCGACCTGAGAACGCCAGCGGGCGCAGCGGTTCTCGACCCAGGCCGGAGCTCGGACGCCGGGACTCTCATCTTTCATGCGTCCGACGCCGACTCCTCGCGCCGTGAGCATTTCATGGCGAAGGCCGTGGAGTTGATCCCGGTGTCGCGGGACGAGCGAGGCGTCGACCTGTTGGAAGTGCTCCAGCGGCTCGGCGAGCGTGGTCTGGTCCGGCTCTTGGTCGAGGGCGGCGCGCATGTGCACGGGTCGTTCCTGGACCTCGGCTTGGCGGACCGTGCGGCCATCTTCATCGCGCCACGCATCGTGGGGGACGCCGGTGCGCTCTCGTTTGCGGCGGGCTCGGGCGCCGAATCGATCGAACGTGCGTGGCGCTTGGTACGCACCGAGTTTCAAGCACTGGGATCCGACTGGTTGGTCTCCGGTGACTTCGAGAGGATGAAGTAGATGTTTACGGGATTGATAGAACAGGTCGGGACGATCGATCGGATCGAGCGACGCGAGGACGGGCTCAGCATCCGCATCCGCTGCGCGCTGTACCCCTACCGGCTCGGAGAATCCATCGCGGTCCATGGAACGTGCCTCACCGTGAAGTCGTTCGACGAAAGCGAGTTCGAGGCGGACGCATCCCTCGAAACCATCGACAAGACCAATCTCGGCAGCCTCGAGGAAGGCGACCGTGTTCACCTCGAACGCGCGCTCGCGCTCGGCGATCGCTTGGGCGGCCATCTGGTCACGGGGCACGTCGATGGCGTTGGCTCGCTGATCGCGCGGAACCCCGAAGGGGACTACATCCGCGCAAGCTTCGAGGTCCCGCCCGGGCTTGCTCCTTTTCTGGCGCCGAAGGGCTCGATCACCGTCAATGGCGTCAGCCTGACCGTGAACGCCGTTGCAGGCACGCACTTTGACGTGATGTTGGTGCCATACACCCTCGAGGAGACGACCTTCGGGGAAATGGCAAACGGCGCCAAGGTCAACCTCGAGGTCGACATCCTCGCCAAGTACGTTGCAAGCCTGATGGGCAAGCCCGGCGTGGACGCGCAAGGAGGCTGAGCATTTGCAGCGGTCCGCTGGAAGGGCGAGCCCTTTCGCGTCATGGTGGCGCTCATATGACGAGCGCGATCGAGCGGGTCGTCGCGGCATTGGATGACATCCGTAAGGGCAAAATGGTCATCCTTGTTGACGACGAGGACCGCGAAAACGAAGGCGACGTGTGCATGGCTGCCGAAATGGCAAGCCTCGAGACGATCAATTTCATGGCACGACACGCTCGAGGGTTGATTTGTCTCAGCCTGACGGAGGACCGAATCCGTCAGCTCGACCTACCGATGATGGTCGACGACAACCGCTCGTCGCGTTCGACTGCGTTCACGATTTCGATCGAGGCTCGCAAAGGAGTCACGACGGGCATCAGTGCGGGCGATCGGGCGCATACGATTTTGACCGCCGTCGCAGATGACGCGGTGCCGGCGGACTTGGTGAGCCCAGGCCATGTGTTTCCGCTCAAGGCGGTTCCGGGTGGCGTGCTGCAACGCACGGGACACACGGAGGGCTCGGTCGATCTCTCCCGGCTCGCGGGGTTGAAACCAGCCAGCGTCATCTGCGAGATCATGAAAGACGATGGCTCGATGGCTCGCTACCCGGACCTCGTCGCATTTGCTGAAGCTCACGCACTGCGCCTGCTCACGATCGCGGACCTCATCCAATACCGCCTCGCGCGCGAACGGCTGGTCCAGAGGATTCGGCAGACGCCTGTCGAAATGCCGACGGGACGCACCTGGATCGCTTCGGTGTACCGAGTTCAGGTCGGCGGCGAGGAGCAGTTCATGGCCCTGAGCCTCGGTGAATTGACCGCGGAACCGACGCTGGTGCGCGTGCATCGCGGGAGCGTGCTCGGGGACGCGTTTCAGGTGCGCATGGGCGACCGTGTCCACATCGCCGACTGCGTCGCTGCAATTGAACGCGCGGGCAACGGGGTGATTTTGTTTTTGCCCGGGCATCCGGATCCCGAAACCGATTTGGCCTTTTACCTGAACGAGCCGCTCCCCCGGTCGCCCGAGGAGCCCGGTGTCGTGCTCCGCGAGTACGGCCTCGGCGCGCAGGTGCTCTCTGACCTTGGGCTCGAGCAGTTGCGTCTACTCACCAACCGGCCGCGGCGTATCCCGAGCCTCGACGCCTACGGGCTCAACGTGGGCGAGCAACTTCTGGTTGGACCGGGCGGTGAGCTCACTCCCGCGCCTTCGAAAACGGCGGCAGTTTCCAAATGAGCGAGGATCGCAATCCACCAGTGCGGGAGGTCGCCGCGCCACCGGACGCGCGCTTTGCCATCGTCTGGTCTCGCTTCAACCGTGCGGTCGTGAGCAAGCTGCTCGAAGCCGCCAAGGAGTGCTTCTCCGAGCGCGGCGTGCCCGACGAATCGGTCTATGTCGTCGAGGTACCGGGCGCCTGGGAGCTCCCGTACGCAGCTCAGCAGCTTGCGCAGAGCAAGCGATTCGACGCCATCGTCGCGCTCGGTGCGGTGATTCGGGGAGGCACGCCACACTTCGACTTCGTCTCGGAAGGCACGGCTCTTGGCCTCGGCCGCGTCGCGCTCGACACGGGGGTCCCAGTGATCTTCGGCCTGCTCACGACCGACGACGAAGCCCAGGCGTTTGAACGCGCCGGTGGCGCGCACGGCAACAAGGGCCGCGACGCGGCACTGACCGCGATCGAAATGGTCATTTTGGATCGAAAGCTTGCGGACGATGGGATCACGACGAAAAGGCCGTGAAGCGGCGCTTCGCATCCTGTACTTCATGGATGTGTCGAACGTGAGCGGCACGCAGGCGATCCGGTCGTACTGGGGACACCTCTCGAACGAGGACGCGCCGATCGAAGACGTCGATTTCGCAAACCAGTTGGTCCGCGCATACGCCGAGCACCAAGACGACGTCAATGAGATCATCCGTTCGTCGAGCCACCACTGGCGCATCGAGCGCATGCCAATCGTCGATCGAAACGTGCTCCGCGTCGCCATCGTGGAGCTTCGCGAGATGGGCGACATCCCGAAACGCGTGACGCTCAACGAAGCGGTCGAGCTCGCCAAGCGCTTTGGCTCAGAGGGGAGTGGTTCCTTCGTCAATGGCGTTCTCGATCGCATTGCGACCGAGCTGGGAAAGCAGTGATCGCCTACGATTTCATCTCCGCTGCGCCAGGAAGCTTGGACGAGCTCCAAACCGAAGTCATCGTACTACCCTTCTTCTCCGACGAACGTCCACTGCGTGGCGCCGCCGGGCTCATCGACTGGCGCCTCTGTGGAGCGCTTTCTAGGAAGCTCATGGCTGGCTACCTTCGGGGAACGTTCGGCGAAAAGGCCTTGCTGGCGAACCTAGGCAAGCTCAAATCCGACCGCCTCCTGCTGGTCGGTCTAGGTGAGAGCGCCTCGTTCGACCACAGCGTTGCCCAGAAGGCCTGTGCGCTGATCGCCGAGGCGCTGCGCGAGGCCCAGGTTTCGACCGCCGCGCTGGCATTGCCTGGACGAAGCGTCGGTCTGATGACGGCCCGCGAAGCCATGCAGGTCTGGCTCGCGGCAAGCCCGGTCGACAGCGAGCTCGAAGAGCTGAGCATCATCGAGCTCGCCCAGGAGCATCGCGCTCTCGACTCCCTCTTTGACGGATTGCGGCGCCAGGCCGAGTCCCCGCTCGACTAGCAGACTAGCGTCGCGACGAACGACGCTTGGCCTTCTTCGCTGGTGCCTTGGCCCGCTTCTTCGGGGCCGCCCGCTTCTTCGGAGCTGCGCGCCTCTTGGTCGCCTGGCTGCGCTTCTTCGGGGCAGCCTTTTTCTTTGTCCTTCCCCGCTTCTTCGGGGCCGCTCGCTTCTTCGACGCGGGACGCTTCTTCGACGCGGGACGCTTCTTCGACGCGGGACGCTTCTTGGAAGCACCCCTCTTCTTCGCAGCAGCCTTCTTCTTCGCAGCAGCCTTCTTCTTCGCAGCAGCCTTCTTCTTCGCAGCAGCCTTCTTCTTCGCAGCAGCCTTCTTCTTCGCAGCAGCCTTCTTCTTCGCGTCGGCCTTCTTCTTCGCGTCGGCCTTCTTCTTCGCCGCGACCTTCTTCTTCGCGTCGGCCTTTGCCTTGGCCTCCGCTTTCTTGCGGGAAAGCTCGGCTTTCTTCTCTGCCGCAGCCTTTTTCATTTCCTTGTCGATTCGATTCTTCTCCGCCGCGATCCGCTTGGCCTCGGCCCGCTTGAGCTTCAGCGCCTCGGCCTTCTTTTTGGCTTCCAGCTTCTTTTGAGCGGCTTCCGCCTCTTTGCGCGCCGCTTCGGCCTTCTTCTTGGACTCCAGCTTCTTTTGGGCGGCTAGCTTTCGGGCTTCAGCCTGGGCCTTCGCGAGCTCCCGAAGGTCGATCGTCTTGGTTTCGACTCGCTTGCGGGTCTTCTTCGGCCTCTCCTCGTCCTCATCCTCCTCTTCGCTCGGCTCCTCGACCGGAAGCTGCGGCGGGGGAACGAAAGGACGCCTCGGCCCCGGCCGGCTCGCCTTGATTCCGGAGAGGGGCAGATGCCCGGCCTTTTTGGCGGCTTTGTAGGCTGCGCGCATCGCGTCCGGCTCACCGAAATACTTCGCCATCGGGTTCAGATAGAGCGATTTCCAGATCTTCTCGCAGGCCTTTCCGAGCCCCGCGGGGACCTTGCTGTGGGTGACCTCGACCTTGGTGCCACCTGCCACAGGAGAAAACGTGATGTCGACCTGCGAGTCGCTGGCGCCCTTGGGAAAATCCCGGCTTCGCCAGGTCATGGCGATACGACTACCGGTCACCAAATAGACATGGGTGGCGTCGATGAAACCATCATCTGTCACCACTCGACCGCCTACCCAGGGGTCCACCGTAGCCCGCGCTCCCGTGAAAGCGGAATGATGGCGTTCGTCCATCCATGCGGAATAAATACGATTTGGACTTGCGGGTATCACGGACGAGACAGTAAATTCTTCCGTGTCCATCGTCCTTGGTTTCCTTGACTTGCTGGCCTGTATAAGTCCAGGAAACTCGTTTGGAAACCAGAAAAATTCTTGGCTTCGGACCAGAGCCCTTCAATTACCGAACCATCCTAGCTCTTTCGGCTTAGTTTCTGGCCTCCAGGCATAGATCGCAGCGCCGCTCTTGACCCCAGGGGGCACCGTGCTTCGATGCAGGGCTCGATGGCACGGCCAAACCCCCGGCACCAGTTCTGGATCGACCGCGGAGGCACCTTCACGGACTGCATCCATCGAGATCGGCTGACCGGCGCCATGCGGGTGACCAAGGTGCTCTCCTCGGACCAGGCGCCGCTCCTGGGCATCCGAGCTCTCCTGGGCCTCGGAGTTGGCGATCCGATTCCACGGGCCGAGGTCCGAATGGGGACGACCCTGGCCACCAATGCGCTCCTCGAGCGCGGTGGCTGTCGGACTGTGCTGATCGCCAACGAAGGCCTCGGGGAGCTGAGTTGGATCGGTGATCAGACGCGGCCCGAGCTCTTCGCGCTCGAGATCGAAAAGCCGGAGCCGCTCACCGATGAGGTCATCGAAGTCGGTGCGCGTATGGCAATCGACGGTTCCATTTTGCGCGCGCTCGACATTGCTGCGCTCCGTCGGGCGCTCCAAGAGGCCCGCCAGCACGGCGCCGAATCGGTAGCGGTCTCGCTGATGCACGCGTACCGGGATGGGGCGCTCGAGGGTCAGGTGGCCGCGATCGCAAACGAGCTCGGCTTCGCCCATGTCTCCCTGTCTCACGAGATCTCGAATGAGCTCGGCTTGCTCGGCCGCACCGACACGACCACTGCCAATGCGTACCTGACCCCCCTGCTGACGCACTACATGCTGAAGCTCGAGCAAGAGCTCGGGCAGGGACGGCTGCGCATGATGCAGAGCAACGGCGGCCTGGTCGATGCATCCGGCTTCATCGGGCGCAACGCGGTTCTGTCGGGCCCGGCCGCCGGCGCAGTGGCAACCGGCGCGGTCGCCGACGAGCTTGGTCTGGACGAAGCCATCGGCTTCGACATGGGCGGCACCTCGACGGACGTGTCTCGCTACGCGGGTCGGGTATCACGGGTCTTCGAAAGCCAAATCGGAGGCATTCGCATCCGCGCACCGATGATTGAGCTCCATACCGTGGCTGCTGGCGGCGGCTCGATCTGCAGGCTCGAAGCGAAACGCATGACCGTCGGCCCGCAAAGCGCCGGCGCGGACCCCGGACCGATTTGCTACGGGAAACCGGGCGCGAAGGAGCTCACGCTGACCGACGTTTCGCTGTGCCTCGGACGGCTCGCGGGAGACCGATTTCCATTCGCGCTGAACGAAGAAAAGCCTCGAAAGAGGCTCGAACAAATCGCTGCCGCGTTGCGAGCGAGCGGCATCGAGCGCGACGCCGACGAGGTCGCACACGGCTTCCTGCGGGTCGCGACGGAAAACATGGCGGCCGCGATTCAAAAAGTGTCCATCGGTCGCGGCCACGATGTGCGCACACACGCGATGGTGGTCTTCGGCGGTGCGGGCGGTCAATATGCCTGTCTCGTCGCGCGACGCCTCGGGATTCGACGCTTGCTGTTCCACCCGTACGCCGGTGCCCTGTCCGCTTTCGGAATGGGAGTGGCCAATTTCGAGTGGCACGGTGAGCGCGACGCAGGGCGAGTGAGCCTGGACGAACCCTTGCCAAGACGATGGGAGCACGCCTTCTCGCTGCTCGAAAGCTCGGGTCGCGAGGCGCTCGAGCGAGATGCCGGGTCCGAAACCCAATGGAACATCCGGCGCCAGGTCGCGCTTCGGTACCGTGGGACCGAGGCGACACTTACGGTCGACTGGGCCGGCGCGAAGCGCATGCGCTCTGCGTTCGAAGCGCTCCACCAGCGCGAGTTCGGATACACGCGACCCAGTCACGCGGTCGAAGCGGCCACGCTGCGGCTTGCGGTGGAGCTGAGCGGCGCGACGCCGGAGCTTCCCCGGGTCGAGGCTGGCACCGGCGAGCCGATCCGCAGGACCAAGCTCTGGTCGGCCGGAACTCTCGTCGAAGCCCCGGTCTACCTACGGGAGAGCCTCCGGGTCGACGTGGAAATCCCGGGGCCCGCGCTGGTGCTGGACGCCACCGGAACGGTCGTCGTGGAGGTCGGCTTCGCCGCAGTCCGAACCCAGCGCGACTACCTGATTCTGCGGGACACCCAAATTGGGGACGAGCGCGAGATCGCCGAGACGGGTGTCGACCCGGTGCTCCTCGAGGTCTTCCACAACCAGTTCAAGTCGATCGCCGAACAGATGGGTGTCGTTCTGCAGCGCACCGCCATGAGCACGAACATCCGCGATCGCCTCGACTTCTCCTGCGCGGTCTTCGATGCAGAAGGGGGCCTGGTAGCCAACGCACCCCACATCCCCATTCACCTCGGTGCCATGAGCGAATCGGTTCGCGCCGTCCTCGCCGCGCATCCACATACGAAGCCCGGCCAGGTTTTCGCAACCAACGATCCTGCCGCCGGTGGGTCACACCTGCCCGACATCACGGTCGTCACTCCCGTGCACGACGCCGAGGGGGCACTCCGCTTCGTCGTCGCGTCGCGCGGACATCACGCCGACGTCGGTGGGCTCACCCCCGGATCCATGCCGCCTTCCTCGACCCGGCTCGAAGAAGAGGGCGTCGTGTTGCGGAACCTCGCGATCGTCGAAAACGGCGCCTTCCGAGAGCAGCTCCTGCGCGACGTTCTGAACGCTGGCCCTTATCCCGCGCGCAATCCTGACGAGAACCTTGCGGACATCCAGGCGCAGATCGCGGCCAATGAAAAAGGCATGCAACTGCTCGACGAGCTTCTGGCACGCTACGGCATCGAAGTGGTCACCGCGTACATGCAACACATTCAGGACAACGCGGCCGAGTTGACCACTCGGGCGATCGAAGCCCTGCCCGACGGAGAGCACGAGTTTGAAGATCGATTGGATGACGGGGCGCGCATCGCGGTGCGGGTCACCGTTCGCGGCGGCGCCATGGAGATCGACTTCGAGGGCACGGACGGCGCGCTCGACAACAATTTGAACGCGCCGCGTGCCGTCACGATGGCAGCTGTCCTCTACGTGCTCCGCGTGCTGGTCGGCAAACCAATTCCGCTCAACAGCGGCTGTATGCGCCCCGTCCGCGTTCGCATCCCCGAAGGCTCGTTGCTCAGCCCCGAGCCCGACCGCGCGGTCGCCGCGGGCAACGTGGAGACGTCGCAGCGAATCGTCGACGTCCTGTTTGGCGCCCTCGGACTGGCCGCCGCGAGCCAAGGGACGATGAACAACATCACCTTTGGCGATGATCGCTTCGCATACTACGAAACCCTTGGCGGCGGGGCGGGTGCGACGAAGCGTCGAGCGGGGGCATCCGGAGTGCATACGCACATGACGAACTCCAAGTGCACCGATCCCGAGGTTCTCGAAACCAGGTTTCCTATACGGGTTCGCCGCTTCGAGCTGCGGCATGGTTCCGGCGGGGCAGGGGCCCAGCCGGGCGGCGATGGCTTGGTGCGCGAGCTCGAATTCCTATCGCCGATGCGGGTTTCCGTGCTCTCCGAGCGGCGTCGGGTCCCGCCCTATGGTATGCGCGGCGGCGATCCAGGGACTCCGGGCATGAATCTACTCAACGGCAAGCAACTCGCTCACCGCTTCAGCGTGGAAGTCTCGCCGGGCGACGTCTTGCGTGTCGAAACGCCCGGAGGTGGGGGTTGGGGTGCTCCACGATGAACTTGCGAGACCTGTGGCGACGGCTCCAGCAGATCGTCTTCCACAACATTCTTCACCTCGACGACACGCCGCACCGAATCGCCTGGGGCGTATTCATCGGCACGATGATCGCGTTCACGCCGACCCTCGGTCTTCAGATCGTCTTGTACATCCCGATCGCAGCCCTGCTTCGCGCCAACAAGATTTCGGGAATTCCGGTGTTGTTCATCAGCAACCCGTTCACCGCAGTGCCGCTCTACTACGCGACCTGGTCGGTCGGAGCGGCGGTCTTGCATCCCGGAAAGGAAGTCACTCGCGCCACGATCAAGACCTGGCTCGGCAACACCGGACGTGCGCTCAAAGACGGCAACCTCGATCGCTTGCTCGAAGGCGAGTTCTGGGCAGACGTCGGGCGGCTCTTGACCAACACCGGTGGGGAGCTTTGGATGGGCGCGCTGGTGTGCGGACTGATCATCGCGCTTCCCCTGTATTTCGTGACCCGCTGGGGCATCAACGCCTTCCGCCACCTGCGCGAAGCTCGGCATCTCCCGCACGGGCCAATGGATCGGAAAACGGCGCCCGGCTCGCAGAAAACCAGATAGCCGCCGGGCCGGCGGAACGGCGTGGGAGCGCCGCTACCGCCGACCCTTGGGCCGTTCTACGGTCCGTCGGCTCGGGATCAAGCCTTCTTCGTCGAGCCTTGGAGGCGGTCCGAAAGCTCGCCCATGGACTCCGCGAGCGCACTGATCAACTCGGAGGTGGACGTGAGGGTATTTGCCGCCGCTTCGATTGCGGTGCGCGTAACCCCCAGCCACAACCCGGCGACCGTGCGGCCCAACGTCACGGCGCCTTCCGCGGTCTTGCCGACCTGGTCGACGGCTGTGTTGACGTTGTCTTCGATGGTGGATTGGATATTTCGTTGTTCAGTCATCGGCTATCTCCTCGTTGGGTGTCGATGCTCGGGGCAGGACGTCCCTGCCCGTAATCAGTTTTCGGCCCGGATCATCGAAAAGAACCATGTAGGCTTCGGACCCGGCGGCGAGCTTTGCTCCAGTGACGCCACAGACGGCGTCGTGAACCAGGGTGATCGGGGTGACCCCAACGGCGTCTTCAAGCGGGTCCAACGCAGACTCGGGCGCACTCGCGGCCTCGACCGCATCGGGCAGCGGTTCGCGGGTCCCCGGAATCTTGCTCAGTTGCTCGGAGGACTTCCGGCGAAACCGGTGCCGCTCGGAGGCGAGCAGCTCGGCAACTTCGCGAAGCTCACCTTCCGCCTTGGCGCCGACGACGT
Source organism: Polyangiales bacterium (assembly GCA_049645265.1). GTDB lineage: Bacteria > Myxococcota_A > Polyangia > Polyangiales > Houyiibacteriaceae > SG8-38. The sequence continues at coordinate 26,162 of JBARTN010000109.1, forward strand.
CGATGGTGTCGAGCGCATCCTCGAGCAGCGCCCGAACGACATTGGAAACCGGGACCCGCCAGGCGTTGGCCACCCGCTTCAGCTCCTGCTCGAGAACCGCCGGCACGCGGGTATGGAGAACTCGCTCCTTGCGGCTCTTCTTTTCGTCCTCGTCGCCCATGCGCCATTTGTAACACAACGTGATACAGTCGCAAGCAGACTTGTGTCACAAATTTGTAAAGGTTTGTAATTGTAACGTTTTAGCTCAAATTGGGTCGATTTGACCCCATGGATCCAACTGTTACAGTCGCCGGCCGTGACTCGCACCCCGCGCTCCCGCAAGGCACTGGTCTTGTGCCTCGCCGCCATCGGCGTCCTGACCGCCATGGACCTCGGCAGCAAGCAGTGGGCGCTCGAGCGGCTTTCTCAGCCCTCCTCACGAGCCTCGGACCCGGTCTGCGAGCCCAATGAATTCGGGCGGACCGAAGCGCAACGAACCCAGAGCTCGCCCGTGGTGCTGATCGACGGCCTCCTCGAGTTTCGCTACGCCGAAAACTGTGGTGCCGCGTTCGGGTTCATGCGCGACATGCCGAGCCCGGTGCGCAAAGGCGTCTTTTACGTCGCCGCTGCGGGTGCCGTCGTTCTGCTTCTCTGGATGTTCGTCGCCGGACGCGGGGGCACGCTTTTCGCGGTTAGCGTTCCGCTGATCGTCGCCGGCGCGATCGGGAACTTCGTCGACCGTGTCAACCTCGGCTACGTCGTCGACTTCGTCCGGTTCCACATCAATGACCGCTGGGCGTACCCCACGTTCAATGTTGCCGACGCTTGGATCACGATCGGCGTCGCCCTGATCCTCATCGAAGGCTTCATGGACGGGCGGGGCGAAAAGCAGTTGGCTGCCAAGCGCGCAGAGGCGCCGGCGAGCTGAGCCCGCGTGTTGGAGTCCGATTAAATGCTCCCGACGCTCGCGGAGATCTTCGGGGAGCCGATCCCGGCGTACTTTACGCTGCTGCTTGTCGGCTTCGCCTTGGCGACCTGGCTGGCCGCCCGGCTCGCGAGGAAAGACGGGCTCAACCCGGAAACCTTCATCGACCTCGGTCTTTTCTCCGTGATTTTCGGCGTCCTGGGCGCTCGCCTCTTCCATGTGTTCGTGGATGGCTACTTCTGGGACTACGTGCATCTCTGCACCGACCCCAGCAAGGTCGCCTGGGAGATCACCGCCGCGCAGTGCGCGCGTGCCGAGGGCATTTGGGACGCCGCCCGCGAGCTGTGCCAGCCGTCGGAGCGCGACTGCTTCGCCTGGGCTGCATTCTGGAGGGGTGGTCTGACCTATTACGGCGGCCTCATTGCCGCGGCGGCTTTCGGCATCTGGTTTTTGAAACGAGAAGGCGTTCCGCTCTACCGGGGCATCGACATCGCCGCGATCAGCATCTCCCTCGGGCTAGTCTTCGGCCGGCTGGGCTGCTTCTTGGGTGGCTGTTGCTTCGGCGTGAACACTGACGGACCAGCAGGCCTGAGCTTTCCCCCGTTCTCGCCGGCGAGCGAGTCACAGTGGCGCGCGGGATTGCTGGAGGCTCCGCACTTGCCGTCGCTTCCGGTCCATCCGACGCAGCTCTACGAAGCCTTCGGCTGCTTAGCCATCACGGGCTTCCTGCTGTTCTGGCTGCGCCCGAGGAAACGTTTCGAAGGCCAGCTCATGCTGGCGTTCATCGGGCTCTACGCGATTCTCCGATTCCTGTTGGAGTTCTTGCGCGCCGATGAACGCGGAGAGCTGCTCGGCCTCAGCACCTCCCAGCTCCTCGCGATCCCAGCACTGCTACTCGTAGCCACCCTCTGGCCCCGCTGGCGCCGCAGCTTGTTCAAGCCGCGTTGATCGAGAGCGTGAGTGGGTTGCCGTCGATTTCGGTGTCGTGTTCGCTGGCTGCTGCCGCCCCACGAACGAATCCAGTTGCAAGCGTTTCGCCAGCGATCCGTGCCGCGTGTTCTTCGATCGCTTCGGCGAGCTCGCCGTCCGCGTTCCATCTCACCTCGATACGGGCTTCATACGCGAGGTCCATCGTCTTGCGGGCACGCTGGAGGCGATTGATCACCTCGCGGGCCAAGCCTTCGCGGCGAAGGCTGTCGTCGACACGGGTGTCGAGCACCACCACCTGGCCGGAGCCAGACGCCGCAGCGAAGTCATGCCGAGCGCTCAGTCGCACCTCGACTTCACTTGGCGTGAGCTCAATCGGGCCGTTGGGCAGCTGGACCACGATTTTGTCGTTTGCTTCCATCTCGGCGTAGAGCGCCGAGCCATCGGCATCTGCGAGCGCCTTCTTGCACGCGGGTATCTGCTTGCCGAGCTTCGGCCCGAGGACCCGAAAGTTCGGCACCAACTCGAACTCGACGTACTTGTGCGGCTCCTGCGTGAAGCCGAGGGCTCGCACGTTCAGCTCCTCTCGAATGGCGCTCGAAAAACGGTCGATCCTCCGACGCTCGTTGTCGTCTGCCACGACGACGATCGCCTCGGCCAGTGGCTGGCGCACCTTGAGCTTATTCTCGTTGCGCACGCGCTGACCGAGCGTGACCACGTTGCGGACCCGATCCACCGTTCGCCGAAGCTCCTCGTCGACCCGCGCCGCGTCCGGCTCGGGGAAGGATGCCAGGTGCACCGACTCCGGCGCCGCCGGATCATCCTTGTGAACCAGATTCTGGAACAGCGTCTCGGTTATGAAGGGAATGAAGGGCGCCGCCAGCTTCGCGAGATCGACCAAGACCTCGTAAAGCGTGCTGAACGCGGCACGCTTGTCGTGGCTGTCCTCCGCAGCCCAGAACCGAGCGCGGCTTCGGCGGACATACCAATTGGAGAGCGCGTCGACGAAACCGAGGAGGTGCCGCACCGCCATATGGCTCTTGTAATCGTCGAGCTCTTGGCGCACCGCGCGCACCGTGGCGTCGAGCTCCGCGAGCACCCAGCGGTCCATGTCGGGCCGGTCCCCGAGCGCCGGCCGCGCAGCGCCAGCCGTCCAGTTGTCGATATTCGAATAGGTCACGAAAAAGCTGTAGACGTTCCAGATCTTGAGAAGAAATTCGCGGACCGCGTCGGTCGCCGCATCGTCGAAGAAGCGGGTGCTCTGCCCGGGCACGGTGCCCGCATAGAGCGCCCATCGCACCGCATCGGCGCCCACTCGATCCATAAGCGCGAGCGGGTCGGTGTAGTTCTTATCCCGCTTGCTGAGCTTCTTGCCCTTTTCGTCGGTCATCAAGCCGAGGACGACGCAGTTCTTGAACGGATGGGGAAGGGCGCGCTCCGGAAACATGAGCGTGCTGATCGTCATCAGAGAATAGAACCAGCCGCGCGTCTGATCGACCGCTTCGGTGATGAAATCGGCCGGAAAATTTCGCTCGAAATCGTCCGCGTTTTCGTGCGGGAAGCCCCACTGCGCGAAAGGCATGCAACCGGAGTCGAACCAGCAGTCGATGACCTCGAGCACGCGCCGGTACACGCCGGGCTCGCCGTCCTTGGTCCAGCTGACCGCATCGATCCAAGGCTTGTGGACCATCAAGTGATCTTGCAGCGTCGGATCGGCGGCCTTGGCCTCGTCGAAGTGAGCAAATGCCTCTGGATTTCGTTCGAGAATCTCGGCGACCGAGCCAACGGACTCTACCGCACCGGTCTCATCGTTCTTCCAAATCGGAAGCGGCGTCCCCCAGAAGCGTTCGCGCGACAGCGCCCAGTCGACATTGCCCTCGAGGAACTGCCCCATGCGGCCGCTCTTGATGTGCTCGGGCTCCCAATGGACGGCTTGGTTGTTCTCTTTGACCCGATCGATCTCCTGCGTGGTCCGGATGAACCAGGATCGGCGGGCGTATTGGATGAGCGGATCTTCCATTGCGCGCCAACAGAAGGGGTAGTCGTGACGATAGACTTCCTCTTTGAAGAGCACCCCCCGCGCGTGCAGGTTGCGGATGATGTCGCGGTCGGCCTCTTTGCAGAATCGGCCGGCGAAGTCGGTGACTTCGTCTGGAAAGGTGCCGTCGGGCTTCATGAGTTGGAGAAAGCCCATTCCCTTTTCCTTGCAGACCCGGAAGTCATCCTCGCCAAAAGCGGGTGCCAGATGAACCAACCCCGAGCCACTGTCGAGGGAGACGAAATCCGCATCGACGACGCGCCAGGCAGGGCCGCCTTGGGGCTCGGCGTAGCGGAACGGAGGCTCATAGCTCATGCCGACGAGCTCGGAACCCTTACGCGTCGCAACGACGTTTGCTTCTTCGCCCAGGACTTTTCCGACGAGCGCCGCTGCGAGAACCAAGCGCTCCCCATCTTCGAGCTCGACCGTCGCGTAGTCGGTCTTCGCACTCACGGCGAGCGCGATGTTCGACGGAAGCGTCCACGGCGTCGTCGTCCAGGCAAGAAACGAAGTGCGCTCCTCCCCGATGACCGGAAAGCGGACCATCACGGAGGGGTCGTCGATGGTCCGGTAGCCTTGTCCGACCTCGCCTGCGGAGAGCGCGGTCCCGCCCTGAGGCCACCACCAGACGACCTTGTAGCCCTGATAGAGAAGCCCCTTGTTGAACATCTCCGAAAGCGCCCACCAGACACTTTCGACGTACGATTTGTGAAAGGTCACGTAGGCGGAATCGAAATCGACCCAGAAGCCGATCCGCTCCGTCATCTTCTGCCACTCGCCGATGTACTTGAACACCGAGTCGATGCACTTGCGGCTGAACGCTTCGACGCCGTACTCCTGAATCGCCTCGCGACCGCTGATACCGAGTTCTTTTTCGACTTCGACCTCGACCGGCAAACCGTGCGTGTCCCATCCCGCACGACGCGGGACGTAATAACCGCACATCGTTCGGTAACGGAGGAAGACGTCCTTCATGACCCGGGTGAGCACGTGGCCGGGGTGCGGCATTCCATTGGCTGTCGGCGGCCCTTCGTAGAAGATGAAAGGTTGCTTCTTCTCGCCGCCTTCGAGGGTCTTTTCGAAAATGCGGGTTTTCTCCCAGAACGCGAGCTGGGTTGCATCGAGCTCGGGAAAGGAAACCTGCGGAGAGACGGGGTCGAACATGGCCCCGCGGCATACCACGCCAAGCCGCGATTTCCACCGGGACCTGCTGGTTTGAGAAAGGGCGGTGCTCCTGATAGACCCCCGCTCATGGCTGAGTTGATCGATGGGAAGGCGCTTGCGAAAGAAGTGCGGGCAGAGGTCAAGACCAGGGCGGATGCCTTCCGGGCAACGCACAACCGAGGGCCCGGCTTGCACGTGGTGCTTGTCGGCGACGACCCGGCCTCACAGGTCTACGTCCGTAACAAGGAGCGGGCCGCGGCGAAGGCCGGGATTGAGGGTCGCGTGCACCGTCTCCCGGCCGAAACCTCCGAGGCCGATCTTCTCACGCTGATTTTCGAGCTCAACGGCGACGACCACATCGACGGCATCCTGGTTCAGCTTCCGCTCCCCGATCACCTCGACGACCAAACCATCGTCGACGCGATCGACCCGGCGAAGGATGTCGACGGCCTGCACCCGTTCAATGCCGGGCTCCTGGTGGTAGGCCGCAAGGGTCTTCGCCCCTGCACGCCAAGTGGCTGCATGCGAATGCTCGAACACGTGCGATGCGATCCCAAGGGCAAGCGCGCCTTGGTGCTCGGCCGCAGCACCCTGGTCGGAAAGCCAATCGCATTGATGCTCCTCGAGAAACACGCGACGGTCACCATCGCGCACTCGCGCACCGAAGACCTCGCCGAACGAGTTCGCGAGTCCGATATCGTGGTTGCCGCAGTCGGCCGGGCGAACCTAGTCAAGGGCGACTGGATCAAAGAGGGCGCGGTCGTCATCGACGTCGGCATCAACCGCCTCGACGACGGCACACTCACCGGCGACGTCGAATTCGAAGACGCCAAAGACCGGGCGGCGTACATTACCCCAGTCCCCGGCGGCGTCGGCCCCATGACCATCGCGATGCTCCTGAGCAACACCGTCGACGCGGCTGAAGCGCGGATCATGTGATTCACCGGCGCTGACACTGTCGCTGAAGTCTCCGTGCGGAGGGGCGGGGCGGAGCGCGACACGGGGCTACGTCGTCAGCTTCTCGAGAATCCGGTCGAGCTCGTCAAAGCTCGAGTAGTTGATCCGAACCTGCCCACGCTCTTTGCCGCTTTCGTGAATCTTCGTCGTCGAGCCTAGCGCGCGGGACAAACGAAGCTCGAGGTCCCGCACGTTGGTGCTCTTGCCCGCCTTCTTCGGAGCAGCGCCATTGCCATCACCCCGCGCCAAACGCCGGGCCTGCCGCTCGGCCTCACGGACGCTCCAGCCCTTGGACACCGCGCTCCGCGCAAGCTTCTTCATGCTCGACACGCTGGGTGCGGAGAGTAGGGCGCGGCCGTGACCTTCGCTGAGTTGGCCGTCTTCGATGAGCTCCATCACGTCCTGCGGAAGCTTCAAGAGGCGCAGGGCATTGGCCACTGTGGAACGTTCCTTGCCCACCTTGGTGGCGATCGTTTCCTGCGTGTACCCGTAGTCATCGACCAGTCGCTGAAACGCGCGCGCAGTTTCCAGTGGGTTGAGGTCCTCCCGCTGTAGGTTCTCGACCAGGGCGGCCTCGAACGCAGCTTCGTCTCCGAGGTCGTGTTGAAAGACAGGCACCTCTTTCAAGCCCGCTTGCTGGGCTGCGCGCCAACGGCGTTCGCCGGCGATGATCTCGAAGCCACCCGAAGCCCGCTTGCGCACGAGAATCGGCTCGAGGACACCGTGCTCTCGAATGGACGCCGCGAGCTCCGCAAGCCCCTCTGCGCCCATCCGCCCCCGCGGCTGCATCCGGCCTGGGTGAACGTCCTCGATGGCGGCGGTGTTCTTCGCGAAGCGTTCCGAGGCAGGTGGCACCGCAGGAAGCAAGCCGTCCAAGCCACGCCCCAAGCGTCTGCGCGCCACTATGCCGCTACCTCCAGATCATCGAGCAGCTCGCGCGCCAGGTTCAAATAGGTGTACGAGCCCCGCGAAGAGGCGTCGTACAAGATCACCGGTTTGCCGTGCGAAGGAGCCTCCGCCAGGCGCACGTTACGCGGGATGATCGTCTCGTAGACGTGAAAGTGACGCCGAACTTCTTCGGCCACCTCGTTGGCGAGGTTATTGCGCGAATCAAACATCGTGAGCACCACACCGTGAATCTCGAGATGCTCGTTCACCGAAGCACGCACGCGCTCGATCGTCCCCACCAACTGCGACAAACCTTCGAGCGCGTAGTACTCGCACTGCAGTGGAACCATCACCATGTCGGCTGCGGTCAAGGCGTTGATCGTCAACATGCCCAATGAGGGAGGGCAATCGATGACGATGAAATCGTAGTCGTCGCGAACTGCGTCGAGCGCTTTGCGCAAACGCATCGCGCTGTCGTCGGCTTGGAGCAAGTCGCGCTCGGCGCCGACCAGGTCTTGGGTCGCGGCGATGACGTGCATGTAGGGCATGTCGGTTTCGTAGATCACGTCGGCGGTCTCGACTTCGCCAAGCAACAGCTCGTACGAGCCCTCCAAATCTTCATCGCCGGGGCTCATGCCGACGCCGGTCGATGCGTTGCCCTGCGGATCGAGATCGACCAAAAGAACCCGCTGCTCGGCCACGGCAAGACTGGCGCCCAGGTTGACCGCTGTAGTCGTCTTCCCGACGCCGCCCTTCTGATTGGCGATCGCTACCACCCGACTCATGGACTGCGTCTACCAGCGCCGGTCCATGGTTTCAATCTCGTCTGTTTTTTTGCCATCTCGATCACGCTGGGTAGGGTGTGCTCAGATGTAGGACAAAGTGGTTATTTGCCATACCACTTCATGGCTGGCGAATTGGCAAAAAGGGAGGGGACATGCGCCCTAGGGGACCGAAGAACTATCAGAACATGGCCGAGTTCGAGCGCGAAGAGTTGCGCCGCCATCACAAGGCCGGATGGTCTCTAGACGATCTCTACTCCGAAGCCACGTTCGAACCCGGGGAAGACGACTCGC
>JBARTN010000110.1:0-7510 GCA_049645265.1 Polyangiales bacterium
ACCGCCAGCCCAATCGCGCTCTTCCAGACCAGCTCTTCGTGAAAGAGGTCGCGACGAATCCGAAATGCGCCCAGCGCAAAGGCAAACATTCCAAAAATCGCGGCGGCGAAGTAGCCGAACGCGTCTTTTTCGTGCAGCGCATAGCGTTTCATCCAGCGCCCGGTCAGCGCGGTCACGAACCCGAGGCCCGCGCCAAAAGCGCCGCAAAAGAGCCCGTAGGCAAGCGGGCCGTAGAAGAAGACACGCGCGCCGGTCGCCCCTGCCGACGAGAGGGCGATGACGAGCGCCTCGCCCAGACCAACCAAGATGCCACCCATGACACCCGCGCTGAAACCCACGACGAGACCGCGCATGGGATGCGGCCATGCCTCCCGGGGCGCCCGCGCGATGGCCTGGCTCACGAGGTTCTCGCGGCCTGGGTCGTCAACGCGAATCTCGGGGCTGTATCCCGACTTCCGCATGAGAAAGAGCACCCCGCCAAACGACGAGACGAACATTTCGCAGGCGAAGCCGAGTGTTGGAATGAGAACCGCAACCGCGAGGGGCAACCCGACGGCAGGCGAGGTGTAGAGCGCAACCGCGGCCGCTTCTCGAAGCCCGATGCCGTTGATCGACGCGGGGATGACCGTGGCAAGGATCTGCAGTGACGACGCAAAGAAGACTTCGCCAATGCCGAGCTCGACGCCGAGCGCGCGCGCTGCGCAGACGTAAATGAGATTGTTGAACGCGTGTGTGCCAACGCCAAGTGCCGCGGCCTGAATGAGCAAGCCGGCCTTGCCGCGGTAGGCGCCCACGGCGTCGATGAGGGTCTGAACGCGCGCGCGAATCCCTTCTGGAACGAAACGGGTGAAGAACAAGAAGAGCTGCGGCTGCGCGAGGAAGGCGAGGCCGATCACGATGATCGACAGGAAGAGCGCGTTGACGAGGAGCACGCCGTTGGTGCCGATGAACCGCATCCCAAAGATGCTGCCAAGCATGACGACCACACCAAAGGCGAGCTGGCCGAGAATCATTTCGACGCCGATCGTCGCGGTCGCGCGGGCGGTCTTGCCGGTGTGCTTGGCGACGTCGTAGATGCGCCAGCCGCCAAAGCCCGTGAAGCCACCCGGCGTGAAGGCCCCCCAGAAGCGAGCGATCATGATCGAGCCGCCGAGGAAGCGCCATTTCGCGAAAATCCCCTGCCCGACGAGCAGGCGCTGCCAGCGTACCGTGCTGAACGCGATGGCGATCAGCTGCATGAGCACGGCGGCGGCGACCCAGCTCCAACTGAGGTCGCTCAGGTGTCCGAGAAGCTCCTCGGCACCATCGCGGCGAAGCACCTTTCGAAAGATGAACACCAGCATGCCGACGGAGAACACCAGCTTCAAAACGAAGAAGGCGATTCGTTTTGGATTTGCGCTCACGTCCCCTGCGGCCTGGGTTAACCGGTACACGCTAAAGGGTCAAATTGCCTACGCCGAGCGGGGGTTCTGGCGGTTAGTTGCGCGGAGGTTCGGCGGTTGGTAGCGACGCCACATGCGACATCAAGCGGTGACTCGATTCGGGATTTGGGCGCTCTTCTTCGTGCTGGCCTGTCAGGGAGGCGAGAAGTCGGCCCCCACACAGGCTCCTGCCGCAGCTGCACAAGGGGCGAGCCCTGCGAAGGAGGCGAAGCCAGCCGAGGCTCCAAGCCAGAACGCGGCATCGACCGGCTTGCCCGACTCGCTCCCGAACGGGCTGCTTCTTTCGTATTCGCAGTTCCAGGTGGTCGACGGCAAAGCGACCGCAAAGCCGGGCCCTGCGCGGCTCGACATCCTGACCCGTGAAGGCGCCGAGTGGAAAACCCAAACCGTGGAAGATGCGCAGAGCAATGTCTTCCACAAGGCGATGATGCTGACGCCGCGCGGGCAGGCGCCCGGCATCCTGACCCTCAGCGGATCGGGCGCATACGTGAAGCTGTGGCGTCGAACAAACGGCAAGCTCCAGCCGAGCACGATGTGGGAGGCCGAGTTCGGCGGGAAGTTCAACCGCATGCGCGATGCCGAAATCGCGGACCTCTACGGTGACGGCACGCCGGCGATCGCGGTTGCGACGCACGACCAAGGCGTGGTCGCCATCCTTCGGCAGCGCGCGAACAAGTGGAAGGTCGAGCGAATCGACGCAAAGAAAGACACCTTCGTTCACGAAATCGAAGTCGGTGATCTCGACAAGGACGGCACGCTCGAGGTCTACGCCACACCAAGCGAGCCGAACAAGCTCGACGCCGAGGCGCAACACGGCGAGGTGGTGCGCTATGTGCCCAAGGAGGGCAAAGGACCCACCATCGTCGCAGACCTCGGGAAGCGGCACGCCAAGGAGATCTATGTCGGGGACGTCGACGGGGACGGAACCGACGAGCTCTACGTGGCGGTCGAGGCACTAACGAAGGGGCGCGGCTCGAGCTTGCAGATCGTCGAGCCGGTGGAGATCCGCCGCTACGATTCGGACACGCCACCCGACGCCAAGGTGATCATCGCGACGATCTCCGATCGACTCTGCCGATTCTTGACGGCAGGGGACGTCGACGGCGACGGAAAGAAGGAAATGGTCGCCGCGTCGTTTAGCAAGGGCCTGTGGCTCCTACGCCCCGGCAAAGATCCGAAGTCCGAGTGGGGCGTCGAAAGCATCGACCGCGACTCGGGCGGCTTCGAGCACGCCGCCCTACTGACCGACCTGGACGGAGACGGAACCGACGAGCTCTACGTCGCGGCCGACGTCCAAGGAGAGCTCCGCCGCTACGTCTGGATACGCGGACGCGCAAAGCGCGAGGTCATCCTCAAGCGAAACATCCCAATGTCCCGAATGACCTGGAACATCATGCCCGCCCCTACATCCATATCCATTCAATAGGAGAACGGCTCGGGATGGGCAGCACAGCGATTGGGGGCGAGGCTAGCCGTATGGAGATGTGAAGAGACGGCCGAGCGGGTCCCAATCGCGAGCACGCCCGTCGCGAGCCGTTCTCCGATCGTATGGTTGACGACTTCCGGGGCGCCGCTAATCCACCAGCAAGCGCGGAATCAACTCCGCGAAGTTGCACGGTCGGTAGCGAATATCTAGCTGGTACCTGAGGATCCCTGTCCAGGCGTCCTTGCAGGCCCCGGTCGAGCCTGGCAGCGCGAATAGGTACGTGCCTCGTGCGACGCCGGCGCACGCGCGCGATTGAATCGTCGACGTGCCGATGTGTTCGTAGCTCAGTGTGCGGAAGAGCTCTCCAAAACCAGGAATCGGTTTCTCCCAAACCGCTTCGAATGCTTCGGGTGTGACGTCCCGGGCGGTCACGCCGGTGCCGCCGGTCGCGAGGACCACCTCGATGTTGGGTTCGTTGACCCAGCGCCGAAGCTGGACCTCGATGCGCTTGCGGTCGTCGGGGATGATCAGCTTGTCCATCACTTGATGACCGGCCTCGAGCGCGCTCTCGACGAGGTATGCACCCGACTTGTCGGTCGCTTCGGTGCGCGTGTCGGAAACCGTCATCACGGCGATTCGCAGCCCTTTGAACGGAATGGATTCGTCGAAGCTTGCTCCCAACATACTACCCCCCAATCTCCATGCGGAGTGCGGCGGACAGTTTCGCACCCTCTCCTGGGTCGAGCCTCCCGGGCGCCCATTCGATCACCAGCCCCTCGCTGACCGCGGGCTTGGGAATGATGTGGAAGTGAACATGGAACACGGCTTGGTGCGCCATCGGGCCGTTGTTCTGAAGGATGTTGAACTGGTCGGCACCGGTGACGGCCTTGATGGCGCGGCAAAGCCTCGGCAACACACGCCCAACCGCGGCCGCTGCTTCGTCCGAGAGCTGGTCGACGGTGGCCACCTCTTCCTTCGGAATCACCAGCGTATGCCCGTAGCTCAAAGGGCCGATATCGAGAAAAGCGAAGACGAAATCATCCTCGTACACCTTGTGGCAAGGGATGTCCCCGCGGAGAATCTTGGTGAAGATCGTGTCCGCCATGGGGCGGAGCTTATACCGTCCACGGGCAAGCGACCAGATCAGGGACGTTGCTGAGGCCGATGGACGCATCGAGACGAGCTACCTTGAGCTCTTCGACTTCGTCGACGAAAAGCAGTTCGTGCTCATTTTCCCCGACGGAACGTTGAACGACCAAGACGAGAGGTTTTGGAACGCGACCGCGGCCTGCTGCGACCCTGGCCAATCAGTCGACGACGTCGGATACCTGAGCGGGCTCATCGAAGAGGCTGAACAAACGTACAACATCGACCCGAAGCGCGTGGAGTTTGCCGACATGACGACCGACTGGCTCTTCGAACACAGCCGCTAGGCCGGCATCGACGTCACGCGGGCTTGCTTGGACCAGAACAGGCGGGCGGGGAGCGGCAAGCGGGCCGCATTCACCTTGCGCGCGGCGTCGAGCCAATGGTCGATGTAGGCGCGGTGATCGCGCCACATTTGTTTCGGGTCGGTCGAAGGCTGAAGGCACTCGTCTTGGAAGCGCTCGCGGTCGTCCGCGAAGGTGACCCGGCGCTCGTGGTAGTTCGCAAGACAGGCACGGTGAAGGCGTTCATGGGCCCACCAGAGCTCTCTCGCGTCGAAGCGGGCTTCATCGACCGCGTGTGGCGGCAACACCTTGGGATCGAACGGCGCTGGCTTGAACACACTCAGGCATGGCGAGGACGTCCCCGTGCCCCAGACCGTCGGCCCCGTTGCATCGAGACACGCGATGATCGAGCTGGTCGTCTGATCGGAAGCTCGCGTCGGCAACCAAGATGCATGAGCGCATGGGGACTCGCTGCGCAGCCCCTTCCCCGGCTCCAGCCCTCCGTGATCGCTCAGGGCCAAAATGAAGTCCCTAGCGCCGGGCTCGAGAATGCCTGAGAGCGAACGGACGGTACAGGCACGGCGAATCTCTGCGCCCGCCATCAAGGACATGAAGGGGTCCGAAAACGCGCCCGCAAAGCTGAAGCCCTTCGCAGACTTCGCCCAGCCGCGATTTCGCGCGAGCTCGTAGGCGCCACGGTGGACCCGGTCGAAATCGGTTTCGATGGTGAGCGCGTTGGAAATCGTCGCAACCCCGTGGACGCGTTTCGCGGCCCAATACTGCCCTGCGGTCTCGAAGACCCAGGCGCCCGAGGCATCCGCGACGATGAACGAGCTGTGATAGCGGAACGAGCGATGTCGGTGTCCCATCGGGCCGCCTTGGCTGAACCGCTCGGTGAGCTCGATGAGCTGCTCGAGGGCATCGTCGGCGGTTCGGCAGGTCGTGAGCGCGACGCGCTGGAAGTCCATCCCGGTGTACCCGGCTTTGGGAACGGACAAGCGAGTGAACACCGCTTCGTTTCCGATCGCAACGCCATGCTGGTTGACGCCCATCTCGCAGCCCCACATCCACGCAGGCCGGCTCACCAAGAGTCGCGCATCGCTCGATGTGTCGGGCAGGCCGTCGGGCGTGGCGTCCGGAGCGGTGCCGTCGTGACATTCGAGAAACTGGGCCTCCGTCGGTTCTCTGTCGCTGTTCTTGGCAAACCAGACCGGCCCGATTTCGGGCACTACGACAACGGAGTCACACACGCCTTACCGTACCATGCCCGAAGGCGACAATGGGGACGGTCCCCTTTTTCAGTCCTCGTCCGTGAAGGCGCCGTGTCGGCCTTCGCCCTCTCGGAAGCGGGTGGCGCCGTCCACCGTTTCGCCGCTCTCGATGGTTTCGATGCCGAGCTGGAGCTCGTTCCGCATCGCTTCGTCTTCGGTCATCCCCCATTGCTCGATGGCGGAGCGGCGATCGCTGCGCATGCAGCGCTGCGGGTGACGGGCGATTTGGTTGGCAAGCTCGATGGCGGTGTCGAGGGCCTTGCCACTCGGAGCGATGCGATTGGCGAGCCCCATCAAGACGGCCTCTTTGGCGGGCACGGGCCGGCCGGTGAGGATCAGGTCCATGGCGCGGCTGTGACCGATCAGGCGGGGCAAGCGAATCGTGCCGAGGTCGATGAGCGGCACCCCGAAACGGCGACAGAACACGCCAAACACCCCGTCTTCGGCGATGACGCGCAGGTCACACCAGAGCGCGAGCTCGAGCCCACCCGCAACCGCATGGCCTTCGATCGCAGCGATGACCGGCTTGCCGAGGCGCAAGCGGCTCGGGCCCATCGGTCCGTCCGCCTCCGGGGAGAAGTCTCGTTGCTCTCCCGCGGCGACGGCTTTGAGGTCCGCGCCTGCGCAAAAGGTCCCCCCGGCGCCCGTTAGCACGGCAACCAGCGCCTGCTCATCCTCATCGAAGCGCCGAAATGCGGTCGCAAGCGCTTGCGCGGTCGGCACGTCGACCGCGTTGCGCACCTCAGGCCGATCGATCGTCACGACGGCAATGCGATCACGTAGCTCGTATCGAACGCTCAAGGGTCAACTCCGAAGGTGGTACTCGGTCGCGTAATAGGTTTCGGTCTTCTTCATGTCGAGGAAGCCGCTGACGTCCTTTGCGACGCGCAACATGTTGGGCACCATCTTGAGCCCCCCGCCAAAGAAGCGAGTGGGGTTCAAAAGGTCGCCTCGCGTGCGGCATGCCTCGAGGACAATCCCGTCAGAGTGCTCCGACCCTTCGATCAGCGGCTCGCGGATGACGTTGCGCTGGTAATACCAGAGCGGATGGATTTCGAGAGAGAGGGGCGTATGCCCATCGTGCCAGCGCTCGATGAACTCGTTGGTCGCGACGCCCGTCTTCTTGTGGAGCATCGTGAGAAGGATCGGCGACGGCGTCGGCTCGCCGTCACTCCAGTCCTTCTCGTAGTTGACCGGATAGGCCTCTTCGACTTCGTATCCCGAAACCGAGCTTGCGGCGTCTCGCAGCGTACCGGTAAAATGGGACGGGTCGTCCGAGTCGTCGTACACATTGAAGATCGCGATCGGCTGATTCTTGAATGGAAACAGGCTCAGCTTCGGGGGCGGCGCCTCCGTCACGGTCAGCTGCAGCTTCGAGGGCCCGAGATCCAAGAGGCTTTGGCCTAGATCCTGGCGCATGCGCTCCGCCCAGGCCGCGTGGCTCTCCCCGTCGCCACGCAACACGTACATCCATTTTCTCGCGCTCATCTACGCGGTTTTAGCCTCCGGTGTGATCCAGGGCAATCCTTTACGCCTTTAGGATGGTCAGCCGTATTGCAACGTACCGATGTCGATGTGCGACGACCCGCACGAGCTTCCCCGACGGCGCCAGGCCTCGCGCCGGCAGCTCGACCAGTTCTTGAGAAACGGAACGGGGAGCAATCAGTGCCTTGCGGACGACGTCGACGGCGACAGCACGATCGTCGACGGCGTGTGTAGCTACCCGGCCTGTCGGGCTGCGTGGTCGACGAAACCGATGCGCAAGACCTGTGCATCCCGGACGAGCTGCCCTAGAAACCTCGGGTGCATGCCAAAAAGAAGACCTGGCTCGCGATCAACGCCGTTGGTGGCGCGGCCGTCCTCGCCCTACTCGGGCTGCTTCTCTTCGCGGTTCAGACCGCATTTCTCGACCCGCTGGTCTGGCCGCAGTTCTTCTAGCTC
>JBARTN010000111.1:0-1543 GCA_049645265.1 Polyangiales bacterium
CAGTGGGGCGGTGCTGAGAACAGCACCGCCCCAATGTTTTTCCTGACCGGCGAGGGCCTACTGTCCCATCGCCCTCCTCCGGTCGTCATCGCTGAAGCCGTCATCAGCGTTGGCGGCACGCATGCGCTTGGCGCTGATGACCTCACTGGCCAACGCGTATGCCGCACCCGTGCCGGCCCGGCTGCGCTTGTCGTAGGTCATGGCGTACTTGGCCTCCACGCCCATCCGCTCACCGATCTCCACGGCGTCGATGTCGGCGCCGAGGAAGATGAAGTCCCACTTGTAGACCTCTCGCTGATGGGTGATCAGCGCCTTGAGGCCCGGCCAGGTCCAGGTCCGGCTCGAGTTCTCATGGCCGTCGGTCATGATCAGGCAGATCACATGTCCGGGGCGTTTGTCCTCCGGCAGTGCCGCCAGCTGTTCGCCCACTTCGGTGATGAACCGGCCCGCCGCATCCAGCAGGGCGGTTCCCCCACGCGGGACGAGTCCGAACTCCGGAACCGCGTTGATGTCGGTGGGCGGGTAGACCACCTCGTACTCGGTGTCGAACTGGGCCAGGGTGACGTAGCACAGTCCGGGGTTCTGGCGTTCGCCGTTGATGAGCTCGCGCCAGCCGTCCTCGGTGACCTGCACCGAGGTGCTCATCGAGCCGGATCGGTCCAGCAGGGCGGCGATCAGGGTGGTGTTGGGATTGGTCAATGGACACCTTTCTGCAGGCAGGCAGAAGCCACCGCGAAATCACGCATTAATGGGTCCCCACCGTTGGATGAACGGCCGCCGAAACAGCCGCTCCTGATACTACGATTATAGCATCTGATCAGCGGTTTTTCACCCCAGCAGCTCCGCAGCTCGCCGATCGCAGACCTCGGAGACTTAAGCCAGATTCGGGCCGCACTCGACGACCCGAACCATGTCTTTGAACTCTGAAAGCAAGCGCCTGGAGGTCGCAGAGTCGACGTGGCATCGCTGGCTGTGACAAACGACAATTAACAGATGCGACTCCCGCAACGCTTGGCCCGGTTCAATCGGTACGTCACCAATCCCGTGCAACGCCTCTGGGCGGGGTGGGCACCGGGGATGGGCATCCTCGAACACGTCGGACGCCGGTCCGGCCGGACTTACCGCACACCGCTGACAGTGTTCTCGACCGCCCATGGGGTGGCCATTCTCTTGACCTACGGCCCGGATCGAGACTGGCTGAAAAACCTCACGGCCGCCGGTGGCGGTCGCCTGCGCCGGCACGGCCGCACCCACGCCGTCTGCGACCCCAAAGTGGTGACCCGAGATGAGGCGGCCGCGCAGGTCACCGGCGCCGGCCGCCGGGTGTTCCCGAAACTGCCTTTCGAGAACGCTATATTGCTCACATGGGGCGACGGGCAACTGACAGGACCCCCTGAACGATGACCTCAAACTTATGACCGTTGGCCGCAGATGGCCCCGGTGGACAGGCGGGCCCGGATAGCAGAGCTGTGCGATAGTCGCGGTCAGCGGGAATAGCCGGACTCCGCTCCGCCATGAGTCGCCGATCGATAAGGTCGTCGTC
>JBARTN010000112.1:0-2743 GCA_049645265.1 Polyangiales bacterium
ACCCGTTCGCAAGTCGCGCTACATCCATCGCCGCCGGTCGCGTTGCCATCGTCGCAAGTCTCTGGAGGGTCGATCCGGGAATCGCCGCATACGATCGGGACGCAGAGCACGCCAACCGTGGGGCAACGGTACCCTTCTTCGATCTTCATGCAGTCGGCCGAGCAGCCGTCTCCGTCCGTTTGGTTTCCATCGTCGCAAGCTTCGGTCGCATCGCGTGTACCGTCACCGCAGTCCGGGGGGATCTCTCCTCCAGTGCCACCGCCGCCGCCGGTGCCACCGCTGCCTCCGGAACCCCCTGGACCCATCGAATCCGGGTCACCGGAACAACCCGTCGAAAGCATCAAGGCGAGGCACAGCCCCGCCGCCCCCATGCGAAGAAGACGCCCCATCGCTTCATCTTAGACCCTCGAGGGCCCGCGTCCAAAAGCCTAGGCACGAACCTACTTCTCTGCGCGACGAAGCCGGACCACCACAATCGTGGTCGCCAGCATCAAGCCAAAGGCGATGAGGGTGCCCCAGGCGGCGCCAACCTCGCCCATGCGCGGAACGAGGATGAAATCGGCACCGAGATTGACGAGAGCTGCGGTTACCGCAATGGCGGAAACGGTTTTGGCTTGGGTCGCCGCCAGAAGTGCCGATTGCCAGAGCAGCGAGATGCCAAGGCATCCCAAACCCAGGGCGAGAATGGGGATGGAGGTAATGACGCTTGGTGACGTGCGATACGATTCTTCCAAGATCGGCGTGTACATCACCAGGAGGGGAAGTGCGACGACCAAGAAGGCAACCCAGGCCGCAATCTGCAAGCTGCTCCTACGCAGGAGCTTGGCGGCTCCCTCACGGTCACCACGCGCGTATGCCGAGTAGTAGAGCGGGTTGAACGAATGCAGTGTGACGACGTTGACGGTGCTGACGAGCAAGGCGATCCGATAGGCAGCCTCGTAGCGGCCCGCTGCTGCGATCCCATCCCAAAGCGCGACATAGAGACGATCGGCGCTTTGGTATCCCACGTAGGCCAGTGCTGTGAGAACCATCGGTCCCGAGAATCGAAGGGGAACGCGCAGACAAGCGAGCGAAGGGGGCCGCTTGAGCCAGCCTTGTCGACTGAGAACGAAGACGGCCGCGACCCCCGCGCCAACGTGCGCGAAAACCAGCCCGCCCCAGCGAGCCTCCCAGGTCCAACCCAGAAGGAAGAAGAGCGAGATCGCGATGAATGGGCGGGTGCCTTCTACGAACTCGGACCACATCGCCGCTCGCGTGGGCTGACTCTGCGCCTCGTGGATCGTCTGAGCCATGATCCGTGCCGTGGTGATGGTCGCCGCGAAGATCACCCCTGCGACGGCCCAACGGGGAATCGCTTCCCCCGCGAGCATGAAGATCGAATCCGGGAGGGCAATGACCGCAAGCGTGGTCAACACTCCAATCGTGAGCGACACGCCGAGCATGCCGCCTAGCTGACCCGCAATCTCGGAGCGCGACTTCTTGTGAACGTAGACCAGAATGTACATCTGCGGTGCCAGGGTCACGGTGGCGGTCGATACCCCGAACACGACGCCCTCCAGAATCGCAAAGCGACCGTAGTCCGCCTGGTCGAGCAGATGGGTCCAGAGGATGTGCGCGAGCTGGACCAGGCCTCCCATGGCGCTCGCCATCGTGTAGATGATGACGTTTCGTCGAAACGTCTTCTTCTGTTGGGATGCGGCGTCCAGAGGGAGGGAAGTAATCCAAGCGCTTCGCGTACGCCAGCTATAGGCAGAAAAGCGCCCCCCGGGCCCGTGAAGCTCGCGCGCTCCGCGTGGATACCGCTGCTCTGGGCAGCTTTACAGAGCGTTTCCTGGCGTCCTGCCTGAAAGCCAGGCATTAAGGGTGCAGCGCGTCCGCGACATCCCTGGCCCGCTAGGACTTCCCATGCTCAGGTACGCTGCCGACGTCCGCACTCTGCTCTACATGGTCGTCACGACGGGGATGCTCGTCGTTCTGTGGACGAGGGATTCGTTCAGCCCCTTGCTGTTCGTCGCGTACCTGTTCATGGCCGTCTCGGTTTCGGTCATCGCGCACAACCACAACCACCTGACGATTTGGAAGTCGAAGCCGCTGAACGCGCTGACGGACTATTGGCTCACCTTGTTCTACGGATTCCCTACCTTTGGTTGGATCCCGACGCACAACCAGAATCATCACAAGTTCAACAATCGCGAGGGCGACTACACGATCACCTATCGGTATACGGAGAAGACCAATCTTCTCACGCTCCTGACCTATCCGAGCGTCAGTGCCTTTCATCAGCAAACGCCAATTCGCGAGTACCTCGCCAAGCAGTACCGCATCAACAAGAGTCGCTTCTGGTTCTGCATCTCGCAGTACATCCTGTTGGTCGCCTTCCTTCTGGCAGCGTTCCTGCTCGACTGGAAGAAGGCCCTGCTCTACGTCTTGATTCCCCAGCAGTTCTCCTTGTACGTCGTGATGATCTTCAACTACGTACAGCACGTGCACGCGGACGAGGAGTCCCCGATCAATCACTCGCGCAACATCGTCGGCCCAGTGATGAACTGGCTCCTGTTCAACAATGGCCTTCACACCGTCCACCATGACAATCCGGGGCTGCATTGGAGCAAGGCGCCGGCGGCACACGCAAAGATCGCCGACCGAATCGACCCACGGCTGAACGAGCAAAGCTTCTGGTGGCTACTCGTTCGGGTCTACATTCTGGGAATGTTCAGTGACGAGGCGCGAGGCCGCTCGATGC
>JBARTN010000113.1:0-9409 GCA_049645265.1 Polyangiales bacterium
GGGGAACCGTGCGCCGCTGAGCTGGGAAGTCGAGTGGCCCGTGCCGCCGCCCGAGGCGGAAACCTATCACAGTGACCCGCGGATCAAGGACGCCGAAAAGCTCTTTGGCAATCTCGACCGCGTCATCCCGACGCTGCCCTCGATCCACGAGTTCGGCGCGCTTCTTCCGCAGGAGTGTGTGCCGATCAATGCGCACGAGCTTCTCACCGTCCAGTTCAACATCACGTTTCACGTGCCGAGCTACCGAGCCTGGCTGAATCGGCAGAGCATGTTGCGCTCGTACGAGTTCCACAAGAGGTTCCTCCAACACCTGCAGAGCAAGTACATGTTGGACCGTTGGGTGCTGAAGAGCCCGGCTCACCTGCCCGCGATCGACGAGTTGCTGGAGGTCTACCCCGATGCGCTGATCATTCATACCCACCGCGACCCGGCGCACGTGATGCCATCCTTGTCGAGCCTTCACTACGCGTTTCGGTGCATGAGCTCCGATTCGGTCGACCCGGCTCGCATTGGCCGTAACGTGATGGATGTCTGGTCGCTCTATTTGCAGCGCGCGGTCGACGCGCGACGGCGGCATCGGGACAAGCCCAGTCAGTTTTTCGACGCCCACTTCGAGGACACGCTCCGCGATCCGGTCGACCTCTTGCGCCGCGCCTACGCGTATTTCGATCTCGATTTCGCCGACACCGCGCGGGACCGAATGGCCGCCTTTCTGGCGGCCCATCCGCGGGGCAGTCGCGGCGTACACCGCTACACCGCCGAGGACTTCGGCCTCGACCTCGACGAGATTCGAGAGCGCTTCTCCGACTACTGCAGCGAATTCAACGTCTCCCTCTCCGCCTGAGCGTCCGCAGCCCTTGCGGACGAATCGCAGCCTTACGCTCGGGAGCGGCGGGGACTAGGATCACTCGGTCGGCTCCATCCGCGGAAGAGCGAGGTCTAGCGATGTCCGGGTCCTGGGAAAAAACAGCGTGCATTCTCTGCGAGTGCAACTGCGGCCTCGAAGTACAGATCGGCGGCGAGGGCAACCGCCACTTCACCCGGATCCGCGGGGACAAGGCCCACCCTTCATCAAAGGGCTACGCCTGCGAGAAGCCGCACCGGCTCGACTACTATCAAAACGGCCCTGATCGGATCACCTCGCCGCTTCGCCGTCGGGACGACGGAACCTTCGAGGAGATCGACTGGGACACCGCGATTCGCGAAGTCGCGGCGCGCCTTTCGGCGGTGCGCGATGAGCACGGCGGTGAAACGATCTTTTACTACGGCGGTGGCGGGCAGGGTAACCACCTGCCCGGTGCGTACTCGACGGCGACCCGCCGTGTGCTTGGATCGCGGTATCGCTCGAGTGCCTTGGCGCAGGAAAAGACCGGCGAGTTCTGGGTCGGCGGGCGCCTGATGGGCAACATGACCCGCGCCGACTTCGAGCATTGCGAGGTCGGCCTCTTCATCGGCAAGAACCCCTGGCAGTCCCACGGTATCCCTCGTGCGCGCGTCACGCTCAAGGAACTGGCCAAGGACCCGAAGCGAACCTTGATGGTCATCGATCCGCGTCGAACGGAAACCGCCGAGATGGCGGACATCCACTTGCAGGTGAAGCCGGGAACCGATGCCTGGTTGCTCTCCGCACTCGGAGGCGTCCTCGTTCAAGAAGATCGAACCGACAAGGCCTGGATCCAGGAGCACGTCGATGGCGCCGAAGACGTGCTGGCTGCCCTTCGTGACATTCCCGTCGCCGAGCACTGTCGAATCTCCGGCGTGTCCGAGGAGTTGGTGCGCGACGCGGCTCGCCGTATCGGTGCAGCGGAGAGCGTGGCGGTCTTCGAGGATCTGGGCATCCAGATGAACCGCCACTCGACCCTCAATAGCTACCTCAACAAAATGCTCTGGGTGCTTACGGGCAACTTTGCGAAACGCGGCGCGCAATACGTTCCGGCGAGCATCGTGCCCATCACCGGCAAGCTCGACAAGCTCGCCGCCGGAGCCGAATGCAAGCGAACTCCCGTCACTGGCGATCGGATCATCTCGGGGCTGACGCCCTGCAATTCGATTCCCGATGAGATTCTGAGCGATCATCCGAAGCGCTATCGGGCGATGATCGTGGAAAGCGCCAACCCGGCGCACTCGCTCGCCGATAGCAAGCGCATGCGCGAGGCGCTGCGCGCTCTCGACACCCTGGTCGTCATCGATATCGCCATGACCGAAACCGCTCGCTTGGCCGACTACGTCCTTCCCGCGGCCACGCAGTACGAGAAGGCCGAGGCGACCTTCTTCAACTTCGAGTTCCCCGAGAACTACTTCCATGTCCGGCGGCCGGTGTTCGACGCGCCCGACGGTGTCCTTCCCGAAGCCGAGATCCATGCGCGGCTCTGCGAGGCGCTCGGCGCGTACACCGAGGAAGATCTCGCTCCCTTGCACGCAGCGGCCAAGCAGGGACGAGCCGCGCTCCTGCCTGTGTTTTTCGGCTCGGTCCTCAGCAATCCCAAGCTCGCTCCGATGGCCCCGGTAATTCTGTATCGAACGCTGGGCCCGCATCTTCCAGCCGGGCTCGAATCGGCGGCGGTGGTTTGGGGGCTCGCACATCAAACCGCAAGAGCAAATCCGGGCTCACTTCGTCGCGCCGGCTTCGACGGCGAAGGCTTCGAGCCCGCGGAGAAGCTCTTCGACGCGATCTTGCAGAGCCCGTCGGGGGTGGTCTTTGCCGTCGACGAGCAAGACGAGACCTGGGCCCGCGTGAAGTCTCCGAATGGCAAGATCCAGGCTTCGATCCCTGAGCTGCTGGAGGAGCTCGCGCGCCTGGGTGATGCGAGCGCCGGCACGGGGGACAGCGCATTCCCGTTTGTCTTGTCGGCAGGCGAACGGCGCTCGTTCACGGCCAACACGATCCTCCGGAACCCAGACTGGCGAAAGAAGGATCCCGATGGCTCACTTCGCATCAGTCCCGACGACGCGTCGCAACTAGGCGTCGGGAATGGCGATCGCGTTCGCCTGACCACCAAGCGCGGATCGGTGGAGGTGCCGGTCGAAGTCTCCGATATGATGCAAGCAGGGCATGTGTCCTTGCCCAACGGGCTTGGTCTCGACCACACGACCGAGGACGGCGACCGAGTTCAAACCGGCGTTGCACCCAACGAGCTGACCGCCACCGAGGATCGCGATTGGCTCGCGGGCACTCCCTGGCACAAGCACGTGGCGGCGGGCATCGAAGCCCTCGCCTAGCTCAAAGTTGGTCTCTCGCGTTTTCCAAGAGCCGCCGCGCTTCGGTGGCGACCTCTTCGATCGGCGCGTCCGGCACGAGCTCGAACATCGCCTTGGGGTCGGCGAAAGAAACCAGCGCGCCTCCCTCCGATTCTTGAACCACGACGTTGCAGGGCAGAAGCAGCCCAATCAACGACTCTCCTTGCAGCGCCTTGTGCGCGAGCTTCGGGTTGCAAGCGCCGAGGATCACATAAGGCCGAAAGTCGACGTCGATCTTCTTCTTCAAGGTCTCTTTGATGTCGATCTTCGTGAGCACGCCAAAGCCGTTCGCCTTGAGCGCTTCGGCGACCTTCTCGACCGCTTCGTCTACCGAAACGCCATCGATCTGTTTGGAAAACGCATACCTTGGGTCACTCATCGTCTGCCTCCTCAGGGCCATATAAGACCTGCTTGTAGAGAAGCCAATGGTGCCGCAAAATATGCGCCTCAACCGCCGGAGCTGCTCGACGTGTACAAGACCCTCACCGCCCAAACGCTCCACTACTTCGCCCGGCCGCAGGAGCGCGTCCTGCACGAGCCACTAAACGTTGCAGCGGCCTGGAAAGGGAGCGAGCTTCGGCAGCGGGAAGATTGGCGCGAGCCTCTGACGGACGCCGACATCACCGAGCTCGAACGTGCGATCGATACTGCCCATCGGACGGGCAAGCCGATGGGAGAGCTGAACCGCCGTGACTTTCCCCTGCCGACGCTCTCGAAGAAGATCGCTCGCTGGAGAGACGAAGTCCGGTCCGGGCGCGGTTTTCAAGTGCTTCGCGGCATTCCCGTCGAGCGCTGGCCGCAAAGCGACAGCGAGCTTTTCTTCTGGTGCTTCGGCCAGCACTTCGGAATCCCTGGCGCACAGAATCCGCAGGCGGATCTGCTGGGACACGTGCGAGACACCGGTGAAAGCCCGGACGAAGTGCGCCACTACCGAACCCGGGTGAACATCAACTTTCACTGCGACGCTGCCGACGTGGTCGGGCTCCTATGTCTCCACAAAGCCAAGCATGGGGGCCAAAGCCGAATCGCGAGCTCGATTTCGGTCTACAACGAGCTGTTGCGGAGGCGGCCCCACTTGGTCGACCGATTGTACGAGCCATTCATGATGGATACCAAGGGCGAGGGCGGCGTGCGGTACATCCCGGTGCGTCCCTGCCGCTTTGACGAGGGCCGGTTGCGAACCTTCTATCACACCGACTACTTCCGCTCGGCGCTTGCCTTCGACGGAAAGCCAATCCTGTCAGACGAGGAGCGCGCGGTGCTCGATCTCTACAACGAGATCGCAGATTCCCCAGACTTGTACCTCGATATGGACCTCGAGCCGGGCGATGTGCAGCTCCTCTCGAACCACACCGTGCTCCACGCACGAACCGACTTCGAAGACTACCCCGAGCCGGAGCGCAAACGTCACCTCTTACGGCTCTGGATCTCGCTTCCCGGAGGTGCCTCCCTGGCCTCGCAGCTGCGACGGCAGCGTAGCCGCGCGCGCATGCTCGGCACCCTCCTATGCACCAAGCTCGGCCACGGGCTACGGCGCGCGGTCCACTGAGCTAGGGCAGGCGTCCCGCGACCACATATTGATGAGGGAGCGGCTCCTCCACCAGCTCGGTCTCGAAGCCCGCCGCTTCGAGCTCACGTCGCACGGTATCGGAAGTGAGTCGCATCTGCGGAGACGGCCCGTGCGGGCTTTCGATCGTGAAGTCGACGATCAGGAGCAGGCCGCCGGGGCCAAGGGCGGCGAGCAGTTTTCCGGCGTACTCCACTCGATCGGCGATGTGGTGCCAGGTGTTGACGACCAGAATCCGATCGACCGAGCGAGGCGTCAACGCCGGGTCGTCCGCGGTGATCATGCCGGGCTTCACGTTCCGAAGCCCCTCTCGCTCGATTCGGGCGTACATCGTATCGACCATCGAGCGGTCGGTGTCGAGAGCCAGCACGCGGCCCTGCGGACCCACCGCTTCCGACAGATAGGGGACGAAGTATCCAGTGCCTGCCCCGAGATCGACCACCGTCATGCCCGACCCACAGTCGAGGTGCTCGACGACCTCCGCAGGCATCTGCCAGTCGTCCCGCTCCGGGTCATCGAGGCGGTCGGCATAGGTTTGGGGATCTGGAAACCGGTGCTCGGAGCCCGTCGAGCGCTCATGGGTCGCTCCAGGGCCGGCTGTCGCGGGCGAATTTTCGACGGATCTCTCGTTGCACCCTCCGCCGAGGGCTGTCACAAGCGCGAGTAGGGGAATTGCTTTCAGGGTCATCCAGATTCCTGCGAGTTGCGGCCTTACAATTAGCGACATCTTTGACTCTGGCAAATGACTTCGCTTATTTAGAACACGAAAAGGTGTGCTACTTAACCCCGCGCAGGTACAGAAAAATTGCGTGTAACTACCCGGGGACTATGCTGGCGCCCGTGCTCTCTGAGTTCAGAGGGGAAGGAAAAGGAACTCCATGAAGAGACATCTCAATTCATCTTTGACCGTCCTCGCGTGTCTGACGGTTTTCGCGACCATGTTGGTCGGCTGTAAGAAAGACGCGGAAGAGCCCGAGCCGGAGGCGACGACGGGCTACGAGGCCCCCGATCCGGAACCCGAAGTTTCGGTCGAACCTTCCGAAGAGCCCTGCGTCGTCGAGACGGTGTACTTCGCGTTCGACTCGGCTGAGCTCGACAGCAGCGCGCGCTCCGCGCTTCAGGAAGCCGTGGAATGCTATCGCGGCCAGGCCGACCCGGGGCTTTCGCTTCTACTCACCGGTGCTTGCGACCCACGCGGTACCGAGGAGTACAACATTGCTCTCGGCGAGCGCCGCGCGCGGGGGGTTCGTAGCTACTTGGTGTCACTTGGTTTGGACAGCAGCCGCATCTCCATCACCTCCGTCGGCGAAGAGATGGCGACAGGCACCGACGAAGCAGGCTGGGCTCGCGACCGTAACGTGTCCGGCTCAGAGAACTGACGCGCATGGGGGGTGCGCTCGTGGGGGGTAGCCATTGATGCTTTCCGTCTTCCTTCAGACGAGCGCACCGGAACAACTCAATCCATGGCAACTGGTCGTCGGCGCTTCGCCGGTCGTCCAGTTCGTCCTGCTGGTCCTCGTCTTCATGATGGTGATGTGCCTCTACATCATCGGCGCGAAGTGGATCCGGCTGAAGCAGGTCACCGACCAGAGCCGAGCGTTTCTCGAGCTATTTTGGTCCGAGGAGCGGAGTCGCACTTGGAACGGCAAGGCGATGAACGAGATCCACGGCCAATCGGCGCCCTATGACCGCTCGCCGATCGCGACCGTGTTTCGCGCGGGCTATCGCGAGCTTGCGCGAATCGCTCGCGATGCACGCCCCTCCACTGCCGACATCGGCAACGTGGAGCGGGCCCTTCGCCGTGCACAGAACGCGGAGCTGACCCGGCTCGAGAACAAGGTCTCATTCCTGGCGACCACCGCTTCGACCGCGCCTTTCGTTGGGCTTTTCGGCACGGTCTGGGGCGTGATGAACTCGTTCATCGCAATCCATGGCCAGAAGAGCGCCGGGCTCGACGTCGTGGCGCCGGGCATCGCCGAAGCCTTGATCGCGACGGCACTCGGGCTTGCCGCCGCGATTCCCGCCGTTATGGCCTACAACTACTTCGTACGGCGCATTCGCGTTGTCGATAGCGAGACGGCTGCGTTCGCAAGCGACTATCTGAATATCATCCGTCGTCACTTGTTGGTGGACTAGGCCATGTCTTTTTCGAACGATGGCGGAGGACACCCGACCGCGCTCAGCGAAATCAACGTCACTCCGCTAGTCGACGTGATGCTCGTGCTCCTGATCATCTTCATGGTCGCTGCGCCGATGCTCACGACTGGCGTCAACGTTGACCTCCCAAAAGCCGACGCGCCCCGAATGGACATCGATCAGGACCAGCCGCTGATCACCGTACAGCGCGACCAACGCATCTTTCTGTTCGAAGAAGAGGTTTCGCTCGACGTCCTGCGGCAGCGCTTGGTGACAGACGAGCGGATTCGCGAAGTAGATGAGGTGTTCGTGCAAGCGGACGAGCAGGTTCCGTACGGCGCAGTTGCGCAGGTTCTCGCCCTCGTGCGCCAGGCCGGCATTGGAAAAATGGGGCTGGTTACCGACCCGCTCACCCGAGAGCCAAGATAAGCCATGCCGGGGGCGAGCGACTGGCGGGCACTCTCTCTTCTCGAGACGGAGCAGCCAACGCTGTCCGAGATCATGGGAGGCATCGGCTTCACGCTCGCGGCGTTCGTGCTGACTCCTTCGCTGGCCTTGCTGAGCGCGTTTTTGCTCGGCGGGATGGGGACGATCTTTGGCGCCGGTGTCGAGGAGCTCCCGCCCGCACCGATCGAAGTGATCGAAACGCGTTTCGTCCGACTTGGGAAGAAGAGGCCGCCGCGCAGTATGCCGAGCAAAGAAGTTCCAAACGTGGAGCAAACAGCGCCGGTCCCACAGGCACCAGACTCCGAACCGATCGCTGCGGTGGCCACGGGGAAGAACGAGAAAGGCCTCGCGAAGCCCAAGAAGGAGCGCACGGAGCGCGACGAGGATCTTCTGTCACAGCTTGGTGCCCGGGCCGGCGCGATTTCTGACCTTTCCAAGGGGCCGGAGCTGGAGGGCGATCCAGACGGAATTGTCGAGGGCACCAAGGCCAGCGGAAATGAACGCGAGATTTACATCGGCAAGCTCTATTCATACTTCCGCAGGGGTTGGCAGGTGCCCACCCAGATCACCGATGAGGAGCTTCAAAAGCTTGCCTGCATGGTCGAGCTTTCGATCACGAAGGACGGACGGGCCGGTGACTACGAAGTGAAACGTCCGAGTGGGAATGAAGCGTTCGATGATTCCGTTCGTCGGAGGTTGCATCAGACAGAGGGGGCGCAGCTTCCAGAGCCTCCGGAATCGGTGGCGCAACAGATTTTGGGGAAATCGGTTTCTCTTGTGTTCGTCGGGCGCCACGCTCGTTGAGGTTGCAAATGACGTTGATCGAAGTTCAAAATCGATGGATCGGAGCAGCGGGGATTCGTGCAGCGGGAATCGTCGCGCTTGCCCTTGGCCTGCTCGTCGTCTCGGCCTTGCCGGTCATCGGGCAGGACGAAGCACCGCCGTTGCCAGAAGACAAAATCGTCGTCGAGATTGATGCGCCGGACGAAGAGGTGTTTCGCATCGGGATTCCGAACCTGATCGGTGACGCCACGCAACTCGCGGCGAGTGGCGGGGCCGTCTTGCAAAACGACTTCCGCTTGATGCCTGGCTTTCGCGTCATTGGCCCGAGCTCGGTCCGACACGATTCCACAAGCCTCGGCCTCGGAGTGGACCTCGGCGCCTGGGCGGTGCTGGGCGCCAACGGCGTCATCAAGGGCCAGGTCTTTGGGACCGACGCCGGGTTGAGCGTCGAGCTTCGTTTCTATCAGTCGAGCGGAGGAGAGACGCCCGCGCTTCGTCGCACCTATCGAGGGCCTTCGACCGAGCTGCGAAAGTGGATGCACGACTTCGTCAACCAGGTGATCGGCGTCGTCACTGGGACGTACGGCCCCTTTGGAACCGAGATCGCGTTCGCGCGAAAGCATGGGCCCGGGCAAAAGAGCGTCTACGCCGCCGGGATGGACGGTTACGGCGTCCGGCGAGTTTCGAGCGGCGGCGGGGTCTCGATGCTTCCATCCTTCGGGAAAGGCTCGATCTGGTACACGCGAATGACCAAGCAGGGGATGTTCATCACCAATACTCGCGCCGGAGGCAAGCGGGTCATTGGCGGCAAGGGCATCACCATGGCGCCTGCGATCTGCGGCGAGCGAGTCTACTTCTCCTCGTCGCGAACCGGGAACTACGAGATCTACAGCTCGAACCCCGACGGATCCGGCCTGCGACGCCTGACCCGCAGCCGGGGGATCGACGTGAGTCCGACGTGCGGACCCGGCGGCAAGCTGGCTTTCGTATCAGACCGTCACGGAAGCCCGCAGATCTTCAGCATGAACCGCGACGGGGCGAACGTGCAGCGCGTCACGTTCCGCGGCAACCACAATCAAACGCCCGTCTGGTGTGCCGATGCGAAGCAGCCACTCATTGCGTTCAGCGGTCGCGATGGCAATTTCGACATCTTCACCGTCAACGTCGAGACCCAAGAGTACACACGGCTCACCCAAGGCCAGGGCGACAACAAGGACCCGGCCTTTTCGCGCGATTGCC
>JBARTN010000114.1:0-2532 GCA_049645265.1 Polyangiales bacterium
CCGCGCGGCCTCATCGATCTTGATACAACCTCGTCGGGTTGGTACCTGGATAGAACGACCGAATCTCAACCTGGGAAACCTGGGAAGGTTCGCTGCCTGCACAACCACGGCCCTGCCGGCGCTCGGCCGAGGATCGCGCCGGTATTGTTCAAGGACAAAGAATGATCTTCCCCCGGTTGCGTCCGTCGCCGATCAAGCGATGCGCCTCGGCAGCCTGGTCGAGCGGCAACTCCCGGTCGATCAGCGGGGTGATTTTTCCTTCGGTGGCGAGCGCGAGAATCTCGGCCAGATCCGAGCGGTAAAAATCGGGGTGCGTGGTCTTCCAGTCCGTAACGAGATAACCACGCAGGCCGCGCCCTGAGCGGAAAATCGACAGTGTGCTCTTGATCGGAGCTGTCAGCAGATTGCGCACAATCTTGATGAAATCTCGCTTACCACCCTCGAGGCCGGACTGGAACCCGAACAGCACCACTAACCCACCCGGCCTCAGCGCGGCGAACGAGGTCGCCGCTACCGGTCCGCCGACGCCGTCAAAGACCGCGTCAACTCCGCCGCCCGAGGCACGCTTGACGGCGTCCGCCACGTCGCCCTGGGTGCGATCGATGGGGATCCCGCCAAGTTTCGCTACCTGACCCTGACGGCCAGCGCTCGCGACGCCGTAGGTTTCGATGCCGAAATGCCGCCCGAGTTCGAGCAGGATCGAGCCGACGCCGCCGGCGGCTCCCCACACCAGCATTTTCTTGACCGAGGGCTGTGCGACACAGCGGGTCAGCACCTGAAACGCGGTCAGGCCGTTGAGCACGAGGCTCGCTGCCTGTGGGCTGGTCAGCGCATCGGGAACCACCACGCAATCGGCAGCGGCGATGACCGCGTAGCGCGCATAACCGCCGGTCACCGTCAACGCTGCGACGCGCGTTTGTGGCGGGAAGCCCTCGCCCGAAACGACACGGCCAACCACCTCATAGCCTGGCGTGAACGGGACTTTGACGCCCGGATAGAAACCCAGCCTCATGACCACATCGGCAAAAGCAACGCCGACCGCTTCGACTCGCAGCAGCAGTTCGCCTGCGCCGGGCACCGGGATCGGTGCATCGATTAGCTTCAACTGTTCGGGGCCGCCGGTGGCGGTGACGTAGATCTTGGCGTTGGCTTCCATTGGTTGCTCCTCGCGTCTCGACGTCGGAAGGTTACGCCGGTAGTGCCACCAAGAGCCAGTCGTTTGAACGGCGCGCAGTCACGAGCCGCTGCGAGAGAAGATCTGACCCAGGTTGAGCAGAGCGCCTCAGGGCAAGCGCCGACGGCGGCGGTGGAGTTGAAGCACTTCCCTTTGGACAGTCTCGAAGGGGTACGTGCGACCACCGGGGCCAGCTTCGACCCGAAGATCTCAGCGGATGGAAAAGGTGCTTTGCGAGTCGACGCCAAGGAGCCGATAACGGTACCAGTGTTCGAGGTCACCGAAGCCGGGCAAAGGTGGTGACCCCAACGATGCGAAGTTGGAACTCCGCCGTTGTCTTCCTGCGCGACTGGAGCGCTTTCGCGGAGTCTGACTGAGGCTCCCGGAGTAGTTCTCGATTCCGACAGCGATCCCGGTGTATGCTCGTAACGCAATGCTCGAAATCGCCGAGGTGGGAGCCAAGGTCTCCAAGGAGGAATACGAGGAGTCCCTGCCCCCGCTGCGGGTCGATCTGCTGAACACCCAGTTCGAGGTGCGCACGAGCGACGTCCCCGTGATGATCGTGCTCTCCGGGGACGACCACGAGGCGGTGAGCGAGGTGCTGAACCTCCTGCACCACTGGATGGACGCGCGCTACCTGGACGCTCATTTCTTTGGCCGGCGCAGGGACTACGAACGCCAATACCCGCGCTTTTGGCGCTACTGGCAGGTTCTGCCGGCACGGGGCGAGATCGGGATCCTTGCCGGCGGCTACGGCCTGGGCCTGCTGGCGGACCGACTCACCGGCGAGAGCGACGCTGAGGAGGCCGCGCAGCGCCTGGAGCACGCGCGCCGCGTGGAGCAGACGCTCGTAGACGACGGCGTGCTGCTGCTCAAGATCTGGCTGCATCTGCCCCCGGACAAGCGCCGCAAGCGGCTGGCGAAGGCCAGGAAGTCGCCGGGCAGTGTGCGGCTCGACGACATCGATCTGGAGCTCTACGAGCGCTACGACGAGGCCAAGCCCCTCATCGAAGCCCTGTTGCGGCAGACCAGCACAGCGGCCTCGCCCTGGCACTTGGTGGAGAGCACCGACGCCCGCCACCGTAACGTCCTCGTCGCTCGCACGATCCGCGACGCGCTGGTCAAGCGCCTCGCCGAGCCGTCCCCGCAACCGCCCGTGGCGACGAGCGAAGCGGCCCAGGGCAAGCAGCAGAATCACGCGGGGATCCTCGCCTCCCTGGATCTCGGCGCCGAGCTACCGCGCGAGGAGTACAGGAAACGGTTGCGCGAGTTGCAGGGCCGGCTGTGGGAGCTCAGCCGTCGCTGCCGCGAACACGGCGTGGGGAGCGCCGTGGTCTTCGAAGGCTCGGACGCCTCTG